>CAUJIB010000001.1 GCA_963205245.1 Pseudomonadota bacterium
AATAACCTTAAAGCCATGCTGCTTGAGGCTTGCTGTTATATCTTCCAGTAGGGCTGTATAGGTTTCCTCTTTTACAGAAATTGTGCCTGCATATTGCATATGACCTTCAGGCGGCTCAATACTTCCTTCCGGCACATAAGCAACAACAGGTGCGACCAATGCGTTGCCAAGTCTTTTGGCAATTTCTCCTGTTGTATAACGCACGATAATATTATGTTTACCGATAACCATGTGTCTGCCATTTTGTTCGCTGCCGCCGGTAGGAATAATGGCTATGTTTGTTCCAGAATCAATTTTATTTCTAATTTCAGAAGTCGTAAGCTCTTCAATATACACACTGTCTGCGTAAACAGGTTTCTGGATAAAAAACAGTAACAATGTTAGTGTGTATATGATAGGTTTTGTTCTGTGCTTTATCATTAGCCATATCCTTTTTACCAGCTGACTTCTGCTTACTATACTCAATGAATCAACAAAAAATAGATAAAATTTTTAGTCGTTTAAGTGCAGTAAATCTAGAACCAAAGACCGAACTGTTTTTTACTAATGACTTCACTTTACTGGTGGCAATAGTACTTTCTGCTCAGGCAACTGATGCTGGAGTAAACAAAGCTACTCCGTCGTTATTTGAAGTTGCAGATACACCGGAAAAAATGCTGGAGCTTGGTGAAACAAAGCTAAAAAACTATATTAAAACTATTGGTCTGTTTAATAGCAAGGCACAAAATATAATTCTATTAAGCAAAAAATTACTAGAAGAGTTTGGCGGAAAAATTCCTGAATCACGAGAAAAACTTATAACTTTGGCTGGAGTAGGGAGCAAAACTGCTAATGTATGGCTTAATTGTGCGCGTGGACATCCTACCATTGCAGTTGATACCCATGTGTTCAGGGTGGCGAACAGGCTGGGCTTATGCAATACCAAAACAGCTGACGCTACAGAGCTGGCGTTGGATAAAATAATCCCAGATAAATGGAAGCTGCATGCCCATCATTGGCTTATTTTGCATGGGCGGTATGTCTGTAAAGCCCGTAACCCGCTATGCACAGAATGCGCATTAAAGGATCTCTGCAATTTTTTCTCTAAACCCACTAAACGCAAATAATTATTTGCGCTTATCAAGCGTTACAAATTGACGTGGAGCTGAGCCGGTAAATAGCTGGCGTGGACGACCAATTTTATTTTTCGGATCTTCCATCATTTCTTTCCATTGTGCTATCCAGCCGGAAGTACGGGCAACAGCAAACAACACTGTAAACATTTTTGACGGAATGCCCATAGCGCGGTAAATAATACCGGAGTAGAAATCTACATTCGGGTAAAGTTTACGCTCAACGAAATATTCGTCAGAAAGTGCGATTTTTTCCAGCTCAATAGCTATTTTTAACAATGGCTCATCAATTTTTCCAAGTTCTGCTAATACTTCTTGGCAGGTTTTACGCAGTACAGTTGCGCGTGGATCATAATTCTTATAAACACGGTGCCCAAAGCCCATTAATTTAACTCCGGATTGTTTGTCTTTTACTTTTTTGATAAATTCCGGAATCTGGCTTACATCACCAATTTCACGCAGCATATTGATAACTGCTTCATTCGCACCACCATGTGCTGGCCCCCAAAGTGAAGCTATACCTGCACCTATACAGGCAAACGGATTAGCACCCGATGAACCAGCCATCCGCACAGTAGAAGTGGAGGCATTTTGTTCATGATCGGCATGAAGAATCAGAATTTTATCCATAGCACGGGCAAGAACAGGATTTACAGCATATTTTTCGCACGGTGTTGAGAACATCATATGTAGGAAATTCTCAGAGAATCCAAGATCATTTTGCGGGTAAATGAACGGTTGCCCGATAGAATATTTATAAGCCATAGCTGCCAATGTTGGCATTTTGGCAATAAGCCGGTAAGCAGCTAGTTCGCGCTGTTCAGGGATATTTATATCCAGCGAATCATGATAAAAAGCTGAAAGTGAAGCAGCAGCTCCTGCCATAACTGCCATAGGATGGGAGGCACGGGGAAAGCCACGGAATAAAAAGTGCAGCTGCTCATGTATCATGGTGTGTAGGGTAATGGTGCGCTTAAAATTCTTATTTTCTGCAGCATTTGGTAATTCACCATTTAGAAGTAAATAAGCTACTTCTAGATAATCACTTTTTTCTGCTAGGGCATCAATATCATAGCCACGGTAGCGCAAGATTCCGGCGTCACCATCAATAAAAGTGATTTTAGACTCACAAGAAGCTGTTGACAAGAACCCTGGGTCATAGGTAAAAAGTCCCGTTTCACCATAAAGCTTGGTAATGTCTATGACACTTTGTCCTTCTGTTGCATCATATACTGGAAAAGAAACATTTTTCCCATCAATTGATAATGTAGCAATGCGGTTAGAAGCAGGGGTTTTTTTAGCTATAGATTCAACGTTAGACATTATAGATACTCCAATGGTACAATTATATAATCCAAAATTCTAGCAGACAATAGTGAAGAAATTATTTATTACTATGATAAAATCAATAAAAATATTTTTTAGGTTATATATGGTGTTTGGGACTTTTTCCTTGGATTTCTTTGCAATAATTGCGTTTTTTATCCTTTCGGCATGTGGTGGTTCATCTTGGGATGATATTGATTATTCACGTGTACGTGGCGGTTATGATAATGATAGCGGCTACAGCATGCCGTCAGTCCTTAGCTGCATAAGTGACGATTTATTTGACTGCAACTAACGCTTCTTTGGGCTTTATTGTTCCATCATAAAGGGCGCGACCAATGATAATTCCTTCAATTCCCGAATTTTCTGCTGCTTTATAGGCTATTATGTCGTTAATGCTGCTTACTCCGCCAGAGGCAATTACAGGAGTGGTAATTGATTCTGCAAGAGCAGAAGTTTCAGAAATATTTGCCCCTTGCATCGCACCGTCGCGGTTAATATCGGTATAAATAATTGCTGCAACCCCTACATCTTCAAAACGTTTGGCAAGTTCAATCGCCTGCATATTAGACACGTCCGCCCAGCCTGAAACTGCGACTTTACCATCTATGGCATCAATACCTACTGCTATTTGTGATGGGAATAGGCGACAAGCTTCTTTAACCAGTACAGGGTTTTTAAGGGCAGCTGTACCTAGAATTACGCGGGATATACCGGTGTTGAGCCAAGTATCAATCATCTCTAAGGTGCGGATACCTCCACCCAGCTGTACCTGCATTTTTACTTGCGAAAGAATAGATTTAACTGCTGCGGCATTTACAGGTTTTCCTTCAAATGCACCATTTAGATCCACAATATGAAGCCAAGAAAATCCCTCTTTTTCAAAGACTGCAGCCTGCTCAGCCGGAGCATTGGGAAACACAGTAGCTTTGTCCATATCACCGCGTAGCAAGCGAACACAAACACCGTCTTTAAGGTCAATAGCAGGGTAGAGAATCATATTTTTACCTAAATTAAAGAAGTTAATGGATCAACGTTTTTATAGTAAAAACGTCCAGCAATCATGCGCCCACCCACCATTTCATAATAGGGAAGGGTTCCCCAGTGGATATAGCCATGATCTTCATATAGTTTTATAGCGCGTTCCTGTGTTTCGCGGACACTGAGTTTGACTACGGAAAATCCTTGGATACGTGCCTCACGCTCAGCAGCTTCCAGCAGCATTTTTGCCAAGCCATGCCCCCGTGCCCAAGTTGCAACAAAATGTGCTTCAATAGATGCACAGAAGGATGATGTTTCCTTGCTGATACCGGGTTTTATAATCTGGATACTGCCTGCCAATACACCATCCAGACGACCTACAAACAACACCCTGTCAGGAACAATTAAAACACCTTTCCAATAAGATTCTAATATATCGCTGCCGGGTGGTAGCAGCCAGTTAAAACCAATTCCGTCGCGAATGGCGTCTTCAGTCGCGCTGCATATTTCATCTAAGTCAGCATGGCGAAATGTAGTAATCTTATCAACGCGGGAAGCCATTCTATATTACCTTTTTTACAGCAGTTCGCTGGAGTAACCAAAATAATAATAATAATACGGGTATAAGTATTGGATAAATTAAAATAATATCAAATAATATAAATCTACGGTTTGTTGTAAATCCATTATTTTGCGTATTCATTATATATGCCCCCATTGAATAATCAGAGATGTATATATTATTCTGCGGTAATACCTTATAAAAACTACCAATTGATTGCCAATCTATAGAAAGGTTTTTTGCTTCTTTTATAAATTGTTTTTCTAGCTTATCAGAGTTTAATTTAATGGCGAAAACATAATTCGTACCGAAATCTGGGTGTCCAGTTACTGATTGACGGATAATGGTCAATTGCTCATCTTTGTGTAAAATATAGCTTTGATTTTCTTTTTTTTCGTTAAATGCAAAGCCATCCATTTGAAATGGGTAATATGGATTACGGTAAACAATTATATCTTTATCAATGGTTATAGTTTTTCCTATAGCTGGATAAAGTATTTTCCATGTGCTGCGGTCAGCTTGTGATACTAATAACATAAACACTAAAAATACTATATGAATAGCAGATAAAATAGGGTTTCTTTTGCGAAATTTATAAGCGTCTAAAAATAAAAAAAGAGCGAATGGAGTTCCTAAATATACACCAGTAAAACCATCATTTATTGCTGCGGCGATGACATAAATATAGGCTGTAAATAAGCTAAGATAATGTGCAGTGATTGCAGGTTTATTGTAAAGCTCCATAATTATAAACCTACAAAATTTTCTATTATCCTAAGCCCTGTTTTCTGACTTTTTTCAGGGTGAAATTGGGTGCCGAAAATATTATCTTTTCCTACGATTGCAGTAATTTCTTCGCCGTATTCAGTAGTTGCAAGCAATACCGAATCGTCAGTTGGTTTAGCGTGGAAGCTATGCACAAAATAGGCATGATCTCCATTTTTTATATCTGTAAATAGAGGAGAATTTTGTTTTATCTGTAATTCATTCCATCCCATATGCGGAATTTTCAAGGCTGGGTGCGTATGATTTAAGGATTGGGATAGAGGAATTACATCGCCTTTTAACCAGCCTAAGCCTTTATTAATCCCATGTTCATGCCCATGCTCAAACAACATCTGCATCCCTACGCATATACCTAAAAACCATTTGCCATGTATCCGAACCTGTTCATTAAGTATTGCCAGCATATCAGGCAGGGCTGTAAGGCCTGCCATGCAATCACCAAATGCTCCTACTCCGGGTAGCACAATATGGCTGGCGGTTTCAAGCAGGCGGGCATCAGAACTAACGGTAACATTAGGAGTTACACGTTCAAACGCTTTTGCTACCGAGCGCAAATTCCCAGAACCATAATCAATAATAACAATTGAAGCCATGCTCTATGCAGTCATCATGCGTTCAAAATAACGTTGTTGGGCAGCAAGCTCATTATCACTTACCACTATGTCTGATATAATATACCCCTTATTGGCAAGGTGGTTACGGCGCAAATCATTAGCCCATAAGCCTATAATTACATTCAATGCTGTGTTTAGAACTAGAATAGTATCATCTTGCAGCCAATTTTGTTCATTCGCCGCGCCCAGCAAAGTCATAGTTATTCCTATGATAAAGCTATAAAACCACATTTTATGATATAAAGCCCAAGCGATACCAAAAATAAATGCCATGAAATTAAAACCCTCGCGCACGAAAATAGCTTTTTCCACTGCATGTTCTTGATTTAGGTTTATATGCACAGTGTAGATTTTTGTTTTAGGGAGCAAAGCCATTATAAACTACCTCCCAATGTGCCTTTGGTAGAAGGAATATCATCGGATTTACGCGGATCTATATCAATTGCAACGCGTAATGCTCTGGCCAGTGCTTTGTAACATGATTCTACAATATGATGATTATTTACACCATATTCATTTTTTATATGCAAAGTTGCGCCTGCGGCAAAGGCAAAAGCCTGAAACCATTCGCGGAATAATTCAGTATCCATGTCGCCCAGTTTAGGTTTTGAAAATTCTACATTCCATACGAAATAAGGCCTACCTGATAAGTCAATTGCTGCATGTGATAATGTTTCATCCATGGGGATAGTGGCATTACCATAACGTACAATACCTTTACGTTCACCAAGTGCTTTTGCTACGGCTTCGCCAATGGCAATTCCTGTATCTTCGGTAGTGTGGTGGTTATCAATATGGAGGTCGCCTTTAGCTGTAAGCTTTAGGTCAATCAGGCTATGGCGCGAAAGTTGTTCCAGCATATGGTCTAGGAAGCCAATACCTGTTGATATCTCATATTTACCAGTGCCATCTAGATTAAGTTCAACGCTTACTTGTGTTTCTTTAGTCTTGCGCTCATGTTTTACTCTTCGCATTAAACTTCCCCAATTGTTGTATATTGGGGAAGTTTATCAGAGTTTTAGAGGATTACAAGCGTTCAAAACCCAATTAAGAAGTTGTTTTAACCTTTTTGGTAATTCTTAAAAGAGAAACTATAATGGTAAGGGTAGAAACGTAAAATATAAGCTGGATAACGCTAGGGCGTGCGCTATAACCAAGCATGGCATGGAGAATTTTACCGGCTATGCTATCTTGTGGCAGTAGCCAGCTACTATCCCATGTATTGCCAAGGGCAGGGATAATATCTGCGGCATTCAGATATGCTGCTACTTGTGAGGACATGCCGCAAGCAAGTAATATCAGCAGAATGCTGGTAACAGAAAACAGATATTTAGAAGATAATTTTATTAAACCAAAATAAAGTAAAAAGCCGATTATTATTGCAAATAAAGAGCCTGCTATGCCGCCGGTCAGGATTGATATAATTGATTCTCCGGAGCTACTTATAATTCCTGCCATAAATAATACAATTTCTGCACCTTCCCGCCACATGGCAATGCTTACTACGACGGCTAGCGAATAAAGTGGTACTTCACCTTCGGAGACAGCTTTTCCTACTTTTTTCATTTTTTGTGCTATGGCACGTCCGTGCGATTGCATCCATATTACTGTCCATATAAGCATTAAAACAGCCACGCTTAAAATTCCTGCATGGAATATTTCCTGACCTATTCCTTCCATGGCATTTGATATGTTATTAGCAAAAATAGCAACCAGCACCGAGCCGAGCAATCCACCAATAATGCCTGTGCTAATCCAGCGACCGCGACCGCGAACCCCTCGTGTTGCAGCGAGGATAATGCTTATAATAATTGCAATTTCTAAAAATTCTCGAAAACAAATGATAAATGAGGCAAGCATGGCAAAAATTTTATTTTTTTGTTATTTTACGAATAATTTTCCTTGTGCTGTTTTTTCATGGAATTCGCCAAAGAATGGGTATTCTCCTGCTTCAAGAGGACCAACAAGGATAATCCCTTGAGAGTTGCCTGCAATCACTTTCTCGCGGTTTAGTTCATGGCTTTCAAATTCTTCCGGTGTTGGATCCTGGTTTTTTATAACAAGCTTCACTTTTTTCCCTGCTGGAATTTCAACAGTTGCTGGATTGAATTTATGATCTTTAATTGCGATTTCAAATACAGGTGTTTCTGCTAAGACAGGTGTAGAAAGGAATGCGAATAGTGATGCTAATATAATTGTTTTTTTCATAGGTTGCTTTGTCCTTTGTAATTAGTACGATAGTCGCTTATAAAGCAAATGAGAATCATTCGCAATAGAAAAATGATAAAATTTAATATTTGTATTTGTCAGTAGTTTTTCCTTTATATCAAGTATGTTATAAATCAGCTATTGTACAAGATTACGGTTTTTGTTAGATTGGTGGAACATTTTTTCATAAAACATATATTAATAGTGAGTAATTATGAAGCCTATGCGTAATATTTTTGTTATGGTTTTAGCGGTTTCCGCTTTATTTGCCCAAGATTTTTCGGCAATTGCTGCAGAAAGGAAATTTACTATCGGTACTGGTGGAGTAACAGGAGTGTACTATCCGGCAGGCGGTGCGATTTGCCGTATGGTGAACCGTGGGCGTAAAGAACATAACATACGCTGTACGGTTGAATCAACCGGTGGTTCGATTGCTAATTTAGAGTCTATTCATAATAAGGATATTGAGCTTGGTATAGTGCAGTCAGATTTGCTTTATTATGCTTACAACGGTAAAGAGATATTTTCAGATGCGGGTAAAGATAAAAAATTACGCGTGCTTCTTGCCCTTCATTTTGAACCGTTTACTATTATTGCGCGTAAAAACGCTAAGGTTAACATATTTGATGACCTAAAAGGCAAGCGTATTTATATAGGACCTGCTGGTTCTGGTATGCGGGCAACTATGGAGGAATTAATCAAGCAAAAAGGTTTTAGCAATACCAAGAAATTTGCAAATATCGTTGATGTCAAGCTAAGCGATCAAACAAAGGCGTTATGTGATGGAAAGATTGATGCTTTGGTATATGCAGGCGGTCATCCTAACGGAGCTATTCAGCAGGTGACCTCATCATGTCCGACAAAACTGGTAGATGTATCCAAAGCTGATATAGAAAAACTCACCTCTACCCGTCCGTTTTATGCCAGAACCTCAATTCCGGCAGGCATGTATAGCGGTAACCCGCAAGAAACCAAAACTTTTGGTGTGCGTGCATTGCTTGTTGCATCTGCTGATCTGGATAACGACATAGCTTATGAAACTGTAAAAGCCGTGTTTGAAAATCTGGACAATTTCAAAACCCTGCATCCTGTATTTGCAACGCTTGAATCTGGACAAATGGTTGCCAACGATAATATTGCACCGGTTCATGAAGGTGCTATCAAATATTATAAAGAGAAGGGCATGTTAATGGCGACATCGCAGCCACAGTGAGAGGTTATTTTACTGCAGCAGTGATAGGGCCTTCAGCTCTACCGTGGATGAATTGATCCACATATTCATTTTTGCTGTTTTCAATGTCTTTTATATCGCCTTGCCATATAAGCTTGCCTTGATAAAGCATGGCAACGCGGCTGGCAATGTGGCGAACACTAGCCATATCATGAGTGATAGTAAGTGTAGTCGCACCAAGCTCCTTAGAGCATTTAACAATCAGGCGGTTTATAACATCAGCCATAATTGGATCCAGCCCAGTGGTTGGCTCATCAAAAAATATAATTTCCGGTTTGGCGGCAATCGCCCGTGCCAGTGCTACCCTTTTTTGCATTCCGCCTGAAAGTTCTGAAGGTGAGAGATTAGAAACATCAGGAGAAAGCCCTACGGATTTCAGTTTTTCTATTGCCAAATCTTTTGCAGATTTTCTGTCTAACACATTATTTTGCAGCAAAGAAAAGCTGATATTTTCCCATACCGGCAAGCTGTCAAATAAAGCTCCACCTTGAAACAACATCCCAAATTTACGCATTAATTGCTGGCGTTCCCTGCGAGAAAGTTTGCCCACATCCACATCATCTATTTTTATAGTGCCTTTATCCGGTGTAAGGATGCCCAGAATACATTTAATCAGTACAGATTTACCTGTTCCTGAACCGCCAATTACTACCAGTGATTCACCTTGGTTGATGGTTAGGTCAATGCCATCCAGCACTTTTTTACTGCCGAAGGATTTATACACACCGGAGAGTTCAATTTTTGGAGTCATACTATTTCGCAAACAGTAACGCGGTTAAAACATAATTAGAAAGCAAAATAAGTATTGAAGCAGAGACTACAGCGTGAGTAGTTGCCGCACCCACGCCTTGTGCGCCGCCTTTAGAGTGAAAACCATGATAACAGCCCATCAGAGTTATAAGAAAGCCAAACACCGATGCTTTAATCAAACCCGACACTACGTCTTTGCTTTCTAAATATTCAAAGGTGCTTTTCAGGTACGGGCCGGGAGAAAAGCCGAGATTATGGATAGATACCATATAACCGCCAAACACGCCGATAATGTCGCCAATAGCAACCAGTAGCGGCAGCATGGTAATTCCCGCCAGCAAACGCGGCAGCACTAAATATTTATGGGGGTCGGTAGAAAGGGTGGAAAGAGCATCAATTTGCTCGGTCACCCGCATTGTGCCGATTTCTGCCGCATAGGCTGCGCCAATACGCCCTGCGACCATAAGCCCTGCCATAACCGGCCCTAATTCGCGGGTAATTGCCAGAACCACCACAATCGCTACCGAACTCTCAGCATTAAAACGGGAAAATCCGGAATAAGTTTGCAGAGCCAGCGCTGCCCCTGTAAACATTGCCGTCATGCCCACTACCGGCAGGGAATAATAGCCCAGTTCAATTAGTTGCTTAAGCAGCATTTTGCCGTAAAAAGGCGGGCGAAAAATACCACTAACACTTGCCCATACAAACAATGATAGTCTGCCCACCGCTTCCAAAAAAGCGAAAAACACCCGTCCAATTGATGCTAGAAATGTAAGTGGAATAGTCATGCAAGTCTTTTATGCGAAGTTTATGTAATTGTAAATCATTTCTATTTTAGATTTACTCATCGTGGAAAATCATGGTGCCGGCACCATATTTGGTGAAGGTTTCCAGCAGCAATACATGCGGTAAGCGTCCATCCAAGATATGGGCTGCTTCGCAATCATTTTCTAGCGCGTGCAGACAGGTTTCCACCTTCGGGATCATTCCGCCTGTAATCACCTGTTCCTTGATAAGTTTACGGACTTCGCTGAAAGATAATTCGCTGATAAGCTCTTTGTCTTTATTAAGAACCCCTGAAACATCAGTAAGGATCATAAGCTTTGCCGCGCCAATAGCGGCTGCGATTGCGCCTGCGGCGGTGTCAGCATTGATGTTAAAAGTTTCACCATTGGCACCCAGACCAATTGGTGCAATTACAGGAATAATATTTGATTCCGAGAATTCTTGAAGCAAAATAGGGTTAATGCTGGTTGGTTCGCCAACAAAGCCGAGATCCAGGATTTTTTCAATATTAGAATCAGGATCACGGGTAGTGCGGCGTAATTTACGTGCTTCAATCAACCCGCCGTCTTTTCCGGAAATACCGATCGCCATTCCGCCAGCTGCATTTATTTCTGCCACTATTTGTTTATTGATAGAACCTGAAAGCACCATTTCTACAATCTCAACAGTAGCCGCGTCAGTTACGCGCAGCCCGTCAACAAATGAGCTTTGGATTTTTAGGCGTTCCAGCATTCTGCCAATTTGCGGGCCGCCTCCATGCACTACAATCGGGTTAATGCCTACTTGCTTGAGCAGTACAATATCCTCGGCGAACTGGCGCGAAAGTGTAGCATCTCCCATCACATGGCCGCCGTATTTTATCACGAATGTCTCACCGGAGAATTCCCGCATGTAAGGCAGTGCCTCGGACAAGGTGGTAACGGTTTTTACCCATTCGCTAGGGTCTTGGATGATGCGTGTTTTCATTTTTTATATCCCTTTATTTTATTGCAAATTCAGCTAATTCATCTCGCAATTCTTCAATGCCTCTTTTGTCCTGCGAACTGGTAGCTATAATGCGCGGGTGAGCAGCGACGTGCGACTTTAGCGCATTTGCTACATTTTGCAATATGTTGCTTGCCTCGGTTTTGCTTAATGTATCCATTTTTGTCAGGATTACCTGATAATTCACCGCGCTATCGTCAAGCATGGTCATAAATTCGTCATCATGCGGCATTACCCCGCGCCTGCTGTCAATAAGCAGGCAAGCACGCTTTAAGGTCGGGCGGCCGCACAGATAGCTGGCAATGAGTTTGTCCCATTCACTTTTACGGGTTTTTGATACTTTTGCGTAACCATATCCGGGCATGTCCACCAGCATTAATTTTTCTGCCAGCAGGAAAAAATTTAATTGCTTGGTATGACCTGGATTCTGGGAGGTTTTTGCCAGTTTATTCTGTCCTACCAGAGCATTTACCAAGCTGGATTTACCTACATTGGAACGACCGATAAAGGCGATCTCAGGTTGGTTAAACTCAGGCAGTGAGGCAATACTTGCCGCCCCTGCTACAAAATGGCAAGGCTGGCGAAATAAAACTGCACTGTAATTCGCCTCGTTCATTTTTATTCCGCTTGTATTTTTTCTTTAGTTTTTTGCGAACGGTGTGTGCCGTGGCGTAAGGAAATAATCTCTTGCTGGATTATTGATAAAATATTGCTCCATACCCAATAAAGCACTAATCCAGCAGGGAAGGTGGCAAAAATGAAAAGCAACATAAACGGCATAAATTTCATTACTTTTGCCTGTACCGGATCTGTAGGCATCGGTTGCTGATGCTGCTGGATAATCATTGTTATGCAATAAAGTATTGGTAAAATTCCAAGATGCAGGAAATGGGGAGGATTCCAGTCAATCAATCCAAATGCTGTAAAAATATTAGAAGGATCAGTTGCAGATAAATCTTTTAACCAGCCAAAGAAAGGAGCATGGCGCATTTCAATGGTAACGTATAGAACCTTATAAAGTGCAAAAAATACCGGCATTTGAATAAGTAATGGTAAGCAACCAGATGCTGGATTAACTTTATGCCGTTTATAAAGAGCCATCATTTCTTTGTTCAAAGCAATATGGTCATCATGGTATCTTTCACGCAGCTTAGCAACCTCTGGCTGAAGTACACGCATCTTAGCCATTGCTGCGTAGGATTTGTTTGCAAGCGGGAACATACATAATTTAACCAAAATAGTAACAATCATGATTGCCACACCAAAATTTCCTATATGGATGAAAAGAAAATTCATAATCAGGAATAACGGTTTAGTCAGGAAATATAATACGCCAAAATCTACAGCCCTATCAAACAATGGTATGGGAGCATCTTTGGTTTCTGTATTGCCTGTAGCATAACGGTCAAGAACGTTTATTTCTTTAGCTCCAGCAAAAATTCGTAATGTTGATTCCTGCGCCATACTGGCACTTATAATTTGCGCTTCCCCTATATAATCAGCCTGATAGCGCTCTTGCCCGTTCTTGTTATAATGGCTGAAATTACCTTTGAAGTTAGATGTGCTGGGGATTAGTGCGGTAAGCCAGTATTTATCAGTAATGCCTAACCAGCCATTTGCATTATCAAAGTTTTTATTACCTTTTTCGCGTAGCTCTTTATATGATACTTCCGTAATCGCCTTTTCTACAACCCCAAGTAAACCTTCATGTAAAATTACATTGCTATGCTCCGGTTCTTTATAGGAACGATTAATATAACCGTAAGGTGCAACAGATATTTCGTTTCCGGAATTATTTTCTACACGCTGCTTTATGGTAAACATGTAATCAGCATCTAGGGAAATGGTCAGAAAAAATATCACTCCTGCACCATTATCCCAGCGTAGGGTTGTTTTATCATTTGCGGTAATAACAGATTTGTCTGATGTCCAAACAGATTTGCCATCAGGTACTTTTGTTCTACCATCTGTTGCTACCCAGCCGGCTTGTGCAAAATAAGAATTTTCATCACCGTTAGGAGTAAGTAAAATAACTTCCGGACTATCTTTTTCTAGTTTTACATTATATTTAGCCAGTGTTAAATCATCAAAGCGTGCTCCTTTGAGGGCAATTGATCCGTGCAATTTATCAGATTTTATAACGAGACGTTTGGACTCCGCCAAGCGTTGTTCGCGGGTAAGATTGGTATTATATTCAGGTTCAATATCTTTTGAGCTGATTTCAGCAGCTTTTTGTTCTTTTATAACGGATTTTTTTTGTGCTTCCACCGCGAGTGATTTTGCCAATTGCTGGCGACGCGGTACTTCTACAAATGATTGCCAAGCAATTAAAATAAAAGCGACAATAAATATAGTTAAAGTTATGCGCTGATAATCTGGTTCATTATAGTTTTTCATGATTCTTAGACTTTAATTTGGAGTTTTATAGTTATTATTTGGAACTGGATCATAACCGGTTTTTTTAGAAAAAGGTTGGCAGCACAATACGCGCTTGCAAGTAAGCCATCCCCCTTTTACGGCACCATGTGTATTTACTGCCTCAACCGCATAATGCGAGCAGCTAGGTGTAAAGCGGCAATTAACTCCAAGAAAAGGGGAAATTGCTAGCTGGTAAATACGAATTAAAAATTTGAATATTATAACAGCGATATTCATATTGTTATTTTTTTGGAGAGTTATTATTGTTGCCCTTATGATGGATAATTCGCGTAAATGCAAATTCCATATCACGCATAAGATCAGAAAAATTACACTTTAGGGCCTTGTGGCGAGAAATAACCACATAATCATGCCCAGCTTGCCCATGTTTTAATAATGAATGTTTTGCAGCTTCCCGCAATCTGCGTTTAATGCGGTTGCGAATCACTGCTCCACCCATTTTTTTTGTAACAGTAAAGCCTATACGAATTTCTGAAGTAGGCGCGATGTGCGATTCGGCCCTTTTAACCATTTGTAATATAAAAGAATTAGTTATGAATTTCTTGCCAGAAGATGCCGCTGTTAAGAAATCATTACGTTTTTTGATGGTAGTAGACATAACAGCCCACTATTTATAAAAGCTACAAGCGATATAAAAAACTAAGCTGATAGACGCTTACGACCCTTAGCGCGACGGGCGTTGATCACGCGGCGACCACCAACAGTTGCCATGCGGGCGCGAAATCCATGACGACGTTTGCGAACAAGATTGCTAGGCTGGAATGTTCTTTTCATAGTAAAAATCCTGAAAAATCAATATTTTATAATCTGATGCAATTGCTGCATATCTAAATGGAGGGTGTTTATAACCATTTACTTTGGCACTGTCAAGTATTGACGTGAAGAAAATCTAGGAATTATAAGAGATAATATAAAAATTCCCTATATTTTCAATCTTTTATTAACCTGAACCTAGTATCATCCACTTTCATTTCTGGCAATATGGCAAATTAAATTATTAATATGTTTGGTTATTTCAGGGTATTCGCTCTTATCAGCCTTATAGTTGTTGTTGGATTCGTTGCTATTTCCGGTACACTTTTTCGTGATGTGGCCATGGAGAATGTAAGGGATATTATTGAGCGGAATAATAAAAGTATTGCTGAAGGTTATATAGAATCAGTATGGAAAGAATATAGTAAGGTCATAGCCGTTTTTAACAGCAATTCTGCCGAGAAAAATAAAAGCGATTCTGAGCTGCAAAAATCTCTGCAAAATTTTGGATTAGATACTGTAAATTATTTTAAGAAAATGCCTGTGCTTAGGGTTAATATTTATAATTCAGCAGGTACTTTGCTGCTTACCAGCAATGTTGTCGCTGGTAAGGTCATTAATGCTAATTTTGCATCTCCTGATATCAAGTTTATCCAAAGCCAATTTCGTAGAACCATAGCCGTTAGTCAGGTTATAGATAAAGTACCATTACAGAATGACGAACAGGCAATAATCTTGCAAACTTTATTGCCGATTATAATTTCGGAAATGAAGGATGGAGTTGCTGCTCGTTCGGAAGGAGTAATAGAATTACTTGCCGATCTTTCAACAACTCAGGAAAATCTTACGAATGCCCAGCTAATGGGCAGTATCTATGTAATCGGGTTTTTTCTCCTATATCTAGGCTTCTTATTTATAATGGCGAGGCGTGCAGAAGTTATAATTACAAAACAGCATGAAACAAATGTAGAATTGGCTTCTGCAGCTGCGATTGCACAATCAGAAAATCGTGATAAGTCACAATTCCTTGCCAATATTAGCCATGAACTGCGTACACCCCTTAATGCGATTATCGGTTTTTCCGAAATTATAAAAAATAACTCTGCCAAAGCTATGGATGAAGAAACTTTAGATGGTTATATCAATGATATCCATACATCTGGTGTGCATTTATTGAGCTTAATAAATGATATTTTGGATTATTCAAAGGCGGAAGCCGGTAAATTAGAAATGGAAGTAACAGAGGTAAACCTTAATAAATTAGTGCATAATTGCGTACGTCTGGTGACTCCGCGTGCAGAAGCAGCCCAAGTTGGGCTGGTGGAAGCTTTACCTAAAGAAGTGCTTAACATCAGTACGGATAGCAAAAAATTCAAGCAGATTCTGCTTAATTTATTATCAAACGCGATCAAATTTACGCCTGCTGGCGGTGAAGTACGGATTACCGCATGGGCTAATATTAATGATGATACTTATATGTTTGAGGTTCGCGATAGCGGAATTGGTATTGCACCAAAAGATATTTCCCGTGCGATGGCTCCTTTCGGGCAGGTGGACAATGCTTTAAGCCGTAAATATGAGGGTACTGGTCTTGGTTTGCCGCTCACCAAGAAATTTGTGGAGTTAATGGGTGGTAAATTTGAAATTGAAAGTGAAGTTGGGGTAGGAACAACTATCCGTTTTTCTGTGCCCCGTGAAATAAAATCCGGCGAACTTTTGAAAATTAAGAATGCTGACTAGATTTTTTTATTTTTATCTGTAATATTTATACATGAAAAGACTCACCATAATTGACATTTCTTCTAGGAAAAATTCTGTTCCTTTAGTAGTGCTGACGGCTTATAGTGCACCACAGGCACGTTTATTTGATCCGTATGTGGATATTTTACTGGTTGGTGATTCACTGGGTATGGTTCTTTATGGAATGGACAGCACGCTTGGTGTAACTACCGAAATGATGATTGCCCATGGCAGGGCAGTCGTAAAAGCTTCACAGAAATCATTGGTGGTGGTAGATTTGCCATTTGGCAGCTATCAAGCCTCAAAAGAGCAAGCCTTTGAAACTGCTGCGCGTATTATGGCAAAAACCGGTTGTAATGCGGTGAAGTTGGAAGGGGGTGTGGAAATGGCAGAAACTGTTAAATTTCTTACATTGCGCGGAATACCGGTAATGGGGCATGTAGGATTGAAGCCACAAAGTGTAAATGCTATTGGTGGATACCGTACCCAAGGGAAAAATGAAATAGAAGCAGCTGCAATTTTTGCCGATGCCAAAGCCATTGAGCAGGCAGGGGCATTTTCACTAGTCATTGAAGGGGTGATAGAAGAGGTCGCTAAAAACCTGACTCTTAACCTTACTATTCCGACCATCGGTATTGGTGCATCACCAAATTGTGACGGGCAGGTGTTGGTATCAGAAGATATGTTGGGGTTGAGCGGAGGATATATTCCACGCTTTGTAAAACGTTATGCTGAGCTTGCCGGTGCAACTGAAGCAGCAGTCAGGCAGTATGCTGATGAAGTGCGTGCCCGTAAATTTCCCAGCGCGAAATATTGCTATCCTTATAAGCAGGATTAAGCTTTGCTGCGGCGATAATCATCCAGTCGCAAAAAAGTGGCGTGACCATCGGTTTTTACTCCGTCACGTTTTATTACCACTAGAATGGTTTTCAGGATAATTTTTATATCCAGCCAGATAGACCAGTTATCAATATATTCAATGTCCATTTGCAGACGCTCATCCCAGTTAAGGTTATTGCGTCCATTTACTTGTGCAAGCCCTGTGATTCCCGGTTTTACTTCATGGCGGCGCATTTCCTGAGTGCTATAATAAGGAAAAAAATCATAAAGCAGTGGTCTTGGCCCTACAATACTCATATCTCCTTTTAGAATATTTATAAGCTGCGGCAGTTCATCAAGGCTAAGGCTGCGCATCAGATTGCCAAATTTGGTTAGACGCTGAGCATCACTTAATGGTTTACCATCACCATCTACAGTATTTTTCATGCTGCGGAATTTTATAATTTGAAATGGCTTTTGATCAAGACCAGGGCGTTTCTGGGTAAAAATTATCGGTCTACCCATAGTTGCCAAAACCATAAGTGCTACGACAAGCAGAACAGGACTTAAAATAATAAGTCCAGCCAAGGCTCCGCTAATATCCATCAGGCGTTTTATGATGATTCTAGTTTTCATGATCACGCAAATGTAGCGCGGAATAATTTTAAGCGCAGCAAGAATTTATCTAAGATTTTTTCCACAAGTTTATACTGGGCAGAAATTTGCTCTATATCCACATCCGGAGGAATCAGGGCAGGGGCGGTAAAATCTGCAAATCCTGTACCGGCGTAACGGGAAAAAGGAATGCCGGCATTTTTTTCCGCTTCCATTACGGTTGTAATAAGGCAGGAAGCAACGATACGTGGGAATAAAACGGTATAAGCAAGCATTTTATCATTTTTGCTTTCCTCACCGTCCGGTGCGGCTTTTAACTCGTTATGGACATGGGTTACTACATCAATATAACGATCCAATCCTTTTATGATATTATCTTTGTTCAATTCAAATATCTCTGCCCATAATTCTGGGCTGGAATGGGAAATACGCAGGAAGGTTTTATAAACAGGCTTATCGTCGGCTTTATCATAAAAATCATCCAAAGGTTGCTTCACACAAAAAGCAATAAGCTGAGGTAGGTGCGACATATAGCCATAGACCAGATCATGAATCTCAGGTGGCATTCCTTCCAGCTTTGCTCCCATTCCTTGCCAGAAATCAGCAAGTTTTTTTTGTAATTCTTTATCAGGTGGTGCATCTGGTGTAATGATTACCCGTTTTCGTACAAATAAATCCACCCGCCCTGCCTGTACACCGGTTTTTTCACTTCCGGCAATCGGGTGGGCGGGAATAAAAATAGCATGAGGTGGTATATGTGGTTTAATCGCCTCTATAGCCGGTCTTTTTACTGACGCCACATCCATAATAATTGCCCCATTTTTCAGGTGTGGAGCTACTGCCTCTGCTACTTCCGTAAGACTAGCAGGTGGGGTGGCTATTATAACCAAATCACTTTCAGTTGCGGCAGTTTGCGGGTTGGAATCCGCTATATCAATAAACTTTTCCTTACGGGCAAAAGCAAGGGAAATTTCATTCTGGTCGCAGCCGACAATTGTGTTTGCCAGACCATTTTCACGCACAGCGCGAGCAATGGAACTGCCGATTAAGCCCAAGCCGATGATGGTGATACGGTTGAAGGTTGCGGATGTCATTTTGACAAAAATTCTTTAAGGGCAGACACCACTGCTTTATTGTCTTCTTCCAGTCCGATGCTGATGCGTAGGCAGTTAGGCAGGCCGTAATTTACGACTTCCCGAACAATCAATCCCCGCTCCAAAAGGTAGGCATTGGCATAGTAGGCGGTATGTTTTTCTACAGGGATTTCAACAATTAAAAAATTGCCTATACTGGGATGAACGGTAAGCCCAAGTTTGGTTATTTCCGTGTTAAGCCAATCCAGCCATTTACGATTAAATTCTTTGGTTCTTTGAGTAAATCCAGTGTCGCGTATTGCAGCAATTCCTGCAGATATTGCCGGAGTTGAAATATTAAAAGGGCCTCGGATTCGGTTTACTGCATCTATAATATGGGCAGGTGCAAACATCCAGCCGAGGCGCAGAGCAGAAAGACCATAAATCTTGGAAAATGTCCGAAGCATCACAGTATTTTCGCTGGTTTTTACCAATTCACTGCCGTCGCTGTAATCGTCAGGAGTTGCATATTCGCTATAGGCATCATCAATCGCAAGAATCACATTCTTAGGTAAATTGTCATGCAGGTGTTTCATTTCGCTGGCGGAAATATATGATCCGGTGGGATTATTAGGATTAGCAATAAAAACAATTTTGGTTTTTTCAGTTACAGCTTTCAGTATGGCATCAACATCGGTACGTAGGTTTTTTTCTGGGGCAAAAATTACTTTCGCGCCGACACTTTGTGCATAGATTTTATACATTAAAAAACCATGCTCGCTAATTAACACCTCATCATCGGCTTTGACATAAGCATGGATCAGTAGTCCAATCAGTTCATCGGAACCAGCGCCACAAACTATTTGACCGGATGGTAAATTATATACTTCAGCAATTGTCTCGCGCAGTTTTGTTGCTGATCCGTCAGGATAGCGGTGTAAATTTCCGGCAGCTTCCTTATAGGCTTCTATAGCCGCAGGGCTTGCGCCTAACGGTGTTTCATTGGAGGAAAGTTTTACCACACGCACACCTGCTTTGGCAGTGGATTTGCCGCCAACATAAGGGGCTATGTCTAAAATACCAGCGTTGGGTGTCGGGCGCATATGAACCTCAAATATTCTGTGAATTCGCAAGAGTTATTGGTGTTGCATAAATACCCAGAAAATAACATCTGAAAATAGATCTTCCGAGTGAAGAAATTACTGCTGCAAATTCTTCATGCTCAGCATTAATAAAGCCTTTTACTTCTATAAGATGGTGGCGGCTGGCTGGATTTATAGTTGCTATATTAAGCCATGTTACTTCCAGACGGGCATTAGAAAAAGCAGTTTGCAGGCGGCTTTGGCTAACATTATGCTCAGCTTCCACAGCTATTAATGATATATCATCATCTGATGGTTCTGGCGTAAGTTTGGCAATTGCAAGGGCGGCAGGAAAATCTTTGCCGGCTATGTCACTATAGATAAACGGAATATGGGCAAAAACTTTGGGAGCATTAGCTCCCTGCTGTATTAAGGTAGTCCACCACTCATTATTGTCTGCGCTGCGGGGGAATGGAACTATCCCAACGGCTGCTTTGCCGTCCATAATATCACCAATTATACGTTTACCATGTGGTTGTTTTGTAATTGGCAGAGAAGAACCAAAATATTCTCTTGCCAGCCAGTAAAGCCTTTCTTCTTTATTATCAAAGAATACGGACAGGCTAAGTTTAGATTCAATACTGGTGGATGCGCCAATGATAATACGCCATATTGCTGCAGCTGCTTCTGCAGGAAAATCAGTTTTACGGAAACTTTCTATGATACGGCGTATCATTTCTGCTTCCCGTCCAGAGCGGATAGGGCAGATATTAGAGGTGGTTTTTCTTTTAAGATCGCCAACCTGTTTTACAACCTTTGTGCGTTTTATAAGTAGGTCAATTATTGATTCATCAATTTCGTCAATTTGACGACGAAATTCGGCAAGCTCTGTGCTACCACTTATGTTATTCATGTTGTTCTGGTTATTCATAATTAAGTTAATATTTGCTTCAGTTATGGTAGTTTGTTGTTAATGGCGATAACTTATGTAGTGGCACTGGGCAAGTAAAATCAATAGTGTGGTTTTATAAATTTATTTACCGTATCTTGACCTAGCACCATAAAATATTGTAAAGATAGGGGCTTATGAAGAAAATATCAACATTCGGCGCAAGTTATAAAGAGGTAGAAATTGGTGATATTGTAAATATTGCCATTGAAACGCCATTAACTTTAGAATGTGGGGTAGAGGTTTATAATGTTCCTATAGCCTATCAATCTTATGGTAAGTTGAACGCGGAAAAAAGCAACGTAATTTTAGTTTGCCATGCCCTGACAGGCGATCAGTATCTTTGTGGTAAGCATCCTGTTACCGGCAAAGAAGGCTGGTGGGACAGAATGGTGGGAAGCGGTAAACCAATAGATACCAATAAATATTTTGTTATTTGTTCCAATATTATTGGTGGATGCATGGGGTCATTCGGCCCTAAGGAAATTAACCGGAAAGACGGCAATAATTATGGTCTTTCTTTTCCGTTCATTACCATTGAAGATATGGTTAAGGCGCAGGCTTTGTTATTGGACAAGCTTGGTATAGGAAAAATTTTCTGTGTAATTGGCGGCTCAATGGGAGGAATGCAGGCTTTAGAATGGGCAAGGCACTTTCCTGAGAGATTGTTTGCGGTAATGCCAATTGCAACTTCTACCCGACAATCAGCCCAAAATATTGCTTTTCATGAAATTGGCAGGCAGGCGATTATGGCCGATCCAGATTGGTGCGATGGTGATTATATAAAAAACCATAAATATCCGGCTAAAGGCTTATCAGTTGCCCGTATGGCAGCACATGTAACTTATCTTTCTGAGAAAATGCTGCAGGAGAAATTTGGCCGTCATTTGCAAGATGGTGAGGATTATACTTATGGTTTTGGCGCAGATTTTCGTGTGGAAAGTTATTTGCGCCATCAAGGAGCAAGTTTTGTAGAACGATTTGATGCAAATTCGTATCTATACCTTACCCGTGCCGCGAGTTATTTTGATTTAACCAACGGTGGTGCTCGTAAATTAACCGATATATTTGCGGAAACTCATATTCGTTTTTGTGTCGTATCATTTACCAGTGATTGGCTATATTCGTCTATTGAAAGCAGGAATCTGGTGCGTGCTCTTAATGCTGCCCGTGCTAATGTAAGCTTCACCGAAATTGAAAGCGATAAGGGGCATGATTCTTTCTTATTAGAACTGCCTGAGTTTGATGCAGTAGTGCGTGGTTTTATAGAAGGTTCGGCAGCTTTATATGGGATAGGTAAAAATAATGAATAATACGCTGCTTCGTCCTGATTTATGTGTTATAGCCGATATGATAGAGCAAAACTCTTCCCTACTTGATGTGGGGTGTGGGGAAGGCGATTTACTCGCTTATCTACAGCAAGAAAAAAAGGTGCTGGGACGGGGAATAGAGCTTTCACAGAGCGGAGTAAATCGGTGTATAGCTCGTGGGCTTTCTGTAATTCAGGGTGATGCCGATGTTGATTTGCCTTATTATCTAGATAAATCATATGATTATGTCGTATTAAGCCATACTTTGCAAACTTTACGTAACCCTAAGGAAGTATTAGAACATTTAGTACGTATTGGCAAGCATGCTATTGTTTCTGTTCCAAATTTTGGGCATTGGAAAAATCGTATGTATCTCGCCGTTAAGGGAAGAATGCCTGTAACCCGTACTTTAAGTTATCAGTGGTATGACACTCCAAATATCCACTTCTGCACCATTACAGATTTTATAAATTTATGTCAAGATCTTGATTTATCAGTAGAAAAAAGTATTTATATAACTGAATCAGGTGCTTCTTCCAATGTAAATAATCATACTAGGTTTGCTAATTTATTTGGGCAAAATGGTATTTTTATGATTAGGGATTAATTGATGGCCTATAATTCGTAACAAATTAATTAAATCTTAGATGATTTTCCTGTATAGTGTGTTTCTGTTTAGAAACTCATAAGGTTTAGAATGCGGAAAGAAAATAAAAAATTAATCAAGATACTTGTGCTAACGGTATTTATACTTGTTGCAGGTTTTGAATGGCTGCTTTTTTCGATAAGCAGCTGGATTAGACCAGAGTTATATCAGAAACAGGTCTTGGAAAGCATTAAGAGGCAGACCGGACAGGATGTTGTGGTTCGTGGTGAGATAGAATTTTCATTATTCCCGTTACCTAAAATTATAATAAATAGTTTAGAAGTTGATGGAAAGTCAGGGCTTGATACTTCTATACCTACTCTTACAGCTTCTAAATTAGAAATACATATTGCTCCTATGTCATTATTTACGGAGCATGTAGAGGTGTCAGGCGTTACGTTGGTAAATCCAGTTTTATCATTGGAACGCTCATCTGATAATACGGTGCACTGGGGGTGGTTTAATGCTAGATTATTGAAAACATTTAATAATTCTGATGTTAATGTAAAAGCTCCTCCTTTACTGATAAAAGGCGGAGCAATAAAATACCAGGATAATGTCAATAATGAAAATATGTTGGTAGAGAATCTTGATACTTCTGTAGCTTATGGAGGGAATTTATTTATTAAAGGCAAAATGAAAAATTCTGGACGGATATTTGATTTTGCTATTGATGGCAATAAAACCGATTTACCGGTTACTGGTGATGAATTCCCGCTTAGCCTTAACATATCTTCTGCCGATGGAAGTCTGTTTACAATCAGCAGTGTCATTGATTTATCCAAAGAACTACCAAAAATAACAGGAAATTTCAAATTTAACATAAGTGATGCTTGGAACTGGTTCGTTTCATGGGAAAATATAAATAACTACCAAAATAAAAACGGTAAAAATGGTCAAAATAATTCTAGACAACTTCTTCCTATAGAGTTGGGTGGTGTTTGGAATTTAGATAATAGTGATAACAGTATAAAAGTTCAGAATTTTAATATGAAAGGTCTGAATTCTCAGGGTGAAGGTAATGCTAATATTAAGTGGAATAACTGGTATCCGACCATTGCTGCTGATATGGATTTTGCTTATGTAGACTATTTCATTTGGAAAAGATTGCTGGAAGATCGTATAGCTGCAAAAAAACTTCTTAATCAGAGAGAAGATGACTTTGTTACCAATTATAACTTTCAAAAAGAGAACCCATTACCTGAAAATATAGAATTGCGGTTGAATATTAATGCAAAGAAAATTCTCTTTGAAAAAGAAGAGTGGTTGAATACCCGCCTAAATGCAGTTTTGGATCGTGGGGCATTTACTATAAATCAGTGTGATATAAAATTAGCCGGTGGTGGTCTTCTTTCTATATTCGGAGTAATTTCCCAAGGTGGATTAGGAGAATTACGTTTTGAGGGAAACATGGAGGCTAAAGGCAAATCATTACATGATACCCTATCTATGTTTTATTCTTACGCAAGCGACATGCCTAGTGCTGGTATGGGTGAGTTTTCTATAAAATCAAATTTATATATTAATTCAGAGCAGGTGCGTTTGTTTGAGGCAGAAGCGTTAGTTGGTGATATGCCTATAGCCGGTACCATTACCACTTATACGGTAGGAGATCCGCGGATTGATGCACAAATAAAATTAAATGAAGTGAATTTTGATGCTGTACGCGATGCATGGTGGAAGAAGAAATTGGAAGAAGAAAATGATAGTTCCGGTAATCAAGATATTTTCCGTAAAGATCAAGATATTTCCGATGGTAAAAAAGTTGGTCAAAACTCATTTAACACCTCTCAAATAGAAAAAAAACTAGCTGGGTTTGAATGGCTAAAAAATTTATATATGAGAATAGATGCAAAAGTCTATGTTGATAAATTCACATTTTTGGAACGCCAAGGAGAGAAAGCATCGTTTTATATATATGCTTATAAAGGAGCCTTTAAGGTTTCGGATCTACAGTTTATATATCCTGATGGCACTATGGAAATTAGTTGTAGTTTGAATGTAAACGATAGATTGCCGTATATTGGTTTGATGATTAGTGGAGATAAATTAGATACAGGATATTTTCTTTCCTCTCGGACTGGTAAAAATAATTTGCCAAAACCTGTTAGTTCTGATGTAGCCAAAGATAAAAATATTAAGAAACGGGATTTACTTCTTGCTCCTAAGAAAGACGTAGAACCAAAGGAGAAATTTGGTTTCAAGCAATATGCTGATGATCAAATTTTCTTGGATTGGATGAATGATTTTAATGGCACTATTGATCTTAGCTTACATAAATTTGTCCATAAAAATATAACGATGGAAAAAGTTAAACTACAGGCAAAGCTTGAAGATAAAAATCTTACAGTACAAAATTTGGGGTTTGTTTATTCACAGGCGGAAAGTAAGATTGTGGGAACACTTTACGGTGGTAAAATACCGGGGGTGTCCATGAATTTTACTATGACTAATGCAGATCTTTATGAAGTAGCAGATCAGCTTATAGGTATAAAAAATATTTCCGGATATGCCAATATAAGCGGAGTTCTTTCTGCATCTGGTTGGAATTTCAGGGAATGGCTAGACAATATGGATGCAAAATTCCTTTTTGCTGCACACGGTGTGAAATTTCAGGGAATTAACTTAGCTTCGGTAGGTAATGTAGTTGAAGTGGCTCGTTCATCTGCCGACGTTTTCAATAACGTAAATAATATAGTCACTAAAGGTACTACGGAATTTTCAGTAGATGGGGCAATGAATATTAAGGATGGTGAACTTCGCGCTCCTAACCTTACATTAAGGTCTGGGTTGATTACCGGTGCTATTATAGGTGGTATAAAATTACGGTCACTTATAGGGCAATTTTCTACCTTATTCCGTTTTTATAATTTAGCTCCTAATAGCGCTCCAGTAATGATAATTAACATTTCAGGGAAATTGGATCGTCCTGAAATAAAAGTTGATACTTCATCACTTGAAGATTTTGTAGCAAGAAGGAATGTGGGAAGAAATTCCAGCCAATAAACATATAGATAGCAATTATGTTATTGTTATTATATTGCTTTTCAAATTACTATGATTATAGTAATTTTACTGCCTAATAATTTAAGGCTTACAAAGCATGATAATTGTACAGAAATCTTCTGAAATTAAATTAATAGAATTGCTGAACTTAATTCGTGATCCGGTTGGGTGGCATGCGGTACATTTTCACTTAAATAATTTACTTGATCAATATAAGAGTGAATACCAGTTCAAAATAGCGGTTAATCTTATTCATGATATGCTGAAAGGCTACGAAGGTGGCATCTACCAGATGGTGGATAATAGTATTATTGTGGTTTGTGGGGAGCTTGATAAAGCGGTATTAAATAAATTAGTTTTCCAGTTGCGCTATTTATATATGGATGATCCAATTAGCTATTTGGATACTGGTGAAGAAAATAAAGATTTTTGTACAATATATGACTTACGCCAGCAATGGCAGGAGTTTAGTGATATATGCAGCAGACGTATGGCACTTTTGGTACGGAAAAATTCTGCTCCGGAACGTTTCGAACGTGTTTCAGCACCAGCTCAACCAGTTAGTGAAAACATAGAAACACGCTCCAGTACTCTAAAGACAGGGTTTAATGTTTTACAGCTTGCAGATGTTGAAAGTGATTTAGATAAAGCTGATATTCAGAGTGTTTTACGTCGTCAGCCAATATGTGTTGTATCGCCAGCGATGAGTGTACGAAAAGTTTTTGACGAAATGTATATTAACATTGCCCATTTGCGGCAATTACTCAAAATAGGCAGTGATTTTATCAGCAACCGCTGGTTATTTAAGTACCTTACCCAATTGCTTGATGTGCAGATGCTGGATTTTATAGGTCATAATATAAATCGTTACATGGAATCACCGGTAAGCTTGAACTTGAATGTAGAAACACTTATTTCTGGTCGTTTTGCAGAGTTTGATGCGGTATTAAAGCCCTCTGCTAAAGTATCTATAGTCATAGAAATTCCGGTTATGGATGTATTTGCTGATATACATGCTTTCCATCTGGCGCGTAAGGAAGTGCAAAGATTAGGTTACCGTGTATGTTTAGATGGAATAAGCGTAGAAAGCTTTTTGATGATTGATCGTGAGAGGATGGGGGTTGATTTAGTAAAAATACAATGGAATGCCGATATAGAAGAAGATCTGACCAGCAGGGAAAATAAAGATGTTATTAAAGCAGTAAGTAGCTTTGGTAGTAATCGTGTGATTTTATGCCGTTGTGACAATAAAGAGGCGGTGCAATATGGGCAGGCACTTGGTATTTCTTTATTTCAGGGTAGATATATTGATAGTTTAATTAGCCCTAACACTAAAATAGAAAATTAAATCACAGGACAAATATGTTAAGTGCAATGCAAACAATGCAATCAAGTTATATGTGGTCAGGTATAATTTGGGCAATAGTAGTAGGTCTTGCGATTGGTAATTATGCCTGCTCCTTAATTCATCGCTTGCCACGTGGCCGTTTACTGCTGGATAAAGCTCCATATTGTGGCAGTTGCGGTACTTTATTGCAGGTAAAGGATTTGTTTCCGGTAATATCTGCGATGCTGCTTCGTCATCACTGCCGCTATTGCGGTGTATCTTATCCTATTTCGCATACAGTGACAGAGATTTTGCTTGCTGGTCTTTCTGTATTGGCATTTTTGCAGTATGATTTTAGTGACCGTGCAATTCTTTTAATAATTATAGGTACATTTTTAACCATACTTTCAGCCATTGAAGTAAATGAAAAACTCATAATGGGGAAGGTCATGATTTGCGTGATTGTTGCAGGAATGATTCTGCGTACTTATCTGGATCATGGTTTGTTTAATTTTGTTTTGGGTGGTTTATACGGTGTGGTTACCGGTGCAATTATATGGTATAAATCCATAACTCGTGAAGGGCATATTTACCGTTTACCAAAACCAGCAGAACTCATGGCTATGGCTGGCATTTGTGTAGGGGCTAAAGCCTTTCCAGTGTTTCTTTTATTATTTATTATTTCTTATGCTGCTATTTGGGTAATTTCTAGGCTTCTACAAAAATATTTCCGTATAACCATTCCATTTTCTTTAGCTATATTGTTACCGTTATTTGGGGTGGTTTAGTGTAATATCGTAGTTCCGCTTGGCGTTTTTCTATGTATTCTGTCTACATGGGCTTTTGAATTGTCATATATATTATCTATGGTAGCACTAATATCGCAGGCATGCTGTTCAATAAGTTTTTTTGTTGTATTGTATGGATCTAAATTTGTGGCTTGATGGCTTATCAGCTCTATATTATTAGAGATGTTGCCCAGATCTTTAATCGCTTCCGCCAATCTTACTGATAATGTATTATTTATCCCTAATATCTTGCCTTGCGCCGTATTGGTTTGCTCATGGAATTTATCAAGAGTGTTTATAAAATTGTTAGTATGTGAATACAATTCTTCGATGTCTTGGCAGTCAGTATTATATTGAGGAAATTTTTCTGTTAATTGCGTAAAAACCTTGTCGCGTTGATCTATATATTGTTTTCTATATTCACTATAATTATTGCCAGTACTATATTTATTGGTACTTCCCACTGATATATCCTCAAATTTATTACCAGTTATATATGATTCTATCATTAAAGTGATAAATTAATGTGAAAATTAACTATACTCTAATCTAGATTTTTAATAAGTTACTATATTTTAACTGTATAAGCTATTTTTATTTTTGGTGATTTTTTTATTTTCTGCCATATATTTACAATATTATAAAATTCAAAAACTTAAGGTGTGTATGATAATTGGTATAGGTAGTGATTTAGTAGATATACGCCGTATTGAAAAAATGCTTACGCGTTTTGGAAAACGTTTTGAAAGCCGGATATTTACAACGGGGGAACAAAACTATGCTAGGCGCGGTAAAGATGATATAAAAACCTTATCCTCCATTTATGCCAAGCGGTTTGCCGCCAAAGAAGCTTGTTATAAAGCTTTGGGTGTGGGCAGGAATAGTGATATTTCTTGGAAGGATATTGAAATAATAAATAACATAACTGGTGCACCGGAAATAAAGCTGTCTGGTAAAGCTTTGCAGATATTACAGGAAAGGATTTCCAGTAATATACAGGTCAGAATATTTATAAGTTTGAGTGATGAATATCCTTATGCGCAAGGCTATGTAATAATTGATTCTGCTAATATATAATTTTTATAATGACAAAAGAAACTATATGCCACAAAACTCCCTGAATACAAAAACAGATGCTAAAACTATTGTTATTACCCGACCATTGGGTGATGAGGTAATATTCCGTGATGAATTGATGGAGGGTGGCTATCATGTTATCCATGAGCCGCTTACCGAGATTATGCTACTGCATACTGCCCGTATGGAAGTAGAAAACGCCCTGTATATCCAGCCTGATGCGGTTATAGTCACCAGTAAGCATGGTGTGCAGGCACTTGCCCTTCTTACCCAGATGCGCGACATGTTTTTGCTGTGCGTGGGGGAAGCTACTGCAAATATTGCTACCCAGCTTGGTTTTGACCGAGTAAGCGTTGCAGGTGAGAGCGTTGAATATTTGATAGATTATATCTTGGATTGTTATGATGAGGATTCCCATTTTCTATATATTTCCGGCGAGCATATAAGTATTGATTTAAGTGAGGTTTTAAGTGTGCGGGCGATGCAGATAGATAGGGTGGTGGTATATGAGGCAATCGCCAGCGAAGCACTTTCTGATACTTTGGTTGAGCAATTGAAGCGGGGGCAGATTGATGCTATAACTTTCTTTTCAGGACGTACCGCACAAATTTTTCTTTCACTGGCAGAAAAATCAGATATTTCTAATTATCTGGAAAAAATAGATGCTTTCTGTTTAAGTGAAGGGGTAGCTGAGGAATTAAAAGCAGTAAGTTGGCGTAAAATTTATAGCCCTGATAAGGCAACACTCGCATCTATGGTAAGCTGTGTAAATAACCGCTACAAATCAAGTTAAGTGAGTATATATGTCAGACCAGAAAGAAGAAATAGTTGAGGATAAGCAAAAACTAAGCATAGGAGATAGGTTTCGGCGCATTGTTTTTGCAATTTTCTTTTTTATAGTAGTTTTACAAATAATGGGGCATAATTTCCCGAATTTATTTCCTAATAAAGCTTCGGAAAAACCAGCGGGTAAAATAGAGAAAACTGAAACTAAACCAGCTATAGAAACATCTGATACAAAGACAGATAAAACAGAAGAGGGCAGTTCAGCAATAGTTGTTCCTACAGAAGATGTTCTGGTTTCAGAATCACCGAAAGATAATGAGCGTATTATTGCCCTTGAAGAAAAGATAAAAGAATTAGAAGCTCGTAGTGATGCAGCAATTTATGAATTGGAAAAAAGGTTGGTAACCCAAAATACGGCAGCCCAAACCAAAACTGAAACAGTTGTTTTTAAGTTGATCGCCTTTGAACAGTTAAAAGAAGCAGTAAAAAATGGTGATGCATATAGTGGGGAGTTGCTGAAGCTGAAAAATTTAACATCACAAGATCCAGATGCACAAAAATCTATAGATGAATTAAAAAATAATTCCGAAACCGGAATAAAAACTTTAGGTAAATTAAAAACCGAATTTTCTCCGTTCATAAAACAGGTATTGGCGGATAAAAATGAAAATATGTTTTGGCAGATTCTACATAAATTCATGACTATCCGTAAAGTAGGGCAGCAAAAAGGGCAGGGTGATGAAGAAATAATTGCGCGGGCGGAAGTAAAACTTAACCAAGGTGATGTTACGGCTGCTTTGCAAGAGCTGGAGCAACTTCCACAACCGGCACAGAATATATTGGTTTCTTGGAAAAAAGATGCGCAGGATTTTGTATCAGCGCATGAAAATATAAATAAGCTCAAATTGTTTCTGGTGCAACCAGAACAGGCATCCAAGCTATGATAAATATGTTATTATTCCTGCTTTTTATTGCTTGTGCGGGTATTGTTTCTGCATTGCTCGCAGAAAATTCTGGCATAGTGACTATGCTTTGGTTTGATTATCAAATTGAAACCAGCGTAGCATTTTTAATTATCTCAATATTGCTGACAGCTATATTAATGGTGTTGTTTACGCTGCTTATAAGAAATATAATATTTGCTCCTAGCCGCTTCTGGAAAAAACGTAATGAAAAACTACTGAAACTAGGGATTTCAGAACTTACCTATAGTGTTGCTGCACTGGCATCATCAGATATAGAATCAGCCGAGAACCACACACGCAAAGTAGAAAAATTATTAGGACCTACGCCGCTTACTTTGCTGCTTTCAGCACAAATTGCTAAAAGCCGTGGTGATGAAGCGAAAACCCAAATTTTGTTGGAAAAATTATTGGAATATAAAGAAACCGAATATCTTGCTGCTCGCTTCTTAAGCGATGGTGCAAGTAAGCAGGAAAATTTGCCGAAAGCTTTACAGCTAGCACAGAAAGCCCATGTAATAAGTCCAAAAGATAATGCATCAGCCATAGCGGTAATCAGCCTGCAGGTACGCCTGAAAAAATGGGATGAAGCACTGGCCAATGCGCAGAGATTAAAGCTGCCACGTAAAGAAAAAAAGCGTATAGGTGCTTTAATACAGCTTGCCTTAGGTGAGTCGTTTCTGGCAGATGCACGGGATGAACAGGCACTAATTCTTGCCCGTAATGTTATTTCCGTATTGCCGGATTTTACACCTGCTATTGTTTTTACTGCCCATGTTTATAATGAAAATAATATGTATAATAAAGCAGTACGCCTGCTTACAAACGCGTGGAAAAAGAATCAGGCACAGGTATTTTTAGATACCATGAATTCTATAATCAGCCATGAACCCCATGAACGTAAGGAAAAGCTTCTTGCCCTTTTTAAGGGTGGTGTAAGTGATGGAATCTGGCAATGCAAAACCTGTACCCATAGCCAGAAAATATGGCAATTACATTGTGATTCCTGCCAAGATTTTAATAGTCTGGAATGGAAATAACCAATTATTCTTACTTTTATAAGGATAGGAATTGTATCAGAAAATATGGCAAAAATCCAGAAATATAAAATTCAAATTTTAATATAATCAGCTGAAATTACATGAAAAATCTGTTATAGTTAACAGGGTAACAACGCAGGGGGACATGATGTCTGATCTAAATTTGATGCTTAAAGATTACCGTTTAACAACGGCAGAAATACTTTACCACCTCCCTGATTATCCTGCACTTTTACAAAGTTTTGTTTGGCAAAATTTGGATATTGCCCCCAAATTTCCTGTACTTAATAAATTTCTGGATTTTTGGGAGCATGAAATAGAAGGTAAGCTGCATTCGGTAAAAGTTTCCTCTACACAGATTATTACGCCAGCGAAATTTATTTATTGCAAAGGGGAGTTGAATATTCACTAATACGGTAATTATTTAGTGGTTTTCCTGATAAATACATAATTTTCGTCGTCAGAAATGCTTTTGCTAAAATTATATCCATTTTCTGTGAATAGTTTTAGATCGTTAGCTTTCTTAATACGGTTTTTAATAATAAAGCTTGCCATTTCTCCACGCGCTTTTTTAGCGAATAATCCGATAATTTTTAGCTGACCTTTTTGCTCTTCTTTGAATATAATATTTAATATTTTACCTTCTAATTTATCTTTTTTTACGACCTTAAAATATTCTTGTGAAGCAAGATTTATAAGGAGTTTATCCTCTTGTTCATTTACCTCATGACTTAATTTTTGGGTGATTTTATCTCTCCAGAATTCATATAAATCCTTACCTGCAGAATTTTTCAAATTAATACCCATTTCTAGGCGGTAAGGTTGCATTAAGTCTAGGGGCTTTAGCAGCCCATATAGCCCTGAAATTATTCGCAGGTGATTTTGCGCAAAATCAAAATCCTTCTGATTATAATTTTCTACTCTAATTCCTTCATAAACGTCCCCTTTGAAAGCAAATATAGCCTGACGGGAATTTTTTATAGTAAAAGGCGTATGGAAATTTTGGTAACGTTCGTAATTTAATTTTGCCAGTTTTTCGCTGATATCCATTAATTCTGATATCTTTGCTGGGGTTTTTTTGCGTAATATATCAATTAACCTATTGGATTCAGCTAAAAATTCTGGAATTGTATGATTTGTCTTATGGATTTGTGATTCGTAATCAAGGGTTTTAGAGGGTGAAATTACAACAATCATTAATGATTACCTAAAATTTTAACTAATTTTTAATATAATGAATATTATAATTTAGTGATGATAATAATGTCATAATATGATAAAATTTGCCGGTAAGAGCAATATATAAATAGCAGATACAGATTATGAAGTGGAAATTTATTATATCCAAGTTAACAGGTAGGGATGATGGCTCTGCAATAATTGAGTTTGCGATAATCGCGCCCGTATTCTTTCTGCTGTTTTTTGGAATAACAGAATTTGGTCTATTCATGTACCATAAAATTCTTATTGAACGCGTTGCGGTAGAGATTGCCCGCATTACATCAATAGGTAAATCTTCTGATGATAATTGCAGCGGTTTCACAAGTCGGGAAGCATATATAGTATGTGTGGTAAAAAGTAAGACTTCTATGATGATTAATGGTGATAAGGTAGAGGTACAGGTTAATACTTTAGCAAGTGGTGCTACACAAACCCCTGATATATGTTTGGATAATCCTGTGCCGAGCAGTGCACCTGCAACATGCAGTGTGTTTGAAGATGTGAACGGTAGCGGGAAATATGAAGGTGTTGCGGCAAGCAATGCGGGTAATGCTGGCGAGGTAATGAAAGTTAATATATCGTATCCATTTGTTATTCAGTTCCCGATTATGAATAAATTTTTCGGGAGTGAAAATCATAAAGGAATTGCCATGATTTCTACTTCAACAACATTAAAGAATGAACCGTTTTAGATGATGTGGTATTTATGAAAAAATTAATAAAAACTCTTTTGAATGATAAACGCGGTGTAGCATTCTTAGAGTTTGCATTGGCCGTACCATTGTTAATTTTGCTGTTTGTTGGAGCAGTGGAAATAGCACGTTATGTTATAATTTTACAGAAAGCGGAGAGATCTGCTTATGTGATTTCTAATATAACCGATCAATATACTCCAATAACCTTTTCTGATAAGCCGTCAGAGATAGACCCTGATGCTTTGAAAAACCAGATATTTACCCAGTTAAAAATAAATATGGAACCATATGGGGATGATAAAAATGTTATTGCTATTATAACTTCCCTTAGCAAAATTACAAACGGTGCCGGCAATGGTAGTCTTAATATTAACTGGCAGGCAGCTGGCGGTGGTCAGTTAGGAATTGCGACCGATACAAAAATTACGAGTATTATTAATGGTCTTGATGCTGCAAGTGTTAATAATGGTGC
>CAUJIB010000002.1 GCA_963205245.1 Pseudomonadota bacterium
GGTGGACAAGCATATCATTCTTGCCCTTGGTGTGCGACATAGTGAGAGATTCCATGCTGGGCAGGGGGTAGAACTATTGCATTTCTTTGCTCAGACAGTCGCCGCGCAACTTGACAAATATCTGGATGACTTGACGTTTTAGATAACATTATATTATTGTTGTATATCAGCCCATTATAGGTGTTGTAAATCTGTATTTTATCTGTAATAAAATCTTAATAATAAGTTTATTGTGCCAAAACTGTTTGTTGGTTATCATCTAGTAATTATTATATTCTTCTATTTCAGGTTATTACTATGGGAACGGCAATTGTACCAGTAGCAAGGACTTATGACACCGGCATTTTGAGTGTTGAGCCTGCTGTTTTTGGAGAAAAACTTTACAGCATGCTTCCTAATTGGCAGCGGGCGACAATGGAAATTATTTCGTTAGAGCAAATGAAAGCCAATGGTAATAAAAATGTTAATAGGGATTTTGTTCGCAACCATATTCACGAAACGTTAGGTAAGGTGACGAAGTCACATGTGGTCGTCGGTAAAATTTTGTCTGAATATTGTCCGGATAGTCCGGTTTGTGCAGAATATAATGCGCTTGGACACAAATTACCAAACAAAGAACTTTTAGAAAAGGCGCAAAAAATTTTAGGGTTTAGCCTCCATCCGGATAAGTTCCCTAATAACCCTGAACAACAAAAAATAGTTACTGGTATTTTACGGGAAGCACAGGGGGCTGCTGAATTTTTAAAGGATATACCTAGGGAAAATGCAGAACTTCATAAAGCCATTATAGGGGCAATAAAGATAAACCCTAAGAGTGCAGAAAAAATGGAACAAATATTTGCTGAGTTAAAAGGGCAAAAAAAGCCTGCACAGCAAGCAGTAACAAAAGCACTAGGAAAATTAAAAGGTAAGAATGCGCTTATTGCAGCAGGAGCTTTTATAGGTGCTAGTGCCATTTATTCCGGCTATAAAATATTCAAGGATAAAACTGAAAATAAAAAAGATGCTACGGGTAGCGTAGAGTATAAAGGTGCTAGTGAGACAGTATTTGTTGCAGGTCAGACCGAGGTTGATTCCAATGCAGGCTCGTTTGTTGGTATGGTATCTGGTGGAGCATTAGGTGCTGTTATCCATGATGAAAATAAAAGAATAGCAGCAAAGGAAAATATTGATAAAATTTTTGATAAGTCTGAAAATTTTAAGGAAATTTTAAATAAGTTAAAAAAAATAGGTGGAAAAGAAATTTGGGCAAACACCAGCAGGTTGGGAAAAGCTGCCGTGATAGCTATCCCTGCTGCTTTGGTTGGAAATTTTGTTGGAGCCATCGTTGGAGCAAATAGCGGTAAGAAGAAATATGAAGAAGCAAAATCACAATTTGATAATCTGGTAGCGGAAAATAAACAATTGCGTACACAATTATCAGAAAAAGGTGAGGCCACCAACACTGAGCATGATAATCCTAAAAAATCCTTTGTCGCTGCGGAGGATGCAAGGCGTAATCTTGCTGCTAGCAAACCGCAAGATATGGCTCATTCCTTAGCTTAGAATTCGGTTTTCAAATAGTGGAAATCTTTTAGGTCGGCAATATTCACAAAAATAAAATGTAGAATATAAAAAATTACAATACGTCACGTTGTAATTTTATGAAGAGCTTCATAACTATTATTGACTTAATAATACTTTCTGCATGCAGCAGTAAAATTTTATATGACAACAACCAGATAAGCGAAGCGCAAGTTACGGATGTTACCAGTGTAGGGAGATTACTCTCTAATCTGCCTGAACCAAGCCAGAGAATACCAGTTGTCGTATATGATTTTCAGGATCAGACCGGACAGTTCAAATATAATGATAATTTTAGCAATTATTCCAGCGCTGTAACCAAAGGTGCGGTGTCGGTTTTGATTAAAACCTTGCTTGATACCAGCAATGGCAAATGGTTTATGGTTGCAGAACGGAACGGTCTTGATTCCTTACTAAAAGAGCGTCAGATTATAAGATCAATGCGTGAGGAATATAAAGGGGCTGACGGTAAAGCCCTGCCTATGCTCCCGCCACTTATTTATGGCGGGATGATACTGGAAGGCGGAATAATTTTTTATGATTCTAATATTTTAACTGGTGGTGCTGCAGCTGGTTATTTCGGGATAAGCGGTTCAACACAGTATCGCCGTGACATTGTAACGGTCTATTTGAGGGCTGTGGATATTAACAGTGGAGAAGTTATACTGGCGGTAAATAGTTCAAAAACGGTGTTTTCCTACGCGGTTAATGCTGGTCTTACACGTTATCTTTCTTATAACAGATTATTGGAAGCTGAGGCAGGTTTTACAGTTAATGAACCTAATCAGCTTGCCGTTCGTCAGGCTATAGAAGCGTCTGTCTATTCCTTGCTTATGGAAGGTGCTTTGAAGAAAGTATGGAAATTTGATAATGAAACTGCAGGAAATGAAGCTATTTATACTTATTTGCAAAAACGTGATAACAACCAGAATAATGATATAATAAAAGCTTTTGAGCCTGTGCAAAATGCAGACAGCAACAGCGGCGTTCTAGGGTGGATAAATAGGCAGATGAATTTCAGTAATGAAGCCACCATAGTAAAGTCCAACAATATCCAGCCGCCGCCGCTTCATAAACCCCTGCCCAGCGTGAAGTAGTTTTTGAATTGCTTTTATATTTTTATATGCGGTAATATATAATAGAAATCGGTTATAGGGATATTTACGAAGAATGAATAACCTTCCTGCAACGCCTGCTCTTGCTGCCATAATGTCCCAGTGGGAGGGATGGCTTGCAGATATAAAGCAGTCATCTGATTACACAGTTATTTCTTATAAAAATGATTTATCAAATTTTTTGATTTTCCTTGCTGGGCATTTAGGTGGAAATATTGGATTGCCACAATTAAAAGAGCTTGAGAGTAAAGATTTCCGCGCTTGGCTGGCAAGCAGGGCACTTGAGAAAAAATATGAAGCATCATCTAATGCCCGCGCCCTTTCCACTATTAAAGGTTTTTTCCGCTATCTTGAAAAACAGGGTAAAGTTAAAAACACGGCTATATTTCACATTCGTTCACCAAAAATAAAAAAACCATTGCCGCGGGCTGTGAGCGAAGAGCAGGCAATGGATGCTTTGGACGGTATAGCTTTGCAAAATACAGAAAATTGGGTGAGTGCGCGTGATACTGCTTTGCTATTGCTTATATATGGTTGTGGCTTACGTATTGGTGAGGCTCTTTCGCTTAAATATTCTGACATTCCCAAAAATGATAGTTTGGTTGTAACTGGTAAAGGTAATAAGCAGCGAAAATTACCAGTTTTGCCTATAGTACGTGAAGCAATTGCGGAATATATAAAAATTTGTCCTTATAAATTTACTACAGATGCTCCGTTATTTTGGGGATTACGTGGTAAGGCTCTTGATGCAGGGATTTTCCAACGGCAACTTAGGCTGCTGCGGACAAAATTAAATTTACCTGAAAGCACTACACCGCATGCTTTTCGCCATAGTTTTGCTACACATTTGCTATCAGCAGGGGGAGATTTGCGCTCTATACAGGAACTTTTAGGGCATGTCAGCCTTTCCACTACCCAACGCTATACCCACGTGGATAAAAATAGATTGCTTTCCGCTTACAAAAATGCCCATCCGCGGGCGTAGCCTTCAAAATACTGTCACAAAACCTTAACTATTATTCTATTAAATGATAGGATAGACTTCATATCCTTTACGCATAACTATTATAGTATTGAATTTTAAGGAAATAACTACATGTCAGAGTTGAATAGCGAAAATAAAAACCCTAAAAAAATAGCAGTTATGGGAAGTGGGGCAATAGGGGAAAAATTAGTTGGTAAATTACAGCAGGAATATCCTGATGCTGAAATAGTTCTTTGGAATCGCAAATCTGCAAGGGGAGCAGCAGTAGCTGATGATAGGGAACAGGCTGAAATAATAAAAAGAAAGCATAAAGAAATACATAATGAAATTGTCTATACTTCTGATTTGGACAAGGCTCTGCGCGATACTGATATTGTAGTAGTAACAGGCGGTGTGTCACGGACTCCTGGGCAGCCCCGTTTTGATTTAGCAGGGGATAATCTGGCGTTTATTGATCCTATAGCCCGCAAGGTAAAAGAATTATCGGAGCATGGCCATAATGAACAAACTGCCTATTTTATAGCAAGTAACCCTATTGGCTTTATTGATAAACGCTTTCAGGATGTAAGCGGAGCTAAGGTGGATCATGTTTTAGGGCTTGGCGGCGAGCTTGATGTTTCAAGGCTGGAACAAAGTATTAAGAAAAAATTGAAATTATCTAGCTATGACGACATAAAAAATGCAATGGTTATAGGTGATCATGGTGGTGATATGATTCCAGTTTTAAGCAATATAGAAGTATTCAAAAATGGAAATTGGCAGAAATTATTAGATTTACCAGAAGTTAAGACTAGTGATTTTGCTATGGCAAAAGAAATTATTCAGGAAACTATAAAGGCCGGTTCAAAAATTATTGAAGGAAAAGGTCATAGTGCCCACGTTGCTCCTGCGGAAGGATTGCTCCTCATGGTTTCCAGATACACAGATGCGGTAAATGGAAAAGATGTCACGCCTTTGGTAGCTTCAGTTTTGAATGAGGAAAAAGGGGTTTATTCTGGAAGGCCGGTTCAATTTACTAAAAACGGAACTTATGAATTGGTAAATATGCCTAGCCTTTCCAAAGAAGAAAGAGTGGGTTTAGATAAATCTCTAAATAATGCTCAGAAAGATATGGAAAAATTTTCTAAATTATGTGCTGTTAAAGATGAATTATATTATTCACTGAAACCTAATAAAATGGGCTCTACAACTGAGATAGTCTATAGTGCTATTGAAGAAGCTAATGATTCTGATAAAACCAAATCTTCTAAGGATAAAAGATTTGATGTTACTATAAAATTAAATGTTCCGGCAATAGAGCCGCAAAAATTAGCTAATATTGAAAATAATTTGAAATCAATTATGAATTTGGGAGATGAGAGTAATTTATTTTCTAATAAGAATGTAATTCCACCAACTGTATCTTTTATAGCAAATAAAAAACAAAAAGATTTTATTAAATCTCTGGCAGCAGAAATTGACGTTGAAACTATTAAATTGCCTGCTCATCCAAGCGAAAAAATTGATTCAGTGGCATCGGCAACACAAAGCAATGTCATTGAATTATCTTCTGTAAAGCATTAAAAAAGATCGTTGGTTTTTCATTCACCAAATTCCTTGCAACTTGGCTAAAAAATAGTGTATCCATAAGTGAGTTTAACCACCTACTTATGAATCAAATATGAACGATCTTTCCGCGCTTTTATATCTTGTCGCTTCCGTATTGTTTATTCTTGCACTTAAGGGATTATCTTCTCCTGAAACAGCTCGCCGTGGCAATATTTACGGTATAGTAGGTATGGTTCTTGCCATAATCACTACTCTCGTTATGCCGTCAATAAACAGTCATGGGATGATATTATTAGGTATAATGATCGGCGGTATAATAGGGACAGGAATTGCCCAAAAAATAGCTATGACCGCGATGCCGCAGCTTGTGGCGGGATTCCATTCGCTGGTAGGTCTGGCTGCGGTTCTTATTGCCTCTGCTGCTTTATGGTCGCCAGAGAGCTATGGTATAGGTAATAGTGGTAGTATACATGTCGGAAGTTTGGTAGAAATGAGTTTAGGCGCAGTTATTGGTGCTATTACTTTTACCGGATCTATTATAGCTTTTGCAAAATTACAGGGATTGATTTCAGGAAAACCATTGCGTTTTTCGGGGCAGAATATGCTTAATGCTCTGCTTGGCCTTTCCTTGCTGTTGTTCCTTATATTATTCTGTTTTAGTGAAGCAAAAATCATATTTATATTAATGGTATTTATAGCACTTGCCTTGGGTGTGCTTCTTATTGTGCCGATTGGTGGGGCGGATATGCCGGTTGTGGTTTCCATGCTTAATTCTTATTCCGGTTGGGCGGCCTCTGGAATTGGTTTTACGCTGGGTAACCCGCTTCTTATTATAACCGGTGCGTTAGTCGGTGCTAGTGGTGCGATTCTTTCCTATATCATGTGTAAGGCGATGAACCGTTCAATTATCAATGTTATATTCGGCGGATTTGGTTCAAATTCTGGGGCTGCTGGCGGCGCTGGTGCAGCCAGTGCAGATGATCGCCCTATTAAAAGCGGAAGTGCAGAAGATGCTGCCTTCTTATTAAAAAATTCCAGTTCGGTTATTATCGTACCAGGTTATGGTATGGCGGTGGCACAAGCTCAGCATGCCCTTAGGGAAATGGCTGAGGAATTGGAAAGGGAAGGTGTAAAAGTGCGTTACGCGATTCACCCTGTGGCCGGACGTATGCCGGGACATATGAATGTGTTGCTTGCCGAAGCAAATGTACCATATGATAGTGTTGTAGAGCTTGAAGAAATAAATAATGATTTCTTAACTACGGATGTTGCTTTTGTAATCGGTGCTAATGATGTGACTAACCCAGCGGCAAAATCTAACCCAAGCAGCCCGATATACGGGATGCCGGTTCTGGATGTTGGTGCAGCAAAAACTGTTATTTTCATTAAGCGCGGAATGGCGGCTGGTTACGCTGGCATTGAAAACGAGCTATTTTATCAGGATAACACTATGATGCTATTTGGTGATGCAAAGAAAGTAACAGAAGCTTTGGTGAAATCATTGAAGGGATAGCTCAGTAAGTGGCCACCTAGCACGCGGTTCAGCGTCTAGGCTGTCAGTTAATCCCAGATTGAAACGTTCGATTCCTGCCCATGCAATCATAGCGGCGTTATCGGTGCAGAGTTTAATGGGCGGCGCAACCAATTCCATATCATGTTGTATTAATGTGCTAATTAGCTGATTGCGTATATATTGGTTGGCGGCAACACCACCGGCCAGCACAAAATGCCTGCCTTGCGGATATTGGGTTTTGAACCTGTTTACCGCATATTGCGTTCTTTCCAATACAGATTTTGTAGCGGTATATTGAAATGATGCACAAATATCAGCTTTTTGTTCATCACTTAATTCCGCATTTTGCACATTTTTTATTTCTTCTGTTTTCAGGCGCACGGCAGTTTTAAGTCCAGAAAAAGAAAAATCACAACCTGCTCGTCCACTTAGTGGTAAGGGAAAATTATAGGCGAGTGGGTTGCCATTTTTAGCGAGATTTTCTACTGCTGCCCCACCGGGATAACCAAGTCCTAGCATCTTTGCAGTTTTATCAAATGCTTCACCAAGGGCATCATCCAATGTGCCGCCAAGTTTCTGATATTTCCCTACACCGCTTACAATTAAAAACTGGCAATGCCCACCGGAAACCAGCAGCAGCAAATAAGGAAAAGGAACATCATGGGTCAACCGGACAGTAAGCGCATGCCCTTCCAGATGATTGACTGCTATAAAAGGTTTTTGCTGTACACTGGCGATTGCTTTGGCGGTCATTGTCCCAACTATTACTCCACCAATTAAACCTGGTCCTGTGGTGGCAGCTACAGCATCAATTTCTGATAGTGAAATATCTGCCTCATTAAGGGCTCGTTTTAGAACTAGTTCAATATGCTCCATATGGGCGCGGGCGGCGATTTCCGGAACTACCCCTCCATAAGCCTCATGCTCAGTTTGTGACCAGACAATGTTTGATAAAATTTTTTTATCATCAGTCACAATCGCTGCTGCCGTTTCATCGCAGCTTGTTTCAATAGCTAGGATTTTTATAGTCATGGTATAGGTAATACGTTAGTGGTATAAGGTCTATATACCTACATACTCTTCAAATATTCAGCAAGGAATTCCTTGGCTTGTTCATCAGGTTCTGTGCCAAGACCGGTATATAAAACATCGCCATAATCACTTACTGCTTTGCATGGGGTTCTGGTCATAAAATCATGCTTCATCTTATGGTATTGCTTTTCATTGCTGCGGATATATGCGTAAAAATCATTTCCTTCACGGGAAACGGCGCGGTATAAAACTACACTTCCCTGCGCTTTTTGTTTAATAACAGATGCAAAGTTTGGCATTAAACCATTCTCCCTTTTGTTAAATTTTCAATAACCGGTGCTAAATTCTGTGTAGATCCTAACATAAAATTACTTTGACCGGAATTATAATCAGGTGAGTTTTTTTGTAGATTTTTTATATCTTTTTTCTCTGTATCTGGAGTTGGGATATAAACGCCATTATTAAATTCTTGTATCCGTCTTTCTAAAAATGGAGCAAGCATTTTTTCTGCATCTCCTCTGGTGCCAGCATATGGAAATCCATTCTCTACTTGTGCTGCTTCTGCTTTTGAAGATTCTTTATTAAGTTTTTCATCTTCACCGGCAGCTTTTAACACCTTTTTCTTTATAGTTGCTATTTTATGTGCAATTTTTTCTTCATGATTTGGAAGCTCATTAGGAATTTGGGCATAACCAACTGCTGCAGAAACTTGTAATGGAACTTTACGTCCCTTTGGATCTATGCCAATGCACGGATTGTCACTATGCAAACTGTCTATAGCCATATTTTTTAATATAGCATTAAGGCGCCTTTTGGCAGTTTCTATATCGCAGCCGCGCATAATTACGGCAAATTCATCACCTTCAGACATTCTGGTGACTATATGGTCATTCGTATTTCTTTTTAATTTTAAGTGCCCAATGGTGTCGGGTGCTTCTCCTGACTCTTTTGTACTACGATGCTCTACATCAGTAGTATTTTGTACATTCGTACGTAAATTTTTAGATATGTAATTGATTAAATATTGGATAGCTGGGTTGCCGCATCCTTCATAGCTAAGGTTATTCATGGGTTTCAGATAATTTAGGTCAATAACGGCAATAGTAGTTGGAGCAGGTGTTTTATTTTGACTTAAATCTATAATATGTTTTTCTGTTACATGCGCTAAAGCTTTATGAAAGGCTTTTGCGTTCAAATGACCAGTATTGGTATCTGTGTACATTTCTATTTGTGTTTTTTTTCTCTCTTGTCTTAGTCTGTTTACTACACCCATCAGATATTCAATTGCTTTGTCTTTGTTCTCTTCAGTTAGAGGTCTAAGTTGAGTAGCATTTTGACGGGTTTTATTGTCAGGATTCTTTTCTGGTTTTTTAAGCCATTCTTGTAACCGTTCTACAGATTCATTGTCATTTTGCTTATCATTCATAAACGTAATATAATTTAGGTAGTTATTCTAATAATTCTTACATTCTATCAAGAATGTTATAATGTTTATATTAAGATATTATGACAAAATTATTACAGTTATAAATCAATATGTTGCACCTAAAAATCAGGCAATTTCTACAAAATCAGCAAGTAGTTTCTTTTGTCCTGCCTTATCAAAGCTGATTTCCAGAGAATTTCCATTTGCTGCAAGGACATAGCCATAGCCGAATTTCTGATGGAAAATGCGCTTTCCTTTTTTGAATTTGCTTTCAGGCTCTGGAGTATGTGTGGCGGGTGGGCGGTGAGAAGCTAAAATACCAGCTACTTCATCTCCCCAATTTTTGAAGGATTGGCGGGCATTATTGACCATTCCACCGCCTAATTGTTCAATATTGTCATTTGGTATTTCACCAATAAAACGGGAAGGAATGCTGCTTTGCCATTGGTTGTAAATACGGCGGTTAGCAGCATAGGATATATAAAGTTTTTTACGGGCGCGGGTAATGCCTACATAAGCGAGTCGGCGTTCTTCTTCCAGTCCTTTTGCCCCTGATTCATCAATAGCACGCTGGTGCGGGAAAACACCTTCTTCCCAGCCGGGTAAAAATACTACGTCAAATTCCAGCCCTTTGGCAGCGTGCAGAGTCATCATACTTATCATATCGGTATTATTATCAGCATTGGCTGCTTCAGTAACAAGGCTTACATGCTCTAAAAAAGCGTTTATGCTTTCAAATTCACCTATAGCTCTGGTAAGTTCTTTTAAGTTTTCCAGCCTGCCCGCTGCTTCTGGCGTTTTTTCCTGTGCCCACATTTGCCTGTAGCCGCTTTCTTCTAACATTAATTCAGTAACTTCAGCTAGTGAAAGGGTAGAAAGCTGTGTGCGCCAGCGTTCGCAATCAGTGATAAATTTATCCAGAGATTGCCCTAGTTTACCCTTAATCAATCCGCTTTTTAGCAGGTGATGAGTTGCATTATAGAGGGAAGTATTTAATGAGCGCGCTGTTGAGTGTAGTTGCTGCATAGTAGCTTGCCCGATACCACGTTTAGGAGTGTTGATAATACGTTCAAAAGCAAGGTCATCCTGCGGAACAGCGATGACGCGCAGATAAGCAATCGCATCACGGATTTCTGCCCTTTCATAGAAACGTAGTCCGCCAATTACCCGATATGGCACACCAAGTGTCAGGAAGCGTTCTTCAAAAGCACGGGTCTGGAAACCGGCGCGTACTAAAATTGCCATATCTTTCAGGGATATTTTTTTACGTTGTAAATCCTCTACTTCTTCACCGACAAAACGTGCTTCTTCACCTTCATCCCATGTTGATTTAAGCCGTATTTTTTCTCCATCTTTTACCGGTGTCCACAAAGTTTTGCCTAGTCTTCCATGATTATTAGCAATTACTGCACTGGCTGCTGCCAGAATATGCGGGGTAGATCGGTAATTACATTCAAGGCGTATTATTTTTGCATCCGGATAGTCTTTTTCAAAACGTAGGATATTACCAACTTCTGCACCGCGCCAGCTATAAATTGACTGATCATCATCACCCACGCAGCAGATATTTTTATGGTAGCTGGCAAGCAGTCGTAACCATAGATATTGTGCTATGTTAGTGTCCTGATATTCATCTACCAGAATATATTTGAAACGGCTGGCAAATTCGCGCAGCACTTCGGGGTAACTGGTAAAAAGCGTCAGCATATGTAGTATTAAATCACCAAAATCAGTGGCATTTAAGCTCTTTAGGCGTTTTTGATAAAGCTTGTATACATTGAGGGCATGGCCGCTCGCCGCCTGTAGGTCTTGTGCATTAATAACTTTATCTGGCGAAAGCCCTTGGTCTTTCCATTGTTGGATGATGGCAGAAAATAGCTTGGGCGGCAGGGATTTATCATCAATTTTTTGCTCGGCAAGAATGGCTTTAATCAGCCTTAGCTGGTCGTCAGTATCTAAAATTGTAAAGCTGGAGGTAAGACCAAGTTTTTCAGCGTGGCGGCGAATTACTTTTGCGCCTATAGAGTGGAATGTTCCTTGCCATAGTGATTGTGATGCGCCAGTAAGATGGTTTACCCGTTCAGCCATTTCCTTGGCTGCTTTATTGGTAAAAGTAACGGCTAGAATTTCACCGGCATAAGCAAGGCGGTTCGTAAGGATATAGGCAATGCGTGTGGTAAGGACGCGGGTTTTACCGGTTCCAGCACCAGCCAGTACCAGAACCGCACCTTGAGTGGTTTCTACAGCCTCGCGTTGCTCTTGGTTAAGTGTAGACGTAAGCATATTATCAGATGATGGTGTTATGGTTTCAGAAATTGTAAACATAGTGCCTTATTGATGATTTATATTCATCTTATTAAATTATTAAAAATCAGGGTTGTCATAATAAGCAGGTGGTCGTACTCCACGTACACGTTCTGCTAAAATACAGCGCATACTAGGGCGCGATTTCATCAGCGCATACCAGTTTTGTGCCATTTTGTTATATTCCCAAGGTATATCACCTAGGTAGTCCAGCGCAGAAATGTGGGATGCGGCGGCTAAATCAGCCAATGTAAGGGTGTCGCCAGCCAGAAAATACCGTTCGGAAGCAAGATAACCAATGTAATCCAGATGATAGAGCATGCTTTGTTTGCCTATGCGTATTGTCTCTGAATTAGGTGCTCCATAACCAAAATAATGCTTAAATGTCTTCTCAAACAATATATTTTTTGTAACTTCATAATCAAATTTATGGTCAAACCAGTCAATCAGTCGTCTAACTTCTGCCCTTTGGGCTAAAGTTTCTCCCAGCAGGCAATTTTGTGGATAGGCTTCTTCCAGATATTCCCCTATAGCATACGCTCCTGAGATAACTGTACCATTTTCTTCCACAAGGACAGGTACTTCACCGGCGGGATTAAGGGCAAAAAAATCTAAATTCTTATCCCATGGATTTTCCTGTACCAGCTCAAAATTTAAGCTTTTCTCTCTCATTATCATTCTGATTTTACGGCAGAAAGGAGATAGGTGTGTGTGATAAAGTAATCGCATGTTCCAAGTTAAAAATAATGATGATTTTGTTATATTGAAATATCCTACCTGATTCCACAGTAAAAATCAGCTAAAGTAAAAGTGTTTTTTTACCCTGTGTATAACTTTTTCAATATATTACCTTAAATAGAATATATGATATGATTTTTATTATAGCCACTTTGTTTTTTTATTTTTATAAAACAATCTATTATAATATTTTGTAATAAAATACCGTTTCGTGATGAATTGCTCTTGACGAATATAAAAAACGTGACTAAATTGCAAATCCCCCAGAGCAATATCTGGGGTGTCTTGAAACCCTAAAAATTAATAAGATAATTATTAGTAAGGATGGGTTTTTAAGGTATTTGATAATAATTAACTTTTAATAACGGATAAAAATTCATGGCTAATCATAAGTCAGCAGAAAAGAGAATACGTCAAACTGAAACTCGTACTGAGGTGAACCGCGCTCGTATAAGTCGTATTCGTACCTTCTTGAAAAAGGTTGAAACCGCTATTGCTGACGGCAAAAAAAATGATGCGCAGCAAGCTTTGAGAGAAGCGCAACCAGAATTAATGCGCGGAGTTAGTAAAGGTGTCGTAAAGAAAGCTACAGCTTCTCGTAAGCTTAGCAGATTGTCTGCTCGTATTAAGAATATAGCTGCGTAAGTCCTGAAAGTATCATTGTTTCTAGTTAAATAAACCACCGGCAAACAGGTGGACGCTCTAACTTTGTCTAATTCAACGGGTGATGGTAGTATATGGCATTTGGTAATAGCATGGCTAAACCGTCTTGCGACAATGATTTGCAAGCTCTTTCTGGCAAGGCTGCGCAAAATAGGATTTCTGATCTTGAATATGCTGGCGAAGTGTCCCCTAGAGATGCTTTTTATTATATTAAGGAAAATCATGCAGTAATTGTTGATGTACGTACCGCTCCTGAATGGCAATTTGTTGGTGTTCCTGATTTATCAGATACCAAGGGTAATCTTCTTAATTTATCTTGGAAAATTTATCCTACATTTGCGTATAATCCTAAATTTATTAGTGATTTAACGGCGGATCCTTCTGTTACTCAGGATACGCCTTTGTTTTTCTTGTGCCGTTCCGGAGGGCGTTCTCTAGATGCTGCAGTGGCATTAACTGCTGCCGGTTATCATTATTGTTTTAACATAACTGGAGGTTTTGAAGGTGATGTTGATGTAAATGGGCATCGTAGTATGGCGAATGGTTGGAAATGTGACAATTTACCATGGGTGCAGGGATAATGGATATGGGATTGCCACAATATTTACAGAATGAAACCATGGATGATTTGCTTGCCGCGGCGTGGCAGCGTGTAAGTAATAAATTGAGTATTCGTTTTGGTGATGCAGTGTTTCGTAGTTGGCTTAAACCGCTTTTATTTGCTGGAAGCGCAGCCAGCAATATAAAAATAAGTGTTCCAACCCGTTTTATGCGGGAGTGGATAAACAAGAATTATATAGACGATATTCGTACCTTATGGGAGGCGGAGGCAGTTTCAGAAGGATACGCAATAGAATTGGTAATAGCTGATTCTACAGTAAATAAAGAGCCAATTGCTCAACCGCAGCAAGGTAATATAATTACTGCGCAGAACTGGCAGGCAGATCAGGCTACATTAGAAGCCGCACCGCTTGATATTGACGTTCAAATGGGTGCACCGCTTGATCCACGCTATACATTTGAAAATTTTGTAGTTGGGAAACCCAATGAATTGGCTCATGCTGCGGCTAGGAGAGTAGCAGAAACATCAAATATTGTGCAGGGCTGTAACCCGTTATTTCTATATGGCGGCGTTGGCCTTGGCAAAACACACCTTATGAATGCTATTGCATGGCATATCCGCAAAAACAGCCCTGAACGCAGGGTGCTTTATTTATCAGCGGAAAAATTCATGTATCAGTTTATCCGTGCGTTGCGCTTTAAGGAAGCTCTGGCATTTAAGGAGCATTTCCGTTCAGTTGATGTGTTGATGATTGACGATGTACAATTTATCAGTGGTAAGGATTCAACGCAGGAAGAATTTTTTCATACTTTTAATGCGTTGGTGGATCAGAATAAACAGCTTGTTATTACAGGGGATCGCTCACCTTCTGATTTGGAAGGAATAGAAGAGCGTGTCCGCTCGCGCCTTGGCTGGGGGTTGGTTGCTGATATTCATAGCACCAGCTATGAACTAAGGCTTGGAATTTTGCAGTCTAAAATTGAGCAGATGTCAAATGCCTCAATTCCACAAAAGGTCGTGGAGTTTCTTGCCCATAAAATCACCTCTAACGTTCGTGAATTGGAGGGTGCTCTTAACCGCGTGGTCGCACATGCCACACTGGTTGGACGCCCGATTACACTGGAAACTACGCAGGAGGTATTGCATGATTTACTTAGGGCGAATGATCGTCGTATTTCTATAGAAGATATTCAAAAGCAGGTGGCGAGTCATTATAACGTCAAAGTTTCTGATATGCACTCGGCAAGGCGTGCTCGTCAGGTTGCTCGACCGCGTCAGGTGGCTATGTATCTTTCTAAAAAATTTACCAGCAAAAGTTTGCCTGAAATTGGTCGACGTTTCGGCGGAAAAGATCATACGACTGTTATGCATGCGGTAAAAAAAGTAGAGGAACTAATAAGTACAGATCACGAATTCTCACAGGATTTAGAGATGCTAAGCCGCCTGTTGCAAAGTTAATTTTCGCTGTTATAGTCAGCACGTCATCAACTTTTAATGGTAAGAAAAATTATGCAGATTGTTATTGAACGCGCTAGTTTACTTAAGAGCTTAAGCCATGTGCAGTCAGTTGTTGAAAAACGCGGGACGATTGCTGTTTTATCAAATATTAAAATTGATGCCAAAGGTAGCGAGGTAGCACTTACTGCAACTGATATGGATATAGCAATTGTAGAAAAAATCTCTGCCACTGTCAGTAAATCAGGTTCCACTACTTTACCAGCTCATACTTTTTATGATATTGTGCGCAAGCTCCCTGAAGGCACGCAAATTGAAATGACCAGTAGCGATGATGGCAGTAAAATTTCAATTCGTGCTGGGCAGTCACGGTTTTCATTGGCTTGCCTTCCTGTTGATGATTTTCCAGTGATGGCAGAAGGTGAATTCAGCCATAATTTCATACTTAAATCAGCAGAATGTATGGCACTTATCCAAAAACCTAGCTTTGCTATTTCTACGGAAGAAACACGTTATTATTTGAACGGTATTTATTTGCATGTGTCTGGAGAAGGTGAGGGTAAAATTTTACGTGCTGTAGCAACGGATGGTCATCGCCTTGCCCGTATAGAAGTGGCTCTTCCTGCCGGAGCAGATGGAATGTCAGGCGTAATTGTACCGCGCAAAGCTATTCAGGAATTGCGTAAAATATTAGAAACCGGTGAAGGTGACGTAGCAGTTTCTTTATCTGAAACTAAAATCCGCTTTGTTTATGGAGATGCGGTTTTGGTATCCAAGCTCATTGATGGAAATTTTCCTGATTACGAGCGCGTTATTCCAGCTGCCAATGATAAACTTATGGAAGTTGATTGTAAGCTATTTAAGGATGCGGTGGATCGTGTATCGGTTATTTCATCGGAAAAATCACGGGCGATTAAACTGCAACTTGAAAACGGTAAACTCACTCTTTCTGCAGGCTCTGGCGATCAGGTGGCATCAGAAGAAATTGATATAACTTATTCTTCTTCAGCAATTGAGATTGGTTTTAATTCCCGCTATTTGCTGGAAATGATGACGCAAATAGAAGGTGATACCGCACAATTTCTGTTTAATGACAGTAATTCTCCTGCCCTTGTGCGCGATACAGCTGATGTAGGGGCTTTATACGTTATCATGCCGATGAGAGTGTGATGCTTCTCTGCCATCCCGAGTATAACGAGGGATCTTTACAGAAAAATGCTACGATACCACATTCTGTTCGAGATGATGTAAAATATATTTCTCTCTCCTCGCTTACCTTGTCAAATTTCCGTAATTATGAATATATCCGCATTGAGGTGACTCAGCAGCCGGTTGTCCTAACTGGTGAAAATGGAGCAGGGAAAACCAATATATTAGAAGCAATTTCATTGCTTACAGTCGGGCGTGGCTTACGTCGTGCCAAGCTTTCCGAGATAGATAAACTATCACCAACCACTAACCAACAGCCAACAGCAAATTGCTGGGCAATTGCTGCTAATATTAATGGGCGCATGGGAGAGGTGAAAATCGGTACTGGTCGGGATAGCGAAAGTACAGAAAATGTAGATAAACGCATAGTAAAAATTGATGGAAAAATAACTCGTGGGCAGTCGGATCTCGCCCGCCATATGTCGCTTATCTGGCTCACTCCGCAAATGGAGCAGCTATTTAGTGAAGGAGCGTCGGCAGGTCGTAAATTTCTGGATAGGCTGGTGTTTAGTTTTGAAGCCGAGCATGCCTCTTATATCAATGAATATGAATATGCAATGCGTGAGCGCAATAAATTATTGCAATATGGCAGGGCTGATATTGTTTGGCTTTCGGCCTTAGAGCAGAAAATGGCAGGCTGTGCTGTTGTTATAGCTATTTCCCGTCTTTCTACCTGCGAACATATTAATCATACTGTTGCAGCATCGCCGCTTAGTTTCCCAAAGGCATATATTACTGTTTCAGGTTTCGTTGAAGATTTGCTGAAAAACGGAATTTCGGCACTAGAGGCAGAAAATACTTTAAGGGAAATTTTGGAATCCAGCAGGAATAGTGACGCAGCCTCAGGTAGAACCCTTACCGGTGTGCATAGAAGCGAGCTACGCGTAATCCATTTAAGCAAAAATATGCAGGCAGAAAATTGCTCAATGGGAGAACAAAAGGCGATGATGCTCTCTATTGTATTGGCTCAAGCACGTGCTGGCGCAAGGTGGCACGGTGTAACCCCGATAATTTTATTGGATGAAGTAGCAGGGCATTTGGATGCACTAAAAAGGTCTGAATTATTTGAAGAAATTTGTAATACTGGCGCGCAGGTATGGATGACAGGGACAGATGCCTTATTATTTTCTGATTTACAAGGAAAAGCCCAGTTTTTTAAGATAGAGGAAGGTAAGATAAATTAAGCATAATTTTTGCTGTAATTTATACTAAAAAACCAAGAAAATGCTTTTATTAATCTCCTGTTCTGCTACAAATCTTAGCAGCAAAAATAAACTGTAAAACGGTAGTAAAAAATGACTAAAAGCGCGGAAGCAAAACAAATGGAACAAGATGCACAGAATGAATATGGCGCGGACTCGATTAAAGTCTTAAAAGGGCTTGAGGCTGTTCGCAAACGTCCGGGTATGTATATCGGTGATACGGATGATGGTTCAGGTCTGCACCACATGATTTACGAGGTGGTGGATAACGCGATTGACGAAGCGTTGGCAGGACATTGCGATTTGGTAACGGTAAGTTTGAATGCTGATGGTTCATGCTCGGTAACGGACAACGGGCGCGGTATTCCAGTGGATATTCACGAAGGTGAGGGGGTTTCTGCTGCTGAAGTTATCATGACGCAGCTACATGCCGGCGGTAAGTTTGACCAGAATTCCTATAAAGTATCAGGCGGTCTGCATGGTGTAGGTGTTTCGGTGGTAAACGCCCTTTCGGTTTATTTGAACCTGACTATTTGGCGCAATGGCAAGGTGTATGAAGCTAAATTTTCTCACGGTGACACCACTCAGCATTTAACTGAAAAAGGTGAAGCACCGAATAAAAAAGGTACAAGCGTTACCTTCCTACCGTCCAAAGAAACTTTCACTATGACGGAATTCAACTTTGCTACAGTAGAGCATCGTCTGCGTGAACTTGCGTTTCTAAATTCCGGTGTGCGTATTTTGCTTAAAGATGAGCGAACTGATCCTGTAACTGAAGTGGAATTCTATTATGAAGGTGGGACAGAGGCTTATGCCAAGTATTTGGATAAAGGCAAAACCGCACTGCATAATACGGTGGTAATTAAAGGCGAGCGCGATGGAATGGGCGTTGAAGTGGCTATGCAATGGAATGATAGCTATCATGAAAACGTTCTGGCGTTTACTAACAATATCCGCCAGCGTGATGGTGGAACGCACGTTATCGGTTTCCGTGCTGCCCTTACCCGCGCTATTAATAAATATTTTGAAGAAAGCGGCATGTCTAAAAAGGAAAAAGTAGCAATCACCGGTGATGATGCACGCGAGGGTTTAACCTCTATTGTTTCGGTAAAAGTGCCTGATCCTAAATTTTCTTCGCAAACCAAAGACAAACTGGTTAGCTCGGAAGTACGTCCGGTGGTGGAAAGCTATGTTTATGACAAGCTGGCACAGTGGATGGAAGAACATCCGCAAGATGCACGAGCAATTATCGGTAAAATTATTGAAGCCGCTGCTGCTCGTGAAGCTGCCCGCAAGGCTCGCGAGCTTACCCGTCGTAAAGGTGCTCTTGATATTTCTTCTCTGCCGGGAAAATTGGCGGATTGTCAGGAACGTGACCCAGCGAAATCTGAACTATTCATCGTAGAGGGTGATTCGGCGGGTGGTTCGGCGAAGCAGGGACGTAGCCGTAATTATCAGGCAATCCTGCCACTTAAAGGTAAAATACTTAACGTGGAGCGTGCGCGATTTGACAAAATGCTAGGTAGTCAGGAAGTAGGAACATTAATTACTGCGATTGGTACGAGTATCGGCCGTGAGGAATTCAATATTGATAAGGCTCGCTATCATAAAATCATTATCATGACCGATGCGGACGTGGATGGTTCGCATATCCGTACATTGCTTCTTACATTTTTCTTCCGTCAGATGCGTGAACTTATTGACAGGGGCTATCTCTATATTGCTCAGCCGCCGCTTTATAAAATGCGCCGTGGCAGTAATGATGTTTATCTGAAAGATGATGAAGCATTAGAACAGCATCTGCAAGCCAGCAGCTTGGAAGAGGCAAATCTAACACTTTCCAGCGGCAAAATTATCAGTGGCGATGAGCTTAAAGCCGTGCTTGCGCAGGCTTCAAAATTAGCAGTTGCTGTAAGAAATTTAGCAAAACGCACCCCAACCCATTTAATAGAAGCGGCAGCCCTTGCCCATGTGTTTGACGGTAAAAGCGGTAGTGAGCAAAAAGCGAAAGCGTGGGCTTTGTCACTGGCTAAATTACTGGGTGAACAAGCCGGTTGGGCTTGTACCTTTGAAGCTGGGGTGTTCAAAATCCGCCGGATGGTACGCGGTGTAGAAGAGATGTATTTTATGGAAGAAAAACATCTTTTAGGCAAAGATGCTCATGAAATAGCAGCGCAACTTGCTTATCTGGATACATATTTTGCCGATGTTTCTAACCTTACCCGTAAGCAAAGCAGTGCGGAAGTTGCAACACCAATTGCCCTTTATAACACCATGATGGATTGGGCGCGCAAAGGCTCAACTATCCAGCGTTTCAAAGGTCTAGGGGAAATGAACCCAGAGCAATTATGGGAAACTACCTTAAATCCGGAAACCCGCCGCCTGCTTCAAGTAAAAATTGAAGATGATGTGGAAACAGAATCAATTTTCTCCACACTTATGGGTGATGTGGTAGAACCGCGCCGTGACTTTATTGTTGCGAATGCCCTGAGTGTTGAAAATTTGGATGTTTAATAATGTTAATTTAGATTCGTCATTGCGAGCAGGCAATGGTTTACGAAGCAATCCAGAAATTAAACACACAGAAAAAATGGATTGCTTCGCTGCGTTCGCAATGACCGTTTTTGTCATCCGTTATTCGTCATCCAGTTCTGTAGAAAATGTTTGCAGGAAAATTCTAAGCTTGCTGTGGCATATTTCTAAACGTTCTGTATCAGTAGAGCGGCAGACAAGGCTGGTGCCAAGCCGCTGGTTTTTTATAAAAGGATAACTGCCGATTTCTACGTCAGGAAATTCGTTTTGAATCTTGGTAAGACCTTCTGCAATAAAACCTTCGGTTGTATAAATAGAGATAGTTTTAGATAGAGTCTTTGCACCACCTTTTAATTCACCTTTGATGTTATCAAACATGGCCTGCATAACTCGTGGTACACCTGCCATTACATAAACATTTTCTATAATAAACCCCGGTGCTGCACTTACGGGGTTATAGATAAGCTTTGAACCTTCAGGAATTTCTGCCATTTTCAGGCGAGCAGTATTAAGATTTTCTGCTCCATAATGATTAAGCAAAATATTCTCGGCTTCTTTATTGCGTGAAAGCGCAACATTAAAAGCTTTGGCTATGGAGTTGCTGGTAATATCATCATGGGTAGGGCCAATTCCCCCTGTGGTAAAAACATAATCAAATGCGCTGCTGCACGATTTTACAGTGTCAACAATAGTTTGTTCCACATCGGGAATGATTCTCACTTCTGATAAATTAATACCTATTTCATTAAGTCCGGTCGCAATAAAGGAGATATTTTTATCTTGCGTGCGTCCGGAGAGAATTTCATTGCCAATTACAATTAAACAAGCGCTTGGGTTTTTCATAATCATACTGGTAATAATGTTTTTTATTTTCTACTACAAAAAACAAAAAATTTCATGCCTAAAAAATTAAGTAAGGCAGAAATTCCTGTAGCTATGCAAAATGCAATATGGATTTTGAATGGTATGTTTATAAGATGCTGCAATATAATGGCATTAGCGCTGACATTAACTCCCAGTGTTACCATATAAAGTGTGACAAAACGCCAGATACTATGGCGGATATGGCTTTTATCAGAAAATGTCCAATGCTTGTTGGCAAAATAAGCAAAGACAGTTCCGGTTAAAAACCCAATAGTTTTGGCATAATTAATACAGGTAATATCACTGTATAATATTCCACGGTAAGCCAGAAAATCTATAATTACCGTAAGACCCCCAATAACTATGAATGTTTTAGCTTGTTTTTTTATCATATTTTACTGGTAGTTTGTAAGCCCATTCCTGATAGCGTTTTTCTAGTTCTGCGATTGCCTCAGGCGCAATGGTTTTATCTTGCTCTAAGCTATAAGCATGTCCATTCCATTTATGGAAACATGATTGCCAATATTCAAACGTACGTAAATCATTTGGTGTTCCCCAAGAAATAAAAGCATCAACTTCAAATATATGACAATGTAATCCTAGTTTTATTGCATCATTAATACAGGAATCAAGGTAAAATTCTCCATTAATTCTGTCGTTGCGGTCTATAAGGCTAGCCACAGATTTACGGAAATAATCCCCCTTGCAAAAAGTAAATGTGCCAATGACGATTAGGTCAGTTGCAGGAGATGATAAAGGCTTTTTGACGGAAATATTTTTTATAAGACCATTTTTATCCGCGTCAATCCAGCCAAACATTTGCGGGTTGCGGATAGCATTGGCATGTTTTCTTACGCACCATACTATAACATCTATGTCCTGATTATTGCAAAGCTCAGCAAATTTATTTTCGTCATATTGAACAGCACTGTCACAAGCTGCAAAAGTGATTGGCTCTACTATTTTGTCAGCCTTATTTTCTAGCGCGTCAAGTCCCAAAAGTGCGCTGCAAGCCTGACCTTCAGTTACTGAACCTACCATTTTAATATTGGAATCTGTAAAGTTTTTCTCTAATGTTTTTATAATATCCTTGTGTCCCTCCATATCACTGCGCAAAATAAATGATTGCTGTACTGTAGCGGGCAGGGATAATGCCGCCTGTATAACCATTTTTTTTCCTGATATTTCTATCAACGGCTTGCAAGTATCATAACCTTCATCTGCAAAGCGTTTGCCCAGCCCTGCCATGGGCATAATCAGTGTTCCAGCCGGAGAAGATGCCTGTCTGTTTTCCATTAAACGCAAAAATACATCAAACCATTCCTGATATTCTTCCACATCCTCCGGTGTTCCCCATTGCATAAAATGTTGCAGCGGATAGATGGCGACACGCTTATTTTCTGCCAGTAATATTTTATAGGCAAGGCTTACATAATATTCGCCGCCAACATTCAAATTTTGTTCGATGGTTTTCTTAAAAGCCTCCAGCATTATTTTGCCTGTAGCAAAATAATATGTGCCGCTGGAAGCATACTCCGCCATTCTATTATCGGTGTAGGGCTGTTTTTCTTGAATATCCAACACCCATCTATTGTTTTCACGTATATAAGCATAGTTGGTAGTGCCAAGCGTATGCGGGTGAAAATCTTTATAAGCCGGTATTGCGCCTGCACAGCCAGTTTCTGTTACAAATTTTTGAAATTCCTGCCAGTTCCAGAAACAGGAAAAATCGCAGTAATTAACGACCACCGGTTGTACCTCGTCTATCATATTAGCAATTTGCATAACAGCGTAGACAGGCCCAAGCTTATGAGGCGGAATTCCAATTATTTTTCCGTTAGGGCAGTATTTTTTTATGGTTTCTACCATTTTGTATTCTGGATTTTCCAGATGTTCATTATTGCATATGAATAAAAACTCATGCTCTCCGTTGTAAGTTTCAGGGAATAAATCTATAATATGGGCGATGATAGGTTTGCCTCCAACCTTAATTAAAGGCTTTGGCAGTTTATAGCCAGCGCGTCGGAAACGCTCACCAAAACCAGACATAGGAATAACTATTTGCATTCTAACAACCTAAATTCTTTTGCGATAATTATGATGGATAAGTCCATAAAAATTCTTTCAATTGTTTTTTTACATTAGCGCAGGTTTCTGGCAATAACGTTCGGACATTATCAAAATTATATACTTGTTTAAGTTTATGTTTTTGTAAAAAATTATCAGTACCTAGATAAATGGCATTTTCTGATATTTTGAACACTTTTAATGGTTCGTTCTGGTTGAAATTCCACTCATAAAATTCGCAATTCATAAGCTGTTGTGCGTTGCCATCAATAGATTTAGCAGGAATAATAACTGCATCGGAATCAATAAAATTTTTTCTTATCTGTGGCAATGATTCTATACTTATTGTTACTCCGGCATGTAGCCAGTTAAAAGAATTAGCAGGTATTTTTGAATTGGTTAGAAAGGGTAGGGGATTAGTAAATTCAAGCAAAAATAATTTTTCATGTTCTGATATATCCACAGAGCTAAGTGTTGACATGACATCGGTTAGCATTTTGATGTAGAGGTCATTTTGGGCGGTATTTTCTATATAATCAATAAAATTAGGGTTCTCAGTTTTATATGATTCAAATACCATTGCGTCCTGCGTCAATAATTTATCATTTAGTTTGGGCGGTGATATATTATCCCTATCGGTGGTTTTAATTTGAAAATTATGTTTTGAATTTTGCGCTGTGATATGAAAATCAGAAAAATGATAGCCGGCTATGGTTTGATTGTTGGCTTTGGTTGCGCTTATAATGCTAAAAATATTTATAAAAACTAGAAATAACAAAATATAATGAGCTAACCTATAATATATAATATGGAATTTCGGTATAGGATTTATAAGTATAAATATTAAAGAGGATATTCCTAAATATAAATGCGGTTTATCGTAGTCACCCTGCAGGGCTACGTAGAAAGCAAAAAATATTGAGAATAGAAAAACAAAAACCACTAGGTATTCTTTCTCTTTTAAGCATAGCGATATATTTTTCAGGTTAAACCTATTGGTTCTTTGATAGATATAGTAAAGAAATAATGAAGTTGTAATAAGCAGTGTTTGAAGGGGTTGCCTGTAATCGAATAGTAATGGTACGGTTGCCAGCTTGTTTATGAAATCAGCATGTTCTGTATATGCTTTATATATTTCTTTTTTAGCCTCAATAGTGGTTAATATATCTTGAAAATAACCATTATATGAATATCCCAAAAGCCATGTTGTCGCCATAAAACCGAAGAAAATAACAGCTCCATACATTATATAGCTAACAGACTGCCTAATTGGCATTAAGATAATTAATATGGCAGAGATTAATAATCCGCCTAAGAAAAAATTTATTTTATAACTAAGGAAAATATATAGAATTAATGCTTGTAAAGCCGCTGCTATAATAATCTCTCTTTTTTCAAGGAATTGCCGGTCATTTTTTATTTTTAGCAATAAAAAAGCATGGGCAACTTGAAAAAGGAATAATCCCCATAGGTGATTATTGTAAATACTCCTTATAACCGGAGCTACATCAAATATTGTCCAGTCAGTTCGGGATTTGAACTGAAAATTTACAGATAAGGCAAAAACCAGAAGCAGGAATAGAATACTCCTGAATTGTTTAGGATGTAGACAATATATAATACTGAAAACAGCGGTAATACTAAAAGAAAAGATAAGAGAGGAAATACTGATAAAACCATTAAGTGATAAAATATCAGGAAATAATTCAATGATACTAAGTGCCAAAGCATTAATGGCAGGGTACAACCAGCCGAATGGCGTATGAAAATTTTCGTGTAATGAATAACCATTCTTAAAAGCATATCCCGCGTTAATAGGGATAAAAAAATCATGCGGCTGGTCGCATATAAACAGCGGAGTTTGTAAAAAAATATTGGTAAATACAAAATATAATAAACAAAATAACACACCTGATGTTATTGCAGGAAAAATATCCGTGCTTCTATTCATTAATCTGTATCCTTCATATTAAGCTGCATTCGGTAATGCTCTGCATCCCAATTAAGTAATTCCCCTATTTCACTTTTGCTCAATGTTCGTAAACGAGGGTTTTCCGGTTGACGGATTAATATTTCATAAAAACATCTAAGCTGCGCCTGCTTTGCTATACTAAAATCACTTCTGCAAAAAACGCCGCAATTTTTGACGAATATCAATTCATGATTTCCTGTAACTTCTTTCAGGTCATTATAACAAATTGCCTTATCACCTAAAAAAACTACATGGTCAGGATATAATGCCCAATCCGATTTAACATGAGAAAATAACTTATCATTTAGGACAAGGTTTTGCACTACAGGGTCTGGGAATTCTATATATCCTGCCAGTGGTGGCACAGTAATTTCACCATAATAAACAGGCATGTTATCAGCATTAAAAATACTTGAAACTGTTGAAAGGCGTGTTTCTATTTCTGCAATATTATCTCCGCCAATTACTATCCCATGATTTTGCAATAATATAATATCGCTTTTAGGAGATTTTTTTAGGGAATCACTTATAGCTTTTGCCAGTTCTTCCCCCGGTTTGAAATAATCCACAAATGCATAATTCATGGAATTTTTGATAATGCTTTCAATTTCCTGTTGCGCAGTTTCGTGTACTAAATATGCCAGAATTTCTACAGCATGCAGATGCACCACAATTTTATGAGGCATGACGGCATGGAGCAATGTCTCTATAGATGGTCTGAGTGCTGACTTTGTAATCAATTGAGGAACAGCAGCAAAATTTCCTTTTTGTAATTCGCTTTGCAGGTGTAAAAAATCTACCGCCACAAAAATATCTTTAATCCGTGCATCCGAAATTTGTGTACCGGAAGCTTTAACCCATAATATATTATTATCTTTCCATGAAATATTGCCGCCAGCACCTTGCACAAGCAGAGGATTTTCTGCGATTTTTATACAAAATTCTGTAATTATTTCTTTCATGAATTTTTACTCACGATTTTTTTTATAAAATTCCTTATATCAGAAAAATCATTGAAAGCTGCATCTGGAGATTCTGCGCCATTGCCAAGCGTTAAGCCATTATGAAGTTTTTGTATAGTAACTGCGCCTATATATTCTTTGGAAGACTTAATATCATTGGAAGAAGAATCGCCAATCATCCATATATTATCTGTTATGCCGGTTTTTTCTAATGCCAGCTTATAAGAATTGGCGTCTGATTTATCAGCGCCGGATTCTTCGCTGGTTACTATATAATTAAAATAATTTTCCAGTCCGAAATAAATTATTTTACGGAATTGGATTTGTGATGTCAGGTCTGTCACTATTACTTTCTGAATATTGAGAAGCCGCAAATCATCCAGAAATTTTTTGACATCGGGAAATAACACTGCATTGCTTAAAAATGTTCGCCAGTAAGTTTGCTCAAGATCAAGTGATAAAATAGCCTGTGAACCAAGCCCTAAAAGTTCCAGCATGCGCTGCATATAAAGCAGGCGACTATGCGAAGCTGCAATATTGCCAAGCCTCCCCTTGGTTTGCATGCGGGCTTTGTTAAACGCATTATCAAAATCAGAATTGGAAATAGAGAAGGTTTTGGTGACTTTATCACGAACCGCGTTCATAGCCAATTCATTAGGCTCATCATAATAATAAAGCGTATTATCAAGATCAAATAAAACTAATTTCGGAAGGGTGGTAAATCGTTCAGGATTAATAATTTTCATAACAGATGCCTATTTAATATCTGGTCAATATGCGAAAGGGTAATTAGCTGCATTAATCCTAGAGTGCCGGATTGCCATTTCGGTTCTACATCAATAAAATCTATAATTCTTGGCATTATCAGGCGGGCAGCTACTGCAATATCCTCGGCGGTAGCATCTCCCTCAATACACAGCATAGTTTCATTTTTATTGTTATTTACATTAATATCAACATGCAGGCCACATATACCAATCAGTACCCTTGCCAAAGAAATTTCATTGAGTCCGCCACGTGAAGTCACAAATAGTTTTAATCGTAGTGGTTCTATTTCTCCATTCTCTTCTAAAATGCGTGGATGCGTGGCTTGGAGCTTGAAGATTAAGTCAGCTTGCTCTGACTGAGGGCGTATAAATTTCTGTGCATCAGCTTCCCGCTTTGCAAGCGACGCAAGCACTGATTCAATAGTGTGCCCACGCTCGGTTACATCCCTTTTTATTTTCAGGTATTTCCTTAAATCCTCATCAATATCCAGATAGATTTTTATGGTATAACAATTACGGAGGATAGGGATATAAAGAGCGTGTAATCCGCTCGCTATAATAAAATCATTGCTATTTATACGCCGCGGCAAACTTATTTTTCCGCTATGGTGGTCATAATATCTGGCAAAAATATGTTGCCCCTTGAATAAGCGTAAAACATCATTGGAAAATGATTCTAAGTTATTGGCAAGAGGGTTCAGGTGGGTCATAAATTTCCACATAGGGTTTTGCCTGTCCCACAGATGGTAATCATCACCAGAGACATGTACAACGGAATGAGTACCAAAAATTCCTTCTAAAGCACTGGCAAATGTATTCTTCCCTGCACCGGAATCACCGGCTATACCAATTGCAAACGGTTTCCTGCTCAGGCGGAAATAATCGTTCTGGCTCATGGCTTCACGCCAGATTCTTAAGGCAAGCACGATGCCAATAGCAGCTAGAGCTGTATGCAGTAGTGGAGTTCTAATAATTCTTGCTGGAATAAAATTTTCAAAATGTAAATTTATGAGCGTATATAAAATAGAAAATGCTGCAACCAGAACAATTGCTTTTTTATCGCTTATCGCTTGGTAAAAAACCATAAGTGGAACAATCCATATAAACCAGCCTGATGCAGCAGAAGTAAGAAGCACAACTGATAAAAATACTAAACCTAATAAAATATTGAATAGCTGGAAATTAAGGCGTTTTACCCGCCATGCTATATATAGCATCAGCAAATATGCCATTGGTAGAATATAAATAACGCCATTTTCACCAATTTGCATAATAAACTGATATGGTTTATTCATTTCTGGATTGTTAAGGAGCATTGAAACTGCTGCTTCTGACATAACAAAAGACACACCAAATAATAATAACGTACCTGCTATTCCTACTAAATATTTGAGCAAAAATTTACGCATGGTATTATTCCGGAATAGGTAAATTAGGAAAAAAGGTACTGTTAGAACCATACTTAATTTGGCAGAAACTGCCGCTCCACATAGAACACCCGCTTCTAACAGTCGTAATTTTTTTGTGTAATATAGGGCTGAAGTAAGTAGTAAAACCGGAATTAAATCATTCATACCCAGATAGTAAGTAGCGAGTAAAATAATCGGTGATAGCCAATATGTTCCTAGCAATAAGCTGGTACGGATAGATGGTGTTATTAAGCGGATAACACTCAGTAGCCCAACATCAGAGATTAGCAAGGTAAACTGATAGCCATAATGTAAATCCAGTCCTGTGATTTTACATAAAAACGTAAGCGGCAAGAATGTGAGCCACATCACATAGCCATAAGGAAAGGCAGCCTCTATACCGCCATTATCTAAAAATTCAGCCCACGGATTTAAGGAAATATGTTCTGATGTAATATCTAAAAAAGGTAAATACCAGATAGTCTCAGAAGCTGATTGTGTATAGATAATTATAGCAAGGCGGATAGCTAGACCAAGAAAAAACAATGGGTGTAAAAACAGTTTCTTCATGCTTTTCCTAATTAAAATCCACCACTCCGATAAAAGGCAGTTCGCGGTAGTAATTGGCATAATCTAAACCATATCCAACCACGAACTTATCAGCGATGGTAAAACCCACGAAATCAGCGTTTATATTGGTTTTACGCTTGTTGGGTTTTTCCAGCATTACCGCAATTTTTACATTACTGGCTTCGCGTTCTTTTATTAGGTTACGGGCAAAAGTAAGTGTGTTACCTGATTCCAAAATATCATCTACAATTAATATTTCTCTGCTTTTTACATCCTCCACTATGTCCCGTATAATCTGTACTTTTCCGCTAGATTCTGTCCCGCTGCCATAACTTGACAGTGTCATAAAATCAACTTGTGGCTGTATGCCTGAAAAATGCAGGGCGCGGATTAAATCAGCGGTAAAAACAAAGCTGCCACGCAGCAGAGATACTATCATAATATCCGGCGACATACTGTTTGCAATTTCTTGAGCCAGACTGTTTACACGTTTTGCCAATTCTTCTGCAGAAATAAGTATTTCTATATTGCTTGGTTTTTTTATAGATTTATTCATTGAGGTTTTTGCCTTAACTTTAATTCTATCGGTGTTCCGAGATCTATAACCATACGTTTTGCAAGGGAGGATTTTATATTTAATTCACCGCTGCTAAACGGCATATTTTCTTTTGGATTGATAGTTTCACCATTACTGCCGAATTCCCAAGATTGGAGAGGGTAGTCTGTGCTATCCAATAGCATTATACGCAAATTAGACACTTTACTCGGGGTATCGGTTATATTCACTATATTGCCGCTGATTTCCATTTTGCTGGATTGCTCATCACTAGTTTTGTCTATTTTTATGTCGGCAAGAATTAATCCTTTACTATGGGTAATGCCGAATAAAGAGGGCTTAACAATAAATAGGAATAGTCCAGCTATAGAGATTAAAAATACAGCGGCAATAGCCTTAAAGGCTATATAATTATTAGGTATAGCGGCAGGAAGATTTGTAGTAGGGCTAGACGGTGCTGGTGATGAATTAATGCTATCTAGCATTACATCAAAATCCGGTATTTTTTCAGGTGAATCAGTGGGTGGTGTAAATGGATTTTCAAACCAGTTATGGTTACAGCGGGCACAGCGCACAGTCCGTCCGGCAGTTCCAATTGCTTGGTCAGGAACAAGATAACGGGCGTTGCAGTTTTTACATTGTAAAATCATATTAGTTGTATAATCTTTATTTTGTATTTAGCATACTAATATTTATTACATAAAAAAGAAAAAAGTGATGATTACATTAGAACATATTTCAATGGAATATACTGCTGGTCAGCCTATATTAAAAGATATATCCCTAAGTTTGGAGCGTGGCTCTTTTCATTTCTTGACTGGAGCAAGTGGTGCAGGAAAAAGTACATTGCTTTCTCTGCTTTCTTTGCAGGGAAAGGCAACGCATGGCAAGTTTCATATGTTCGGTGAAAATGTAACGCAGATGAAGCGTGAAGAACTGCCTAGATTGCGTCGTCGTATCGGGATAGTTTTACAGGATTATCGTTTGCTTGAACATTTAACCGTTTTGGAAAATGTTTCCCTTCCCCTTAAAGTTATGGGTGAATCCGATGAAAAAATTATGCCGAAAGCTTTGGAGCTTTTGGAATGGATCGGTCTTTCTGAACATCAGAATGCGAAACCGGCTACTCTTTCCGGCGGACAAAAACAACGTACTGCCATTGCCCGTGCAGTTATAACCAAGCCTGATATATTGCTTGCTGATGAACCGACAGGTAATCTTGATTCTGAGTTGGCGCAGCGTTTTATGTATCTATTTGAGGCTCTTAATCAAACTGGAACAACCGTCCTTATTGCCAGTCATGATGAGCATCTTATTTCTCTATTTAATTATCCGATATTGCGCCTAAAAAATGGGTTTTTGACCAAGCAATTGTCGTCTGTAGATAATTTTAGTCCGTTAGGTGATGAAAGTGTTCTAAAAAATAACATGTTGTAAACTTCTTGTTAATAAAAAACCTGTATGCTTGAGCCATTAATTGTGATAGCATTACTATATATTTGATATACAATAATATTTAGCTAAAATTTTATCTATTATCTTAACAGATGGGGGCATCCAGTGTTAGAACGTCGTATTACGCTTAGGCTTATCGCTTATTGGGAAAAACTGCGTAAGGATAATCTTATGCCGACTGAGGATGATATAGATCCTGATGACCTTCAGGATTTATGGGATTATTGCTTCCTCATCCATGTTAAAGATCTGGACAAGCCGGACTATAACTATACGTATCTGGGTGAAGCTATAAAAAAAGCCTATCAGGGTGAACTGGAAGGTGAGGGTGGGGATCAGGTGGCATCGCCTAATGCTAAAGAACTTGCAGTTAGCTATGAAAAAGTAATCAGGACTTCTGCTCCGCTTCTTGATGAGGGTGAATTCATAAACCTTCATAATGATTTGGTGAAATACCGTCAATGCCTGCTTCCTCTTGGTGAAAATGGTAAGGTTGATGCTATATTTGGCGGTATGCGTTTCAAAATTTTCCCGAAATCATAAAAAATTGTTATTTGTCTATAATTAGCTATTGACTTGCTTATAGCCTTGCAATAAATTCCAGCCTCTTTTTAATTATATAGAATCCCAGAAGTAGGGATTTTGTTGTTAAAATATGTAATAAACTTATTATTTAAGGCATTGTTTTTTATGCAAACCTATTCTGCAAAGCCATCTGAAGTAGCAAAAAAATGGCTTATCATAGACGCATCTGGCGTAGTTCTTGGTCGTTTAGCTTCAGAAGTAGCAAAAATTTTACGCGGGAAAAATAAAACTATTTTTACCCCACATATAGACACTGGTGACCATGTTGTTGTTATTAACGCAAAAGACGTTAAATTAACCGGTAAAAAGCGTGTGAATAAGCTTTATCACCGTCATACAGGTCATCCGGGCGGGATTAAAACCACTAATCCGGAATTTATCTTAAATAGCCAGTTTCCTGAGCGTGTTATTGAAAAGGCTGTTGAGCGTATGATGCCAAAAGATAGCCCTCTTGCCCGCGATCAGTTTGGCAAATTAAGGGTATATGGCGGTGCTGAGCATCCGCATGAAGCGCAAAAACCAGAAGTTTATGATTTCGCTTCTAAGAATCCAAAAAATAAGAGGTAATTAAAGTGGCAAAAGCAACAGTAAAAGCAGCTGCAAAACCGGCAGCGAAAACCGAAACAAAAGCACCGGCTAAATCAACTGTAAGTGTTTCTAAAAAAGAGGCATCAACGGGAAGTAAAGAGCTTATTTGCTATGGCACCGGTCGTCGTAAAGACGCAGTGGCTCGTGTATTCTTGAAACGCGGAACTGGTAAAATCACTGTTAATGGTCGTGATTTAGCAGTTTATTTTGCCCGTCCCGTACTTCGCATGATTATCAACCAACCTTTTGCTGCCATTGACCGTATCGGTAATTTTGATATTACCTGCACTGTAGTTGGCGGTGGTCTTTCTGGTCAAGCTGGTGCAATACGTCACGGCATCAGCCGTGCTCTTGATGAGTATGATGCTATTTTCCATACCTCTTTGCGTAAAGGTGGTTTTCTTACCCGTGATAGCCGTGTGGTTGAACGTAAGAAATATGGTCATAAGAAAGCTCGTCGTAGTTTCCAATTCTCAAAACGTTAATACAAAATCCACATGTAGGATTTTGTTCCTGCAGGTGGTGCTGTTTTTATATTCTTCAAAGAAAGCACCGCAAGGTGCTTTTTTTGTATCAGGAGTTTAATTCTTTTGTTAGGTTGTGATTTATGAAAAACAAAATAAATATCGCTATCATCGGTGCAAGTGGTTATACGGGGGCAGAGCTTATCCGTATCCTTCTTACCCATCCATTTGCTAATATTTCTGTACTAACCGGCGATTCTCAAGCCGGAAAAGATATTGGTGATGTTTATCCGCATTTGCGTTTCAAGGGGCTGCCAAAGTTGATTGCGCTTGAGCAAGTTGACTTTTCGGGGGTTGATTTAGTTTTCTGCTGCCTTCCACACGGAACAACACAGAAGGTAATTGCTGCTTTGCCGGAACATTTGCGGATTATAGATTTATCCGCTGATTTCCGCCTGTATAATGTGGAAACCTATGCCAAATGGTATGGGCACGCCCATCAGGCGGTAGAGTTGCAAAAAACAGCAGTTTATGGGCTTACAGAACATGCCCGTGAAAAAATTAAAAACGCGCGTTTGGTTGCTAATCCGGGTTGTTATCCAACTACATCCAGCCTGCCTTTAATGCCACTTTTAGCTGCTGGTTTAATTAGCCATGAAAATATTATTATTGATGCTAAATCCGGAGTGACAGGGGCAGGGCGGTCTTCTTCGCAAGCCAATTTATTCAGCGAAGTGAATGAGGGAGTCAAAGCTTATGGAATTGCGGCTCACCGCCATGCACCGGAAATTGAGCAGAATCTTAGCCTTGTTTCCGGTAAGGAAATTATGGTTACATTTACGCCGCATTTAATGCCGATGAATAGGGGGATTTTATCCACTATTTATGTACAGTTAAGCGCAGGAAAAACCGTAGATGATTTACGTACCCAATTAGAAAAAACCTATGGTGATGAAGCTTTCGTGCATGTGCTTCCTGCCGGTGTTATGCCTTCTACCCATCAGGTTCGTGGAACAAATGATTGTGTAATGAACGTATTTGCTGATAGAATAGCAGGACGGGCGATTATTGTTTCTGTTACCGATAATCTGGTAAAAGGGGCTTCCGGTCAGGCCGTACATAATATGAATGTTATATTCGGCTTCCCAGAAAAAACTGCCTTAGAGCTTACAGCGGTATTTCCATGAGTGATAAACCATCACCAATTATCTTACCTTATCGTGGCGAATATGCGCCGAATGGCGTTGTGCCACGCATTTCCGATAAAGCATTTATTGCGGCTGGTGCAGCAGTGGTTGGTGATGTTGAAATTGGCGAGGATTCAGGAATCTGGTTTGGCTGTGTGGTGCGTGGTGATGTAAATTATATCCGTATCGGTAAGCGCACTAATATTCAGGATGGAACTGTAATCCATGTTACCCGCAAGACTAACCCTACCATTATTGGTGATAACGTAACTATTGGGCATAGTGCTTTACTGCATGGCTGCACACTGGAAGATGGTTGCTTTATAGGAATGCGGGCAACGCTTATGGATGGAGTGGTTATAGAAACAGGGGCGCAAGTGGCGGCTGGTGCGCTGGTTACACCTAATAAAAGAGTGCCGAAAGGGCAGCTTTGGGCAGGCAGCCCCGCTAAATATTTTCGGGATTTAACTGAGGAAGAACAAAAGTTTATCCATGTTTCAGCTGAAAACTATGTAAAACATGCTAGGGAATATCTGGCGATTTCATAAAATTGTCACATTTCTTTTGATTTTTTCGTGTATTATGAAAAATGAAAAGGAGTGTTCTATCATATCATGGATGATGATTTAGTCACGCAGGGGAAGAGTATTGTTGGGCATCTTGCCGCTAAGGAAGGTGTTACCTTGGCTATGGTGAGTGGTGGAAGTGCGGCAACTATAGGTAGTGCTGCAACTATTGCCAGTGCCGGTGGCGGTATAGCCGCAGCATTTAGTGGTGTTCCCCTTCTTATCGGTACTGGTATCGCGGCAGCGGCTGGTGCTATGATAAGCCAGATGAAATATAACGGCAGGCGTGATTATCTGCGCAATATGTATAAACATGAAATAGCTGCAACACTTGGTAAAACAGCGGACAGGGTGGTTGATAGTGATATAGATTTGGTGGCGAAAGGTGATCCAAGCCGAGGTATAGAAGCGAATAAAACCATAGCCGAAGGTGTAGATAAACTGAAGAAAAGCAGGAATGTTGGAATTTTAGTAAGTGCGCTTTCTATACTTGCGACAGTAGGTTTAGTAATGGCGTTTGTTGCTCCTATGTTTGTCGGAGCAGCAAGTGCAGCAGGTGGCGGTTTAGCAATGGAGGCTGGGGTATTTGCAGTTAAGGGGTTGATAGCCTTTTCTGTACATCAAGCTTTAGAAAAACCGATAGAATGGGCTGGTAAGAAATTATTTAATGTGGAACACACTACCACCCATGAGCGCGTTGCGATTTTAGAGAAAGAACATAAACAGGGGAAAACTTTAAGCCGCGAGCATGTGTTGGGTGCTTTTGTTGGGGCAAATCAAGAATTAAACCAGTTTGTAATAAGTAATTATGGCAAGCAATATGATAAATTAAGCGTGCAGGCTAAAAAAGCTGTGGCTGATATTTTTGAACAATATGTCCCGATTTCTAAAATAACTGACAGTATTAACTCTGGAGTAGTGCGTGTTTCTGAGCTGGCTTTTTCAGTTGAAGGTAAGTCATCAGGTGTTGCACCGGGGTCTGTTCCTGATTCCCTTAGTATTGTTGGAAAAGCCCGTGGTAAAATTCAGGAAGTTGGTGAGCGTATCAGTAAAAAACTTCAACAACATCCTAATTCGCTGGTGTCTAAGACTGCTACACCTGCACAAGCTCAGGTTGCTGCCGCTCCAAAACGTGCTGTTGTAGAATATGATAATACAGTTCCAAAACGTTCATTTGTAGATCGGGAAATGGATAGAAGGGCAACGGTTGCTTTGAATCCATCACATACTATTCATTAATATAATTAGTTAGTAGGTAAAAGTATGGCCGGTAGAATTGATAAATGCACTCCAAATGGACAAATACAACACGAAGCAAACCAAGGTTTGCAGGAAATATTAAATGACCCTGCTCTTGCTAGCTTGCCTCTTGAGGCAAAAGAAGCTATTAGGCAATCAACGATGGCAAATGCTAAAGCAATGGATGATTCTGGGCATGGATTACCGGCGGATTGTAATATCCCCCGTTGCGACCAGAAAAGCAAGCATTGCAGGTAGTTTATTTCTCCGGTGTAGAGAAAAGAACAAGTTTGCTGCGGGAGTTTAGAATATTCTGCCAGCTCCCTTCAAAATTAATTACTACTAATGCACAGGTAGGAAAATTCATTTGTAAATTATTATGCATCTGCTTATCCCCTTCTTTGGCCAGAATCAAAGATAGCTGATATAGCCCCGGGTTGTGCCCCACCACTAGCAAGGTATTTATATCATTTTTTATTTTTGCAATTTGGGTAAGTAATTCTACATCCGAAGCATTATAGATTTTAGGTGAATATTCCACCTCTAAAGGCTCAGTAAAAGAATGCTGTAATTGCTCCAGTGTTTCACGGGTACGGGTGGCAGTTGAACAAAGCACATAATTCGGTGTAAATTTATGCTCTGCCAGAGTTTCTCCTGCTCCCAGTGCCTCTTCTTGTCCGCGTTCAGTCAGGGTGCGGTTATGGTCATGTTCACTTATTCCAGCATTTTTTGCTTGTCCATGCCTAAGAATTATAAGGGTTTTATTAGGTGACATCTTAAAAAACTTTTAACGTATTTATGGTGTAATATAAGCATTTTGTATCATATAGTAATTAAAGTCCAAACACTATTTATAATCATGAGCCATAACACTAACATATTACATTCCAGTCACCGTTTTATAAATCGCGAAACATCGTGGTTGGCGTTTAATACAAGGGTTTTGGAAGAAGCAGAAAATACACATCATCCCATCATAGAGCGGTTAAATTTTTTAGCTATTTCTGCATCAAATTTAGATGAATTTTACATGGTAAGGGTGGCGGGTCTTAAAGATTATGTGCGTCAGGGTATTACCAAACAAAGTCCGGACGGAATGACACCAGCACAGGAATTAGAGGTGATAGAATCTATAATTTCTAAAATGGTGGAAAGACAGCATACTTGCTGGATAGATCTGCGGGCAAAGTTGGAAAAACACGATATCAAAATTCTAAAGCCGGAAACTCTTACAAAAAAAGAACATTATTGGCTTGAGCAGCATTTTCTGGAAAATATTTTTCCTGTCCTTACGCCAATTGCTATTGATCCTGCCCATCCTTTTCCTTTTCTTCCGAATCTAAGCTTGGCATTGGTATTTCAGTTAGCTAGTAGTGAACAGAAAGACGAAAAAATTGCAATTATTCCCCTTCCGGCACGTTTGCCTCGCTTCATAGTAATGCCGAACAAAAAACTACGCTTTGTGATGCTGGAAGATATCATTAAAATGTTTCTGCCTATACTCATGCCTAAATTTTCTGCCCTTGATAGTGCTTTGTTCCGTATTATCCGTGATAGCGAATTAGAGGTAGAAGAAGAGGATAAAGATTTTGTCCGTAACTTTGAACTAGCGGTAAAACAGCGCAGGAGAGGGCGGGTTATCCAGATCAAATTTGCATCCCCTGCCAGCCATAATCTTGTGCAGTTTGTATCCGAGCAAATGCACGTTGAGCTAGAGAATGTCATAGATGTAGAGGGGTTACTTGGGCTTGCTAATCTGAAAGAACTTTTAGAACATGCTCCGCCAAATCTACGTTTTCCACCTTTTAAGGTGCGGTTTCCGGAGCGAATCAACGATTTTGGCGGTAATTGTTTTTCTGCTATAGCGGCTAAAGATATCGTGATTCACCACCCGTTTGAAACATTTGATGTGGTGATTAAATTCCTGCGTCAGGCTGCGGAAGATCCGGATGTTGTTTCTATCAAGCAGACATTATACCGTACCAGTAAAGATTCTCCTATTGCCCGTGCCCTGATTGCTGCGGCTGAGGCAGGTAAATCAGTAACTGTGCTGGTGGAGCTTAAAGCCCGATTTGATGAGGAAACCAATATAAAATGGGCAAGGGATTTTGAAAATGCCGGTGTACAGGTGGTGTATGGTTTTGTGACTCTGAAAACCCATGCCAAAGTTACACTGGTTACCCGCCGTGAAAATCATAAGCTGGTTTCTTATGTGCATTTTGGTACTGGTAATTACCATCCAACAACAGCTAAAGCTTATACTGACTTGTCATTCTTTACTTCCGACCATGATTTATGCCGTGATGCGGCTTATTTGTTTAATTTTGTTACAGGCAATGCTCCGCCTCGGGAATTTAAGAAGCTGATCGCAGCCCCGCGTGATATGCGCAAACGCTTAATTGCCATGATTGATGATGAAATAGAGCACGTAAAAAATGGACGCAAAGGTACAATCTGGGCGAAGATGAATTCACTGGTAGATGAGCAGATAATAGATGCCCTTTATCGTGCTTCACAGGCTGGAGTGATAATAGAGCTGGTGGTGCGCGGTATTTGTTGCCTGCGCCCGAATGTGGCTGGTCTTTCAGAAAATATCCGCGTTAAAAGCATTGTTGGGCGTTTCCTTGAGCATTCACGCATATATTGTTTTGGTAATGGATATGAAATTCCATCGCCTAATGCTAAAATTTTTATAGGTTCAGCAGATTGGATGCCGAGGAATTTTGATTGGCGGGTGGAAGTAATTGTGCCGGTAGAAAACCCAACCGTACATGAGCAGGTGATGGGACAAATAATGATGGCTAACTTAAAAGACGAAAGTCAAAGCTGGATTTTACAATCTGATGCTACCTATAAACGGATAGTGCCAGCAGCTGGCGCAATTTCTGCCCATGATTATTTTATTAAAAATCCTAGCTTGTCAGGACGGGGAACATCGCTTAAAAGGGCAAAATCAACACAGATGCTAAAATATAAGGCGGTAAAGAAAGATGGGTAGTAATTTAATAGATAAACTATTTTTTGGGTCATTGTGCGGAGGTGTAGCCGACAAAGCAATCCATGATTTTCAATATAACAAAACTGGATTGCTTCGCTTTCAGATCGCGATGACAAGGCTATGACTGAATCTAACACAAAAGACGCACGCATCGGCATTATAGACATCGGTTCAAATTCTATTCGTTTAGTAGTATATGATCAGAATAAACGTACGCCGATTCCCATTTATAATGAAAAGGTCTTATGTGCACTCGGTAAAGGTCTTGCAACCAGTGGGTTGTTAAACCCAGATGGGGTGATTATGGGTAAGGATGCATTGCGCCGATTTATCGCCATGGGGCGTAATATGGGCATTGCTGAGCTTCATATAATAGCAACTGCGGCTATTCGGGATGCTAAGGACGGAAAAGATTTTACAGATTGGCTTGAGCAGACCCACCATGTAACTGCAGTAGTTATTTCCGGTGAGGAGGAGGCAAAATTAGGTGCATATGCCGTTTGTTCGTCAATATACAAACCGCATGGAATCAGTGCCGATTTGGGCGGCGGCAGCTTGGAGCTGGTTAGGGTTAATGACGGTGAGATAGATGGTCATACCAGCCTGCCGCTAGGGAGCTTGCGCATGATGGATGAAAGCAAAGGTGACCGTAATAAATTACGTAAACTTATAGATAAAAGATTTGCTGATATAGATTGGCTTGATGCACAGAAAACCCCTAATATTTATGCAATTGGCGGTAGTTTTCGTGCTCTGGCAAAAATGCACATGGTTGCTCATGATTATCCGTTGCAGATTCTTCATGAATATATGGTGAAAGCAAAAGAATTTCTGGATTTTATACAGGAAATTTCTGGAATGCCGTTGGAGAAGCTAGAAAAATATCCGGCAGTGGCAGCTAAGCGCGCTGCAGCTTTGCCAGGGGCTGCAATGGTATTGGAAACTTTAATTACTAGAAGCAAGGCAGAAAATATAGTGTTTTCTGCTAGCGGTATCCGTGAAGGTTATGTTTATAAAAAATTGCCGCTTCGTGAGCGTGATGATGATGGATTATTATTCTCATGCCGCGAATTTGCTTCCCGTAATGGGCGTAGTATTGCTTATGGGCAGGAATTATTAGATTGGATGCAGCCATTAATACCTCAGGAAGCCGAGCAAATGAAAAGGTTGCGTCTGGTATTCTGCCTGTTATCGGATATTGCCGTCCATATTCATCCGGAATATCGCGGGGAATGGGCTTTCCAGAGGGTTATTTATTCAGCTTTTACCAGCATTACCCATAGGGAAAGGGTAATACTTGCCCTTGCCCTCTATCATCGCTACCAATTCAAAATCAAAGAAAATTATCCGCAATTACAACTTATAAATAATACAGATAAAGCATGGGCAAAATTGATGGGGACAAGCGCAAACCTTGCCTATCATTTATCTGGCAGCATCACTGGGAATCTACATAAAACTAATCTAATTATTAAAGAAAAAAATATAGCCCTGCAATTTATAGGTGATATGGCTGATTTAATGGGCGATTCAATCCAGAAGCGCATAGATGGAGTGAACGAAGCTTATAGGGATTATTTGTCCAGCTTATAAATTATCTGCTTTTTTGTGGTTTTGCGGCATTAGCTGCCTTAATGTTGTGGTTGCACTGTATAAATATATTTTCCACGGTTACAGCAGCAATAATAGGAACTGTTAAGTGATGTTCTTCTTCCTTGATTTGCCTGATAATTTTCTGGTGGTCATCCCTTATGGTTCTGTTTGTTCCTTCTGCTTGTAAAATAGCTTCGGATAAAATTAGGGATTTTAATAATTCTTTATCTTCAATATGTTTTATAGTGTTGTGATCCGGACAATCAACAGAATAGGTAGAAACATGTTGGAGCGGTTGAGGAGAATCTTTTGGTAAGGTTAAAACATATGTAGCCCCAACATGGGCTGTTAATGGGGTATCAGGGGTTTGTATAGATTTTTCTATAGATTTTTGATTTTGTGCAGAAAGTTTAGACAAGATGATATGTTTTCCAGTTTCGCGGATTTGGTTGATAATATTATCGTAATCTAGGTTTTTATTATCTATTATATCGGACATGTTCGTTTTCTTTTTGGTTATAATATAGCTGAAGGCTGTTGGTTTTTATTCTGCGATATATTAACTTTCGGGGTTCGCGGAGACGGGGTAGCGGAAGCATCACCTGCATATTTTATTCCTTCTGCTGGAGTAAATAATTTGGCAATTCCTTGGAATATGTTTTTAACCACATCAAGTACTACTTCTAAAAAACCTTTTAACTCGCCAAAAGCTTCCGGTGTGCTGCTGGAAATATGGTGTTTTTTACGCCAGTCATTTCGCTCTGCAACCGACATTACTTCATAATTATCAGGTTGATCCATTTTATGGTTAGCCCAAGCTTGTAAGTCACGGGCTGTAAAATCATTGAAATACTTTCTTTTGCCGTCCGAAGTATTAAGGTATATCTCTGCGTTAGCAGACATGGCTTTTGGTGAAAGTATTTTGCTAATCGGAATATTAGGATCTGATTTTAGAATGTTTATTGCACCATCAGCACCGGCGAAATGGGCAAGATATATTTCTCCGGCACTAGGCGGACGACCAGAAAAGGCAGATGTCAATGCCCTCTCATTATCTCTGGTAAAATCAATAGCTACTTTAATTTGCTGCTCTGGTTTCAGGCGGCCATCGCCATTTTTTGAGTTGGTTCTATCTATGTCAGTATTTTTATCTGCGTAAAGATTCCAAGTATTATCAATAAATTGAAATAAACCTGTGGCACTGCTTTTGCTATTTTTAGCATTTTTATCACCACGGCTTTCAACCCGCATTATTTTTGTAAGTACTATACGCCCTTGCTCTCCAAGACCTTTTTGATTGGAGATTTCATGCAGTTCATTGACATAGCTTTGCTTTGTACTCATGTTCTCATACTATCACAAAGAACCATTTGAAAATATGACATTTTAGTGAAAATTAATGGTAATAATCTTATTATGTCGCAAATATATATAAGTAACTGAATTTACTTAATTTCAGTGGCAACATCAGTATTGGTTAGAAAGCTGCCGCGTGTGTAATAGCGTAATACATCGTCAAAACTATCGCGTAAATCCGTGCTGCTTGCTGTGTTGCGTCCGCTTACAAAAGAGTTAGAGAAAACACCTGCTGTTCCAGTGTTGTCGCAATGGCAATTGGTCAATTCGTTTGTATTGGTAATCCCCGCATTTTTTCTGGTTCCATTTAATTGAAATGCTCCATGACCATTTGCCCCATGGCTCAAAACTACAGCAAGGGCAATGGTGGTATTGGTGCTTCCGGAAATGTCATTTACAGAAATTTTGCTGGCAAATGGATAGTTAAGAAAATAGCTGGTAAAAGAATCAGTTGCAGTCATTGTTGTGTCAACAACGTAGCTGAATCTTCCGCCCCAAGAATCAAAAGCATATTCATCGGCAAGTCCGAGTGTGCGCACCGGTACAACTCCGCCTGCAAATGTAGATATATAAAAATTTGCTGTAGATGGAGTCGGGTTAGCAGAGCGGTTTCCATTGCCGTCATAAGTAGCACCGGTTATGCACGAGGTACCAGCAGTACTACCTTCAAATCCGAAGCGAACGTTTGTTATGGTATAAGTTGCATCTGCTGGACAAGGCAGGCGGTTGTTTTTCTTAACAAATGCTCCCAATGCCTGTTCAATGGCATCCATTTTATTTTTCAGGTTTATTTGTTTTGTTCTACGGAGATCTTGAGTAAGTGCCGATGCTATACCGCCAACCATCAGACCAAGGACAACAAGAACAATTGAGATTTCCATCAAAGAAAATCCCTTTTCATCTGCTTTAAGCCTTACATTTCTTTTTGCCATTATTTTTCCAAATGGTAGAGAAATTTTGCTATTTAGGGCCAACCATCATTGAAATCTGCTTGCCCTCAATTCGCGGTGTATGCTCTATTTTAGCATGATCTGCCAATGATGTCTGCACTTGGGTTATTACTTTCATACCAATTTCAGAGTGATCAGCTTCACGTCCGCGGAATTTCAGTGTAATACGCACTTTGTCACCTTCTTCAAGGAAGGCAATTGTATTACGGATTTTTATTTCCAGATCATGTTTGTCTATCATAGGGCGGAGTTTTAGCTCTTTTACCACTACAACTTTTTGTTTTTTGCGGGCTTCATGAGCTTTTTTCTGCAATTCATAGCGGTATTTACCGTAATCCAGAATTTTGCAGACAGGAGGAGAGGCGGTTGGCGATACTTCCACAAGGTCTAGCCCAGCTCTTTCAGCAAGTGACAAACCTTCAGCAACTGAAACAACACCGAGCATGTTGCCGTTTTGATCTATTAATCTAATGGAAGAAGAGTTAATTTCGCGGTTAACGCGTGGCTCATCAGGGCGACTCATAGTACGCCTAAAAACAGTTTATTCAAACAGTCCTCCTGTAAAAAATTAAAAAACTAGCATAAATAGCTACGCTTACCAATAATTATAACCATAAAAAGTTAATGAATTATTAGGAGGGTGTCTCAATAGCCTGAACTGATAGAAAAATCAAGCTGTAATTACACACCATGTCCAGCAGAAGCTTCCTGTTGTTTTGCTGTAACAAGCGGGTTTCTAGCGTTGGTATCAGCTTGGAAATTAATTCCGCCATTATGTGCTTCCTGACCAATTTTTCGTACTTCTAATAGTATAGACGGATCTAGTCCCGTTACATTCCGTGTAGTATTGGCGACATCATTAGAGGTTGGTGCTTTCCCCCCAGCAACAGTTGATTTTTCTGTGAGGTCTTTTTTTGCGTTGGCTTCTTCTTCTTTATTAAGTCCTAATGCTGATAATATTATTGAGATAAATTTTCCAAAATCACCCAACGAATCAAGTAATCCAGTCCTTTTGTCTTTCTTTTCGTCTTCTTGTCCTTCTGGTTGTTTGGCCAGAGTTTTTTGGTGTTGTTTATTATCTTTTTCATTATCACCTGAATTATTTTCACTGGTATTAGGAATAGTGACATCAGAAGCCTTAGTAATTTTGGTAATTTTTTCTCCACCTTCTGTTAAACTAGGCGGATTTTTATCTAGGTCTAATAATTGTCTTTCAAACCTCATTTCTGGTAAAGGCTTAGAATCTGTTGGTACAGTATCATAAATTTTAGTTTCAGCCATAAAAAATGCTCACATATTAGGTTTTATATTTCTATAGTCTAACAGCTTATTTTTGGTTTTGTGTGAAGATTGTGTTACAATTCATAAAATCTTGGTAAAAAAACAGCTTCGTTCGCCCGTGTGGCAGGCTGCTCCAACTTGTTCTATTTTAAGAAGTATCGTATCACCGTCACAGTCTATCAGGCATTCTTTTAAGGTTTGGGTGTGTCCGGACGTTTCACCCTTGCGCCATAGCGAATTGCGGGAGCGTGACCAGTAATAAACATCTTTTGTGGTTAAGGTTTTTTCCAGAGATTGTGCGTTCATCCATGCCATCATCAGCACTTCACCGCTTTGGTAATGCTGGGCAATGACAGGAACAAGCCCTTTTTCATTGAATTTTACCTGACTCAGGATTTCGGAAATATTTTGTGTCATGGCGGTAATGGTGGTTATAAATCAATATCAATCATTATAGGAACATGATCGGAAGGGGAAGTCCAATCCCTCGCATCTTTCAAGATGCTAAAGTTTTTTAAGGCTGGTTTTAAGTCAGGCGTTGTCCAGATATGATCCAGCCTTCTACCCCTATCGGATTTGCGCCAGTCGCGGTTACGATAGCTCCACCAGCTATATAGTTTTTGTTCGCTATCTACAAAATGCCTTGCTACGTCGCACCAGTTGTAGGAATCTTTAAGTTTGTTTAGTCTTGTTATTTCAGGTTCTGTATGGCTTACAACATTTATAAGCTGCTTATGAGACCAGACATCATGGGGAAGTGGTGCTATATTGAAATCACCAAGTATAATAGCATTTTCCTTTGATTTTTTAAGTTCATCTGACCACTCAGTCATTGCTTCTACAAAGCGTAGCTTGAAACCATATGCTGGATTTTGCTCTGGGTCTGGTATATCTCCGCCAGCCGGTACATAAAAATTATGTAGTGATATACCATCTTTCAGTTCTACGGAAATATGGCGTTTATCCTCAGAATTAGCTACTTTAAGGCAGTTTACTCTGGAAATAGGCTGTTTGGAAAGTATAGCAACACCATTATAGCTTTTTTGTCCAGAAAAGACTATATACGGAAAACCTAATGACTGCAGATCAGCTAACGGAAAAGAATCGTCATTGGTTTTTGTTTCTTGCAGGCAAATAACATCAGGCTGTGACTGCTCAACTAGTTTCCGCAATAAAGCTATACGGATACGGACGGAATTTACATTCCAGCTAACAATTCTTAGCGACAAAAACTATATGCTCTTATAGGCAAGGGGAAGACCGGTGTTTTTATCAATGGCAAGGTTACCATCTTCAAACGCAGCTGCAATATAACGACCAACACCGCTTTTAATGAATAGCACAGGCTTTACATTTTTACCGTTATATTTACGTAGGGCAGTTACTTTACCACGTGCTTCTGGATTGTTTTTACTTGATTTACCGCTCATAAAATACTCGCTTTCCAATTAAAATAGTTCTAAATAATGTTTCAAATTATGCGGGATTCTAGTAATATACGCAAAAACTGCAAGTGTTTTTATTGCAGAATTTTTTGTGGTTGTGTTGTACAATGCCCGAAAGTTTCACAAATTTTTATAAAAAGCATATAATATGTTGAAAATAAATAATAAAATTTCTAAACCTCTAATGTTTTTATTATTGTTTGTATATAGTAATAATTTTGCTTTAGCAGAAAAATTCGCTTCTAACGATGATCAACAGCCAGTTCCACCAGCTTCTGGGGAAGTGAAGCAAGATGAAGGAAAGGATGAATTAGGTTCATCAGGCAGCTATTTATCCAGCCAGTTCTCCCGCGCTTCCGGTGATGTTGAAAAGGCAACAAAGTCTCTGGCTGTGGTATATGATAAAAATAAACAGGATATTGATATAGCTAACCAATTGATGGGGCTTTATTTAATTGGCGGAAAGATTGATAAAGCTATGGATATAGCTTCCAACATCTCAAAAGATAACCCTAAAGAGCCAATAGCTGCCTTAATGCTTAGTTTGCGTGCTATAAAAAATAATGAAGCAGCAAATGCAGCAAAAATTTTGGATAATGTATTTGAAGATGGTGGCGGGCAATTATGGCTTCCATTGATTTATGCTTGGTTGGATTTAGATCAGCATAAATTACGCAAGCCTCTGCTTATGGAAGAGTTAAGTGCGGAAGTAGGCAGGGCAGCCCCGATAGTAAATTACCATCTGGCACTTATAAATGCACAAGCTGGTTTTACAGAAGAAGCGGTAAAAAACTTCAAGCAGGCAGTTGATGATTCTACCAATCCACCTGCCAGAATGATGCAGATGCTGGTACAGTTCTATGATAAAAATAAATCTCCTGAATTGCTAAAACCTATAGTAATTGCCTATCGTAAGGTGAATCCTTTTGCGGATAAAATAAAAGTATCGCCAATAAATAATATGCAGGATGGGGCAGCAGAAATTTTACTAACCATGGGTTCCATCATGCTTGCTTCTGATGTAACGCAGGATGCCACACTTTACTTGCAGCTGGCACTTTATCTGAAACCGGATCTGGAAGTTGCTAATCTCGTGCTAGCGCAGGCTTACGGCGAGTTACAGCAGTATGGTATTGCGAATGAGTTATTGGCAAAAATAAAACCGGCAAGCCAGCTATATAGTACAGCTCAACTTTATATGGCAGTGAATCTAGGGCGATTAAAAAAAACTGATGAGGCAATAAATAAGCTTGATGCCCTTATTGCAGCATCTCCCAATGATATAGAAGCCTATATGGCAAAAGGGGATCTGTTGCGTGGACAGGATCGTTACCCAGAAGCTATAAAAGTTTATGAGGCTGCTGTTGCTACAATCAAAGAGGTGAAGCCTCAGCATTGGCCAGTATTTTTTGCCTTGGGAACAGGATTTGATAAAATTGGTGATTGGATAAATTCTGAAAAAAACCTGAAACGCTCTTTGGACTTAAGTCCAGCGCAGCCTGATGTCCTGAATTATCTTGGTTATAGTTATCTCATGAGGGGAGAAAAAATAGCGCAGGCGAAAGATTTAATTGAAAAGGCGATAAAAAAACGTCCATCCGATCCGCAGATTATGGATAGTATGGGCTGGGCTTTATATCTATCAGGTGATTACAAGGCTTCTGTTGGTTATATTGAGAAAGCTCTAGCGGCACTTCCTTCTGATCCTACAATCAATGAACATTTAGGTGATATTTACTGGCGGTTAGGTCGTAAAACGGAAGCCCGTTTCCAATGGGACAGATCACTGACTTATGCCAAAGATGATGCCCTTTCTCAGGAAATTCGCAAAAAAATAACAGATGGATTGCCTGAATTAAAAGCAAGTGAAAACACAGAAAAAAAAGAGATAGAAACTTCTGTTAATGCCGCAAGCGTTGCAGCAACAGAATAGTTTTTATAGTGATGATGACAAAAGAAATAACTATTACTGCCAGTGCTAAGGTGAATTTGTTTCTTCATGTTACAGGTAAGCGCGCTGATGGCTATCATTTACTTGATAGTTTAGTTGCTTTTGCAGATTATGGTGATTTAATAAAAACCGAAGAATCAGATAAAATATCATTAGATATTATTGGAGAACATGCAGCTTCTTTAAGCGGTTTTCCGATAGAGGAAAACTTGGTATGGAAAGCAGCAATAGCTTTGCAGAATTATGCCGCTAAGCCGTTAGGGGCAAAAATCACACTTGAAAAAAGACTGCCTGTTGCTTCAGGAATTGGCGGTGGTTCGGCAGATGCGGCAGCTGTAATTCTAGCTCTGGTAAAATTATGGAAACTAGATATTTCAGAACATAAATTGTCAGTAATTGCTCTTTCATTAGGAAGCGATGTTCCGGTTTGCTTATATGGAAAACCAGCTCTTATGCGTGGTATCGGGGAAGAAATAATTCCTATATCATTGGATAAGCCATATATTGTTATTGTAAATCCCAATATTCCCTTGGCAACCGCAGATATATTTAGGGAAAGTGATTTCAAGCCATTGCTGCGCAGTGATGATAACAAAGAAATCAGGCAATTCTCTAGCAAAAATCTTACAATAGAAAATGGTTATAGAAATGACTTGGAGAATACGGCCATAAAACAATTGCCTGTTATTGCCAATATTATAGCTTCAATTAAAGAAACAAAAGGTTGTTTTCTTGCTCGTATGTCAGGCAGTGGTGCTACGTGTTTTGGGTTATATGATGATAAGGTAATGGCTCAGAAAGCAGCAGAGGAATTAAAAAATCAGTATCCTCAGGCATGGTGTATTAATAGCGTTATATAAAAAATCATCCGGTTTTGTGGATATTAATTGCGGTCTATTATTAATTGATGCTATCAGATAATATATATTAAAATTATCTTTATTGTTGGGGGAATAATGGCAAGGATTGCTTATGTAAACGGCAGGTATATTGATCATGCTTATGCGAATGTGCATATTGAGGATCGTGGCTATCAATTTTCAGATGGTATTTATGAGTATATAGCCTTTTATAATAAAAAATTGCTAGATGGTGATTTGCATTTCAAGAGGCTGGAACGTTCTCTAAAAGAATTGCAGATATTAGAACCTGTTAATGCTGGTGCGCTTAAGGTTATAGTACGTGAATTGATAGAAAGAAACGGGCGTGAAGATGGCGGCCTTTATATACAGGTAACACGCGGTGTTGCCAAGCGTGACCACGTATTTCCCAAAAATGTGCGCCCAGCTTTGGTGATGACTATTTGTGGTGCAAAAACTCCTAAGGCACATGAATTTACCGATGGTGTAAAAGTTATTAGCCAACCTGATAATAGATGGGCGAGGCGTGATATAAAATCAGTATCACTGCTTGCTAATATTTTAGCAAAACAAGAAGCAGGAAACCAGAAAGTGCGGGAATCATTATTGCTGGAAAAAGATGGAACGGTAAATGAAGGTTCAGCTTCCAATGTATTTATAGTTACCCCATCTGGAACTTTAGTTACCCATCAGGCGGATGAAGATATTCTAGGGGGTATTACAAGGGATGTATTACTAAAATTAGCAAAAAAAGCGGGGATAAAAACCGAAGAACGGGCATTTAATATCATTGAAGCAAAAGATGCGGCAGAAGCATTTATAACTTCAACAAGCATTAATGTGCTACCGGTAGTAAAGATAGATGATAGGCTGGTTGGCAAAGGCAGTGTAGGGGCTGTTACTAAAAAAATGCAGGAATTATACAACGCCCATATTTATAAACAGACAGGGAAATAATTTTTAATATTATGAATCACTCATTGCCAAAACCAAAGGCCGTTATTTTTGACTGGGATAATACATTAGTAAATACTTGGCCTATTATTCATAACGCGCTTTCTTTAACATTTGCTGAAATGGGCAAAGAACCGTGGAGCTTTGAGCAAACAAAGATGAGGGTACGTAAATCAATGCGTGATTCGTTTCCAGAAATTTTTGGAGAAAATTGGCAAAGTGCCGGTGCTTCTTATCAAAATCATTATCGTTCTACTCATTTAGATAAATTAGAGGCATTGCCTTTAGCACTTGATGTATTGGAGATGGTAAAAAATAAAGGTCTTTACAGTGTTGTTGTAAGTAATAAAAGGGGGGAAAATTTACGCAAGGAAGTTGAGCATATAGGTTGGAATCGTTTGTTTGATAAAATCGTGGGAGCTGATGATGCTGCGCGTGATAAGCCTTTTGCTGATCCTGTGCATCTAGCTTTTGCGAATAGCAGTATAACGCCAGATAGAGATGTATGGTTTATAGGTGATAGCGAGATTGATTTGGAATGCGCTAAAAATACGAGATGTACAGCGATTTTATATGGGGAAGACGCAAAATCTCATCCTGACTATACGCAGACTCATTATCAGGGGTTTCCATACCACTCGCATGTATTAAACCATAAGCAAACATTAAAATTATTTTCTTCTGGTGATTTATAAGAAATTATTAGCGACTGTTGGCTGAAGTAAGGGTGCTGGAGATATTGCTAAAAGATGTGTTCAGCTCGTTGCCCGCCATTTGGGAGGCCATGATGCCTGCAATTGAAATCAATGCGACTATCAGGGCATACTCTATAGCCGTTGCCCCATTCTGATCCTTCAAAAATGCTACAAAATTTTTCATAGAGCTTCCTCTTTACCAAGTAGATTATATAGCAAAAATCCTTAATATAGGGTTAATAAAAATATTTTATTAAAATGCAATATAAAAAAGGGAGTTTCAATTGAAACCCCCTATTTTATAAGAATTACAGCAATCCTTTGAATTATAGGCGGATTGGAGTAACTTTTTTAGCAGATAGAGATTTTGCAGCTAGGCTAAGGCTTGCTTTTGGTTTAGAAACTTTAGCAGGTTTTTTAGCAGCTACTTTTTTAGCAGCAGGTTTTTTAGCAGCTACTTTTTTAGCAACAGGTTTTTTAGCAGCTACTTTTTTAGCAACAGGTTTTTTAGCAGCTACTTTTTTAGCAGCAGGTTTTTTAGCAGCTACTTTTTTAGCAGCAGGTTTTTTAGCAGCTACTTTTTTAGCAGCAGGTTTTTTAGCAACAGCTTTTTTTGCAACGGTCATAATAAACTCCATTTATGTAATTACATAGAATATACTCACTTACACCATGCAAATGAATATGTTCTAATTAATACTTATAAATTATAAATTTTTTATTAACGCAAAAAATTATTTGACATAAGTTATAATGGAAAAAAATAAAAACGAAAAAGAATTTTATAAATACATTCCATATTCGGAATAGTTTTTTACCTTATTTATATGGCTAAATATCTAGATTTTTTTATTCCGTATACGTAATATTTTTTCATATAATCGCAGAAAATATTATAGGCGGATTGCTTTGTAATGATTGCTTATTTTGTTGTAACTGTGATAAAAAAAACACAATAGTAAATAGCAAAAACATGGATTATATCTTGTTGCACATATAAAAAATTGGATCATGAATAGTAATTATAGAATATTTTTATTGCTGATTTTTAGTGTTGTTTCGTTCATTGGTTTATGTTCGTCACAGGCATTCGCATATCCGAATTCTTATTTCAATATGCAGGAATCAGTGTTTGATGACTTGAAACCTTTTCCCAAATGGACTGGGGTTATGGAGCGTTTCAGTTCACAACAGGATATTTCTGATGATGAATGCGGCAGTATACGTTATCACCCTTGCGTTATAAAAGAATGGAAAGATCTGCTAGATAAGCTGAAAGGTGAATCGCTAGCTGAGCAACTCAATTCAGTAAATAACTGGGCAAATAAATACCCTTATATAGTAGATCAGTTGAATTGGGGAATGAATGATTATTGGGAAACCGCTTATGAGTTTATGGAGATTAGCGGTGATTGTGAAGATTATGCCATTACAAAATATTATACTTTGCGTGCTATTGGAGTTCCGGCGGATAGAATGCGGATAATGATAGTTCAGGATTTGAATTTAGGTGGGATCATACATGCTATTTTAGGAGTGTACGATGATGAAAATAATATTATGATATTGGACAATCAAATCAAGACGGTGATTCCGGCAATGAAAATTTATCACTATAGACCGATTTATGGGGTGAATGAGGATAACTGGTGGACGTACCGCCCTAATATGTAAGGTTATATAATATGTTGGCAAAATTACTATAATTTGATAAAAAGAATATAAATCAAAGAGAGGCAACCATGACAAAAATACTACCGGCATCCGAAGAATTTTCTGAAGCTATGAAAATTCAAAATTCTCCGTGGTTATATGGAATTGTCTTATTGGTTTTCGGCATTATCATTGCGGGTCTTTTATTTGTTTATAATTTTAATAAAAGAGATTACGAACGTGATGTTCAAGGGTGGAAAGAACGCCTCAATCTTGTTGCAGAGAGTAGAAAAACCGATATAGCGCATTTTATATCAAGTAATTTTTCTGAGCTTAGGACTTTATCCGATAATCCTTCTCTTAAATTATATCTAACAGAATTACAGATGATTCCGCAGATAAAAGAGGGGGAATCTGTAGAAGCTGAACCAGCACAAAAATCTTATTTGCGTAACCTGCTTACTTTTACTGCTCAGAGGGCTGGTTTTACGATGGTAAGTGGAGCGGATAATATCCCTGCAAATATTCCCAGTGAAAATAAGGGAGGGTTGGTAGTGCTTGGTAATGACAACCAGATGATTGTTGGCACTCCAATGGTAACAAGTGCGATGATGCGTTTACTTGAACATGCTAAAGCGCAAAAACCTGCGACAGAAGCTTTGATAGATTTACAAAAAGATGCTGATGGTGTGTTGTATATGGGATTTTCTGTCCCGATTTATTCTCTCCAAGGCGAAAAAAATGCCGAAGGTCAAATCGGGAAAATAGTAGCTATAAAAATTGTAGATGACAGTTTGTTTGGCTTATTGAAACAGCCGGGTGCAACAGAAAAAACATTGGAAACATTATTGTTGCGTCCGGCACTGGATGGTAGCGAAAAAATAGAATATATTTCGCCATTGCAGGATGGTAGTGCATTGCTCAGCAAGAATTTTGATAAATCTAAAAAAGATATTGCAGAAGGATATGTCATTGGTGGGAATGAAAATTTTTCTTCAGAGCTGAAAGATTATCGTGGAAATGATGTATTGGCTACATCACGAAATATTAACGGTACAAACTGGCAAATGGTTGTAAAGGTGGATAAGAATGAAGCCTTTGCTGAAAGCGGGGCACACCGTGCCGGCCTTGTCGCCACTTTTTCACTTATTATTGCTGTTATCGTACTTATTATAATTGCTATGTGGTGGTATTCATATTCACGCCATGCTCTTATGGCATCAAGTTATTTCAAAAAAATTGCTGCTAAATCACAAGCTCAGGAAAATTTATTGCGCTTGGTTACAGACTATCAACCGGAAGAAATTTATATAGTTGATCATCACCAGACTTATCAGTTTGCCAATCAGAAGGTCGCAAAACTTGCGAATATGTCGCCTGACAGCATAATAGGAAAAACTATTGCTGATGTGCGTGGTGCTGCCCGTGCCGAACAAGTATTGGAACAATGCGATAATGCTTTAAGAGCGTGGCAGCCTATATATCATGTCCATCGTGAATATGCCGGAGAAGAGGAAACAATTATTCGTTCCGGATATATACCGATCAAGGAAATCCCAGTTGCTTCCCTGCCACCAAAAACAGCAGGTGTGTTAGTGGTGGAACAGGATGTCAGTGAAGTCTATCACGAACGCGAACGCAGGCTTTCCATACAAAAACAATTAATACAAACCTTGCTTGGTCTGGTTGACAAGCGCGATCCGTTTTCTGCTAACCATTCATTGTTGGTATCGCAAATATCATATCAAATAGCTATGGATATGGGGCTTGACAATATAATGATTGATGCGGCAAGAACTGCGGCAAGCCTGATGAATATTGGTAAAATTGTTATTCCAACAGAGCTTTTAACCAAAACTACCCAGCTTAGTGATGAGGAAAAAGAAACAATCCGTTCTTCTATGGAAACAGCCGCCCATTTGTTAGAAGAGATTCCTTTTGATGGGCCAGTGGTTGATACTTTGAGACAATGGCAGGAAAAATGGAATGGTACAGGACCTTTATCTCTGAAAGAAGAAAATATACTTGTTTCAGCACGTATAATAGCAGTGGCAAATGCTTTTATCGGGATGATAAGCCCCCGTTCATGGCGTAATGCTATGACAATTGAGGCCGCTAATAAATTCCTGCTGGAGCAATCAGGGATTTTCTTTGACCAGAAAGTGGTGGTTGCTTTAATCCATTATGTAGAAAACCAAAGCGGGCGTGACTGGATAAATAATATTCTAAAGAACCAGAAAAAAGTCGCTTAATGCGTTGGCGAAATATTCTGTGATTTATCGTTGTTATTATCAGGTATGCTAGGAAATATACGATTGAAAAGATTTCTTAGAGAAATTTCTACAGGATGGTAATTTTTGAATCTTAAATCTTCTGGGATTAGTGCTTTGCACTGTTCGTCGGTTAGTGTTGATGTATGTTGCTGTTTTATTATTGGTTCATTTATCGGCGTTGAATTTTCTGATGGTGTATTAGCTAACTTAGTAAGAACAGCGCTGTTAATTTGTTCAATGTCAAATTTTGAAGTTTCTCCAGTTTCTGGGTTGTGTCTGTATTGCGGCAATTGTTTAGATTGTTGATAATGCCCCGATAAGGCTACCAGATCATTGTCGGTGGCTATTAGAATGACTATTTTGTGCTTTGCACTTTGCAAATCATTTAGATCTTTTTCTCCAATAAAGTGAAGTACCCCATAAACTACGGCAACATTTTTCCCATTGGATGTTTTTTCGTTGGTTTCTTCTGCGATTTTAATATCGGAAGGAGAGTTATCAACTAGTCTTTTTAATTCTATCTCTGTTATAGCGGAATATAATTGTTCTTTTGGAATTTTATTAGCAAGTTCTTTATATACTGTTTCAATACATTCTTGATTTTGTTTTGTGTATATAGAAGTATTATGTTGTAAAAATTTAAGTATATCAAAGCTATCGCTAGATATTTCTCCAGCACTTCCTTTTACAGTAGCATTATCGGGAAAATCAATTTCCATCCCCTCTTTTGCGGAATTGATAAGTAGTTTTATATAATGTTTTGTGTATGCATTTAATTTATTATGTTCTAGATTTTCATCTTTCAAAAAATCATCAAAGGAATAATTTTGATTTTCGGAGATTTTTGATTTTATTCCTTCATAAATTTCTTTTGTTTTTTTACCGTAATCAGTCTCTAATATTATGTGTTTTACACCGGCTTGCTTTAAGGCAGATAAAACTTCTGGTTCTAATAATGTAGAATGTGTATTTCCAGCGACATGATTACCGTCAGCAAAATTTATGACAAGTGGTTCATCTCCGGCACTCTCTTTTAATTTTTTTATTAATTTTATTAAGTTGTTATGTTCTGGCATAGGCAAAAAATAATTAAATTTCATTTATTATATATGAATTTACTTATAATTACACCAATATATTTATGTCTATCTTATTGATTGTAATATAAATTTATAATGACGATAGCATATCAAGTGCTTTGGTAACGCTTTTAAGCCTGATTTCACTGCGGTTGCCGTCAAAAATATTTTTTTGACAAATCACTGAATTTTTGTTGGCAACTGCTATATATACCAGACCTACAGGTTTTTCTTTTGTTCCGCCGCTTGGGCCTGCAATTCCTGTAACTGCAACTGCTATATCTGCATTTGTTTTTTTAATTGCACCTCGTGCCATTGCACTTGCAACTTGCTCGCTGACCGCACCATGCTGTTCTATAAGGGCAGAATCTACCCCTAAAAATTTTATTTTTGAAGAATTGGAATAAGTTATAAATCCACATTCAAATACATCAGATGAGCCGGAAATTTCAGTAAACAAAGCAGAAATCAGGCCGCCTGTGCAGGATTCAGCGGTAACCAGTTTTACGCCTTTGCTGCGGCATTTTTCCAGTAACTCTATTGCTTGTTGATAGTGGCTGTTATCAAACATGTTATTTGCTCTTCCATAATTCCGGACGTTTACTACATACTGCATCCGGATTGATATTTCTTTCATGCAAAAGCTTTTTTAATTCATGAATTTCTACTTCCGCATCCCTTCCTTGCAATTCAGGAGAAACAAGACAAAGTTTAAATCCAGCATCTTTTAATCGCTTGGCATCAGAAGTGTTTAGTGGAAAATGCGTAAAACAATCTATCCATGTCCAATCTATAAGCCCTGCTAGGCTGATTGCTGTTTCTATGGATTCAAATTCCGATATACGCGTTGCACAATTACGCAATCCATTTTTTGCCCATTTAATAAGGAACGGGAAGGATTGATCCAGAAAGAAATAATCATCAATTCCGCGCTCTTTCATGATGGAAATCAGCCGTTCTTCC
>CAUJIB010000003.1 GCA_963205245.1 Pseudomonadota bacterium
ATTTTTCATACGCAATCACACTATAGGGATGGATGCAGGTGTCACGCCGACCTAGATGCGGCTTTCCATGGAATGTCTCTGACCACAAAATGATTATAAATACCAAATTAAATGGACGGGAAGGGGGATTTTGAAAAAAAATGGTAAATAACCGTCATTGCGTATTTGCTGGGATCATGGAAGTTCGGTAAGAAGCCCGTTTTTTATCCAGTTTATGAACCATTTTTGTAAATTGTTAGTAATAGTTTCAGAATGTTCCGGATAATTGTTTATAGTTGCTTCTAAAGCCTCTGAGATATTTTTTCCAATGGCTAGATTCTGTAGAATAATAAATTCCGGCTCGTTTAGATTATGCCGATACACTTCATTATTATGCCGAACCACTACTAGAAAATTTTTATTTTCAGCTGGTATTTCAGGTAGATTAGGCATTGCGCGTGCGGAAGTTAGCCAGTCATTTACCGGATAAGAAAATTCTAACAAGCTACAAGCTATGCGTAAGTTAAAGATCATATCACCGAAATTTTCCGATGATATTTTGCTAAAGCTATTTGCTGAAAATCCCTCGCTATCCGGTAACATAAAAATTTTGGCGATAGATGCTTCCAAGGTTGCCAGTTCGCCTGCGAATTTATCAGTATAATTTTTACTTATAAAATCAGCAAATCTGTGGGGATAATAATCAAGATTATAGCTGGCTGGCGGCATATTTTCTATATATGACAGTGTCTGCTCATCAAACAATTTATCACCCAGCAATTTTAATAATATTGGATAATCACTACGAATAGATTGGATAAGCCTTATACGGTAACCTTCGGAATAAATCGCAAATTGTTGTTTCTGTGTAAGATGGGGGTGTGGTTTGATTAACGGCGTTATTAAAGCAGAATCATTATCTAAAATAGCAGTGTGGAAACAAGAATATGTTTTCATGGGAATTTCCGAGCTTTATCCAGTTCGGCTAGTAATATGTTAAATTCTGGAATATTATCGTCCCATTCAATCATGGTGCTGATTTTACCCTTGGTTTTTATTGTGTAATTATATAATTCCCAAACCTCGTTTTTTACATAATTATCATGTGTATCAATTATATGCGTGCCGAAATCATGGTGTCCGGCTAGATGAATCTGGGCAATATTCTGTGCTGGGATAGTGTCTATATATTTTTTTGCGTCATAGCCATGATTAAAGGAATTAACATAGATGTTATTGACATCTAAAAGTAATCCGCAGCTGGTATTTTCTGTAATATTAGCCAAAAATTCCCATTCAGGTATAGATGATTCCGTGAATTCTAAATAGGTGGATGGATTCTCTAAGATAAATGGAAATCCTATAATATCCTGTAGTTTTTTTATGCGTTCAGAAATATGGGTAAGTGTTTGCGGTGTATAAGGCACTGGCAATAAATCATGAGTATTTTTACTATTAATTCCTGTCCAGCATAAGTGATCTGAAAACCATGGTGGTTCTAGAAAGTCGGCAAGTTTTTTTACTTTCTTGAGGTAATCTAAATTAAGAGGATCAGTAGAGCCTATGTTAAGTGACACTCCGTGCATTATGATACGGTAGTCTTGGCGTAAATCAGCCAAAAAATCCCAATATCCTTTATGGGCGTCTAAAAAATTCTCTGAAATTATTTCAAACCAGTCAACAGTTTTTGGACGTGTTTTTAAGATTACATCATAATGGGAAGAACGAAGCCCCAACCCAAACCCTATGTCGGGATATGTCATATAAAAACTCTCTTACCCTCTTCTTTACTGAAGAGGGTAAGAAAATAAAAAATTATTTTGCAGCAGGAGGGGTTAATTTTCCACCGTCTTTTTCACAAGTTCCTTTTGCTACGAAATTCCATTCATGGGCATCTTTATCAGTTTTTGCCTGACCAGCGCAAGAATGTGATCCGTTTGCTGATTTGCAATCATTTTTCCCAGCTTTAGCAATGCCGTAGCATTTTTCTTTTGCATCTGCCTTTTTATCTTCAGCATTTGCAGACATAGCAACACCGGCAGCAAATACACCAGCAAGAGTAGCAGTAAGTATAGCTTTATTCATAATATCCTCCAAGATTTCATATTTTGTTATAAACTTAAGTGCCAATTTTTTCTTGTCACTTGGGGGATTCGTATAACATAAAACAAAAATTACGTCATTAGCCAAATTATTTATATTTATATATAATATTAGTTAGATAATTATAACCACTCTGGTAATTTATCACGTCCTAAAAGCTCTTCATAAGTCTGGCGTTCGCGGACAATGGAGAATTTATCGCCACGTACCATAACTTCAGGAATAAGTAATCTGGAGTTATAGGTTCCGGCCATTACCGCACCGTATGCTCCCGCTGAGCGAAAAGCAATTAAATCATCTGTTTTTGGAATCTTCATTAAGCGTTGTTCGGCAAAAATATCCCCTGTTTCGCATACTGGGCCTACTACATCTACAAGTTCAGTCGGTGTGTCGCCTGAAGGTGGAATGATGGAAATAATTTCATGATACGCATCGTATAGAGTGGGACGAATTAGATCATTCATTGCTGCATCGGCTATTACAAAAATCCTGTTTTCACCTTGTTTTACATAAATGACCTTAGTAACCATAATTCCTGCATTGCCAACTAGCACACGTCCTGGTTCAAACAGTAGTTTTATACCTAAATCTTTGGTTTCACGCTTAACTATTTCTGCGTAAAATTCTGGAAGTGGGGGTTGCTCTTTACCATAGGTAATTCCAAGCCCGCCGCCTAAATCAAGAGTGGTAACTATAATATCTTCAGACCGCAGATCATTTACAAAATTACGCAGGCGGGAAAATGCCTGAGAAAATGGCTCAAGGGTGGTAAGTTGTGAACCAATATGAACAGAGACACCCTGTACATCAATTCCCGATAGCGAGTTGGCAAGACGATAAACGGGCAGGGCATGTACCATTGATATGCCGAACTTGCTTTCTTTCTGCCCAGTGGAGATTTTAGCATGAGTTTTAGGATCAACGTCTGGATTAACGCGGATTGCGATTCGTGCCACTTTACTCTTGGAAATAGCTACATCATTAAGCAATAAAAGTTCTGGCTCAGACTCAACATTAAACTGGGAAATACCTTCGTCCAAAGCATATGACATTTCTTCAGCTGTTTTTCCTACACCTGAAAAAACAATATTTTCTCCTTTGATTCCGGCTTTGCGCGCTCTTCGGATTTCACCTCCGGAAACTACATCCGCTCCTGCGCCTAGCCGCGCGAAGGTTGCCAGCACCGCAAGGTTATCATTAGATTTTACCGCGAAGCAAATTTTTGCGTCAACATCAGAAAATGCCTGTGAAAATACCTTATAGTGATGTTCAAGGGTGGCTGAGCTATAGCAATAAAACGGCGTGCCAACAGCTTTGGCAATATCGGGTATTGCTACATCCTCTGCATGATAAACACCATTTTTATAGGAAAAATGATCCATTATTTTTGCTCCAGTTTTTCTTTTGCTTCAACTTCGGCTTCTTTTGCCTTTTTTTCTTCTTCTTTCTGGGCTTTTTTTGCTGCTTGCGCTTCAATTTGCGTTGGAGTTTTCAAATTTCCTTTTACACCGCAGGAAGAAAGTGAAAGAGAGGCTAATAACAATATAAATATATGAAAAACTGTGCTGATCATTTTATCCTCTTTTTTGCTTCGGTAATAGCTTTTTTTACGTTATCAGGCGCAGTTCCGCCGTAGCTTACACGGCTTTTTACTGAATTTTCTACGCTTAGAACATTAAATATGTTCTGTTTTATTTTTGGTTCTATGCTTTGCATATCTTTTAGATCTAGTTCTTCTAAATCCTTGCCTTTATCACTGGCTATTTTTACGATTCTGGCAGTGATGTGATGTGCGTCACGGAAGGGGATTTTTAGTTCGCGCACCAGATAATCAGCAAGGTCGGTAGCGGTAGCGTAAGCTGCACCTGCTGCTTTTTTCATTCTTTCTTTATCAACGTTTAGATCACGAACCATACCTGCCATAGCTTGCAGGCAAATCCCCAGATTTTCTGCTGTGTCAAATACCGGTTCTTTATCTTCCTGCATATCCTTGTTGTAAGCAAGGGGTAGTGCCTTCATAGTGGTAAGCAGGGATATTAAGTTGCCGAATATGCGACCTGATTTGCCGCGTACTAATTCTGCTGCGTCAGGATTACGTTTTTGCGGCATGATGGAGCTGCCTGTAGAATAAGCATCAGAAAAACGGATAAAAGCAAATTGTGCACTTGACCAATTTACCATTTCCTCGGCCAGACGTGAAAGATGAACAGCACAAATAGATGCCACAGCTAAATATTCTAGTGCAAAATCCCTGTCTGATACCGCATCTAGTGAATTTGCCATTGGTCTGTCAAAGCCCAGTGATTTAGAGGTAGCGAATCTGTCAGTTGGAAATGATGTGCCAGCAAGAGCTGCTGCACCAAGGGGTGATTCATTCAAATGTTTGCGGGCATCAGTTACCCTTGCTCTATCACGTCCAAACATTTCCACATAAGCGAGTAAGTGGTGACCGAAAGTTACAGGTTGCGCCACTTGCAGGTGGGTAAAACCAGCAAGTATAGTGGCAGAATGTTCTTCTGCCCTGCTTAAAAGGGCGAGTTGAAGGTCTTTAATCAGTACATCCAGCGCATCCAGCGCATCACGCACATAGAGGCGGAAATCTGTTGCTACCTGATCATTGCGCGAACGGGCGGTATGCAGTCTGCCTGCTGCTTCGCCAATACGCTCTTTCAGGGCGGCTTCAATATTCATGTGAATATCTTCAAGGCTGTCTTTGAATTCAAAATTACCACCCTCAATATCAGCCAGAATTTCTTCAAGTCCTAAAATAATAGCTTTTGCATTGGCGCTGCTTATGATTTTTTGCTGTGCCAGCATATTGGCGTGGGCGATTGAACCTTGGATATCCTGCCTATAAAGACGCTTGTCAAAACCGATAGATACGTTAATCTTAGCCATTAGTTCGGAAGGTGAGCAGGAAAATTGTCCCCCCCACATTTGGTTGGCACTGGTTTTCTTGGTATTTTTTATTGTTTTTGCGGTTTTTTTTGAATTGGCCATAGGATGCTCCTTAATATGCAGTTATTTACTAGATTTTCCTACTATTTGGCAATGTTTTTTATGGTTTTATTTTGTTTTTTGCCAGCAAGCAGTAATGCAAAAACAGTCATTAAAGAATCGCAGTCAGCCTTATTGCCCGATATTGTATATAGTGATGAAAATGGTAAAGAGCAGCCTTTTAACGCTAATCGGAACAAGCTAACAGCACTGCATTTCTGGGCGACATGGTGTGTCCCGTGTATAAAAGAATTGCCGCAAGTCAATGCGGTACAAAAAAAATATTCGCAAAAAGGCTTTAAGGTGATTGCCTTATCTCTTGATGGAAAAAATACAGATAAGGTCAGAAAATTTTATAAAGAAAACTCCATAGATAGTCTTGATGCTTTATTTGATTCTTCTATGACATCATTTCAACAGTTAAAAGTCCGTGGCTTGCCAACGACTATATTTGTTAATGAAGAAGGTAAGGTAATTGCCCGTACCGAAGGGAATTTGGATTGGGAGAGCAGGGAAGTTGAAAGTTTTATTGAGCAACATCTTTGAAACTCTTCTTTTTCTTTTTGTCCTTTTTCTTTTTGTCTTTTTTTTCTAATAGGCAACAATCTTCAAGCAGGAATTTTGTAAGTTTTTTGATGCGGGATATTTCTGCTATATAAATTATGGAGCGGCCATTGCGTTTGGAAGAAACTAGACCCGCCTGACTAAGGTGCGATAAATGGAATGACAGGGTATTATGGGGAACATTAAGCTCTGCGCTCAGTATCCCTGCGGCGCAGCCGTTTTCTCCATATTTTGCAAGAATGCGCAACAGTTGCAGGCGGGTTTCCTGCGATAATGCTGAAAGAGCTAAAAGTGCGGTATTTGTATCCATATTTCTAGAATAATAGAAATAATTTTATAGTCAATATATAAATTATAGGCTGGACATTTTACAATTATTTGATTAATAGCAGATCCTGTGTAAGATATATGGCAATATTGGTAAATTATATTTCTTATATATCCGGAAATATAGAAATATTATGTAGTAGTTAGCTGATAAGTGAATAATAATAACCAACATAACCAAAAGGGAGTTTTTTTATGTCATCTTTACCTTCTTTACGTTTAATTAGCACTACAGCACTTGTGACAACGTTGATAGCGGTGGTTGCAATGCCTGCGCTTGCACGTGAACAAATCCGTGCTGTGGGTTCTTCAACTGTTTATCCCTTTGCTTCAGCGGCTGCTGAACAATTCGGACAAGGTGGAAAATTCAAAACCCCGATTGTGGAATCAACCGGTACGGGCGGTGGCTTCAAATTATTCTGCAGCGGAATAGGTGATGACACTCCGGATATCAGCAATGCCTCGCGTGCTATTACCGAGTCAGAAAAAGAAAGTTGTAAAAAAAATGGTGTAAATAAAGTGGTTGAAGTTATTATTGGTTATGACGGTATTGTGCTTGCCAATGCTAAAGCTGCACCACAAGTTGATTTAACTAAAAAACAGATTTTTATGGCACTTGCCCGTCAGTTGCCTGATAAAGATGGTAAATTAGTTGCCAATAACTACCAGAAATGGAATGAGATAGATCCTAAACTTCCGGCACAAACTATTGACGTTTATGGACCCCCTCCAACTTCTGGAACACGTGATGCTTTTGTTGAACTGGCTATGGAAGAAGGATGTAAGGCTTTCCCAGAATTTGCAAAAGCTTATCCTGATGAAAAAGAACGTAAAAAATCCTGTGGTTTGATCCGTGAGGATGGTCGTTATATTGATGCAGGTGAAGATGACAATATGATTGTGCAAAAGCTGGTGAGCAATAAAACAGCGCTGGGTATATTTGGTTATAGCTTCTTGGAAGAAAATCAAGGAAAGGTAAAAGCCAGCTCAATAGATGGTGTTTTGCCAACCATGGAAAATATTGAAAGTGATAAATATAAACTTTCACGCAGCCTCTATATTTATGTAAAAGGAGATCATCTTGGTAAAATCGCTGGTATTTCTGAGTTTGTTAATGAAATAGTCAGCGAAGGTGCAATTGGTGCGGATGGTTACTTAACCGCAAAGGGTTTGCTGCCAATGCATGATAAGGACAAAAAGATTGCCCGTGAACGTGCTGCTTCCTTGAAGAAGTAATTTGGTATTCGTCATTGCGAACCGAAGGTGAAGCAATCCAATAGAAATGGTTTTGGATTGCTTCGCTATGATCGCAATTACTAATTCAATCAATAACCATAAAGCCGAGGAGGTATTCCATGAAAAAAATATTTATTACAGGTACAGCTTTTATGGCGATGTTTGCTTCTGTTCCAGCTATGGCTCAGGATAATGAAGAGATGCTTGCCCAGCTTAAAGCTATGCAGGCACAGATGGCATCTATGCAAAAAGAAATGAATAAACTGAAATCACAACTTGCCCAAAATAAACCACAAGCGGTGAAATCAGAAAAACTAGCAAAATTAGAAAAGAAAGTTGAAAAACTTGCGGAAGCTAACACTCCCAAAGCACCGGAAAATGATGTTAAAGTGAGCTTGATTCCTGCTCCTAAATTTGAAACAGCCGATGGTGCTTATAGCTTCAAAATTGGTGGTTTTGCACAGATTGATGGCGGTATTTTTGATGATGATGTAAGGGATCGTCCGGATGGTACTAATATTCGCCGTGCACGCCTTAATGTATCTGGTGTATTGGCAAAAGATTTCAAATATAAAATTGAAAATGATTTTGCGGGTAATGCCAGTGCTCTTACCGATGTTTATTTGGAGTATGCAGGTCTTAATCCAACCACAATAACTGTTGGGCAGTTCAAAGAACCATTCGGCTTGGAAACTCTGACCAGTGATTTATTCACCAGTTTTATTGAACGTTCGGTGGTTAATAGTTTCTCGCCTGATCGTAAAATCGGGGCGATGGTTAGCTCTTCTGGTGAGTTAAAACCACTTGGTTTTTGGACAGCAGCACTTGGTGGTTTCGGTAGCGGAACAAGTAGCACCAGCAGCACTGATGATGAAGCACGGGATATAACAGGGCGTATCACTCTTGCTCCTATTGCTAGCAAAACCGAAGTGTTGCATTTCGGTGTAGCGGGCAGTCATCGTATTCCTGATGCTTCCAGTGATTCATTCAGCTTTTCATCACGGGCAGAAAATCAGATGTCCAGCTCATCGGCGGATCTTTCTGTGAATACAGGAACTATCAGCAATGTTGACAGTGTTAATTTGTTAGGTCTGGAAGCAGCTGGAGTTTATGGACCTTTCTCTGTACAAGGTGAATATGTAAAAGCGATGGTTAACCGCAGCTCTGGTGTTGAACCGAATTTTGACGGTTATTATGTTGAGGCTTCTTACTTCTTAACAGGTGAAAGCCGTAATTATAATGCTTCTACAGCTCGTTTTGAACGTACAAAACCAACATGGTCGTTAAACCCGTCCAAAGGTGACTGGGGAGCGTGGCAGGTTATGGCGCGTTACAGCAATCTAGATTTGAATGATAAAACTATCCATGGTGGTGAACTGCGTGATACGACTTTTGGTATTAAGTGGTTACCAAACAATTACACTATGGTGACTGCTAACTATATCATATCAAATACCGATAATTTTGCGGTAACACCGAATGATGATCCAAAGATTTGGTTACTCCGTACGCAATTTGATTTTTAGGCGCTTTTATTCTGTCGCCTCACACTTGTTGTGGGGTGACAGAGTTTTGTTATTCGTTATAACCATAAATGTCCCGCATTTCTTCTATTGCTTCACTGGATGGTTTGCCGATACCATGTAAAATTATTTCTCCATATTTAGAAAAATCTATTTTAGTTTTTTGGGAAGCATAATTTTGTATTGTTTGTTCTATTTCCTTTAAACCCCATAAGAAAACAAAACATTCTTCTGATTTTTCATTGCTAAAATGTAATAAATGCAATTTCTTTTTGCTCATATAGTTCTTTTTATTGTTGGAAAAGATTGAGGAATTCCAATTAATTGTTGGGTTGTTTCAAGAGCGATTCCATCCGTTTTTTTTGCACCAATTTTTTCCATCAATTTTAAAATATTAGGAATTTCAATTCCCCATGTGTTCATACCAGCGTTAGTGTACATTTTTTGTTGTGCAATTTCGTTTGGAATTAAGAAAAAATGGGAACAGTCAGGGTGTTCTAGATGTAAGGTTATGGGATTTATTCTGCCTTGAATTAAGTTTTCTGCACGACCAATTACCTCAAGATGCGTGATTTTACTGATTTTTTGGTAATCGATTTTTCCGTCATTTTCTCTGGGTAATTCATAGCTGGCGGGGATATGGATAGCCACTAATCCACCCCCTTTTGTTTCTAAAGCCATTGTTTTTAGTTCTTGGGAAAGTGGGATAGAAAGATTTAATGATTTAGAGCGTTCCTCAGCTGCTTGAGAACAACCCTTGGTTAGTGGCTTTCTATGGAAGGAAATTGATAAATTATTTTGTTCAGAAAATTCTGCAAGATTATTTACAGAGCTTGGAATTCCCTGTTCATTATTGGTTTTATATAGTTCTTGTTCCTTTTTAGGAGCAGTGGTTTGCGAATCAATAATGTTCGTATTATTTGTATTGCCTCTTACTAGATTAGTTAAATCCATAAATTACATATTTGTTAGTTTTTCTATGGCCTCAAAGATTTTATAAAATTGGTTGCAGCTTCTACTTTATTATTTTCTTTATTAATAATATCTACCAATGCTGAGCCAACCACCACTGCATCAGAAAATTTAGATACATCACTCACCTGCTGCGGGGTTTTTATGCCAAAGCCAACGGCAATAGGCAGCTTGGTGAATTCACGCAGATGTTCAATTTGTTTTTTGAGTGCGTCGCTATCCGCAGTTTTTGCACCTGTGATGCCCGTAATGGAAATATAATAAACAAAACCACTGGCAGAGGCGGCAAGTAACGGCAATCTATTATCACCGCTGGTAGGGGCGATGAGGCGGATAAGGTCTAGCCCTGTGGCGGTGAGGTGCGGGCGGATCTCGCTTTCTTCCTCAGGCGGCAGGTCAACAATAATAATTCCATCAATGCCTGCTTCAACAGCATCTTTGCAGAATTTTTCTGCGCCATAGCGATAAACAGGGTTGAAATATCCCATCAGGATAATTGGAGTTTCGTTATTATTTTTGCGGAACTCACGCACCATGGCGATAATTTTGCTAACTGTTGCGCCAGCTTTCAGCGCGCGGATGCCCGCTGCTTGAATCACAGCACCATCGGCCATCGGGTCAGAAAATGGCATGCCGATTTCAATAATATCCGCACCCGCAGCAGGCAAAGCAGCTAGTATTTTCGCTGATGTTTGCTCATCAGGATCATAACCCATGATAAAGGGAATAAGGGCGGTACGCTTTTGCTCTTTTAGTTTAGTGAAGGTGTTTTGAATGCGTGTGGTCATAACTGCACTCCCAAAGCTTTAGCGACGGTAAAAATATCTTTGTCGCCACGTCCGCAGACATTGACCACCAGCAAATGGTCTTTGGGTAATTTAGGAGCGATTTTTTGCACGTGGGCAAGGGCGTGCGATGGCTCAAGGGCGGGAATGATGCCCTCTAATTTGGAAACCAGTTGAAAAGCAGCCAGAGCTTCATCATCAACCACCGAGGCATATTCCACCCGTCCGCTTTCATGCAGCCATGAATGTTCAGGGCCACTCCCCGGATAATCTAATCCTGCTGAGATAGAATGAGCGTCTAGTAT
>CAUJIB010000004.1 GCA_963205245.1 Pseudomonadota bacterium
CTAGTGCCTTATGGACAATATTACCAAAGTCCGAAGCATCAGGCTCACGGTCTATTTCTTCTAATTTTCTTAAGTTCAAAATATAGCGGGAATATATATTGTAAGGGTTACGCAACCAGCTATCAATAGCTGTAACCCGCAGTTTGCGAGGGCGAGCTTCAAAGGGAGGAGTTGGTGCCGGTGCAGTTAAAGTCGGCAATAAAACAGGCTGTTCTAAAATATTTCTGGCTACTGAAAAATATTCTTCCTCATTCATAACCGCAAAAAATTCTGGCACACGTACGGCAAGCAAGGTTTTCATCCGTACCAACCAGCGTGAGGGAATAGTTGGAGTACCCTCGATTTTTCTGGATCTGGTAAGCAGCACTTCCGGTGCTGATAGCTGCATTATAAAATCATGCGCACTTTGGCCAATTGCCATCTCCTGAGAAGGCAGCCCAAAGCTTGACCGCTGCGGACGACTCATCCATGGGTCTGCTTGCGAATTTTTAGGCCAAGTCCCTTCATTAAGGCTGCCTAAAATTACAACATCATAGCTTTGCAGGCGAGCTTCCAGCGGCCCTAAAATATGCAAACGCGGATGCAACCCTATTTGCGAATGATAAGTTTCAGGAGAAAGCAAAGTTTCAAATAATGCCGGATAGGTAAGCGCATCAATAGGCGGCAATATAGAAGCATGTATACTCCAATTGGCAATAATATCGGCCAGCTTATTACCTGCCTCTCCTGCCCATAAACGCTGCGCACCGCTTTGCGTATCGCTAGTTGCCAGCCATTCGGCAAATTTTATATGTGCAGCAAGCAAATTTTCCAAAGCTGCATTATAATGTGGCGCAAATAATGCTGAAAATTCTGCCGAATTGTCCTTTAATTTATTCAGCAGCTCTATTAACTCCGGCGATGTTTTAGTATTTTCCATCGCTGCTTTGTGCAAACCGGATATGCTGTCATCACGGCGGATGCCGCGTAACAACAATAATTCCAATTCCCGTGACAGGCTGCGGCATTTGGCAGGGTTAATCCCTGCTGCTGCCAAAGGATGGCGAAGTAATGCCAGTAAAGCAGTTGGCGCAAAACGCGTGGCTACTGCATCCACCACCAAGCGCAAAAAACAAGCAGGTGCAGAAGCAGGAATAGGCTTTCCTACCGAATCATCAACCATAATGCCAAAACGCTGCAACTGGCTTGATACCATTCGCGCCAGTGTACGATCCGGCGTTACCAAAGCCACTGTTTTTTCTGCTGTGTTTAGTGCTTTACGCATATAAATAGCGATTGCCCGTGCTTCATCAAGCTGGGTATCTGCCTCCAGCAATTTGATTCCTACCAAATCATCAATTTTCGGCAATTCACAATTAGCCCAATTAGCTGTTATCTGTGGTGGGGCAAAAATAGAACGGATATAATCCACACGCGAAATTAATTTTTTAGATTGTGAAAAAAATTCTAAATCGGGGATTGTAGAAATATCTACATCAATTTTTCCCAGTAATTTTTTTAGGCCATATTGTGGGTGGGTTTCGCTGGTTTGCTCCCAATGCCCGCCATCCATATCACTATCTAAAGCCGGAAGTATTATTTTACCTTGCGGCAGGCTGGCAATAACTTTGAGTAATTCGGCTATGGCAGGTTGACTGCCTGTCGAACCAGCGGCGATAACCGGATAATCAGGAGGTGATTTTTTCCATATTTTGGCAATTTCTAAAATGAGCTGATTGCGATGGATAACAATATCAACAGCTCCTTCTTCTGCCAGCACTTCCGGCCATTTTCTGGTTATGATAGTAAGAAAATCCAATGTTTGCTGCCAATGCCCTGCCAGATTTTCAGGCGCAAGCTTAGAAAGAGAGTCAAAACTAACTCCCTCGCGCTGTACCTCGTCCATAAAATTTGCCAGTTGTAGTGCAAGTTCTGCCGCCTGCTTGGCACTTCCACTCCCCCTCCCTCCTAGTTGAAATCGCATAATTAATTTCATCAGGAGGAAATGACGTCGTATGGGGTCAATAGGCTGCAAAACCGGCATTTCTGCACCTGTTATATCTGATAGGAATATTTCTTCTTCTATTTCACCAATAGGCTGGATGCGGGGTAAAAGCAGCGGTTTCCCATCCGTACATTCTAAAAAAACATCGCGCAAAGAACGACAGGAACGACGATTAGGAAGTAATATCAATATTTTAGCATATTGCTCCTGATCATAAGAATGTAAAATAAAATCAGCTAAACTATGTAAAAAGCTGCTATTTTGTGGTATGGTAAAACAATTTTTAGCTGGATTCATGGTATTTTAACCTCTACCTGCTATAAATAGTCCATTATTTTAATAATATACACAAATTTATGAACGCACTTACGAGTAAAATAACCAATATCATCTCTACTGAACTATCTTTACTATGGGCAGCTCATAAAAATGTTGGGCTGGAAGGCTATATGTGCCTTTATACTAATACCGAACAAGTACCTTTCCGTTCTAAAGAATCCGGATTGCAATTCTGGTTTAATGCTCAGGAAAACCAGACTGCAATTGAAGAAATAATAAAACATTACAATAATGGTCACCTGCCCAATAGCCCTCTATTGCTTAATCCTATAATCCATAGAAAAGAAGAAGATGGCAGCTATACCCCAATAGGATCTGGGTTAGCATGGTGCAGCGCACTGGCACTTGGCGTTGATGTTCTTAACGATTTCCCTATAGAACGGCTTACGGGAATTGGTGCATTCGTCAGCTACTTCCAACGTGGCGGCAATGAGCGCAGCGGTCTTAAGGTGTTAGCTTTTTGTAATGAGATACAGCTACCAGAGAAAGACGGAAAATCAGTTTCCTGCTGTAGGGAGCTTTATGAAATAGCTGATATTAAGAGTGATTTATATTCTTATGCTTATTTTCTATCAGGCATTTCCTATCTTACTAATAACGGCTTATTTGAGCACCCAGACATCACCAACCTATTCCCACATGAGGTTGATTTAGATGCTAGTTTTATAGAAAAACATACAGCTTCTAAGAAAATAATCAAAGATACTGCTGAATGTTGGAATTCTTATGACCGTCATCACTCGCTATATAGAAAATTTGGCAACAATATCCAAAATATTGAAAGCAACTTACGCTTCTTTAACATGGTGGCGCGAGATGTATCGCTGTTTGATGCCACTGGTTCAGCAAGACAGGAAACAGAGAATAAAATTGATTTCCTTGTACCTGGTCTTATCCCACGCGGAGCAGTGACCCTGCTTGCCGGTGCTGGCGGAACAGGTAAAAGTTCTATAGCCCATCAGCTAGCTATTTTTGCTTCTACTGATTATCCTGAAGACACGGAGCCACCAAAATGGTTAGGACAGCCTATAGACTTAACAAAATGCACAGGTGTTAATCTTTATTTCTCCGGTGAGGATGGATTGCAGATTTTTAATGCTCGTGCAGAAATGCTAGACCCAGAAAATCAAGCGACAAGGCTAGTATTTCAACGCACAGATTTCGGTGAAAAAGTTACTTTTGCCCAGCATATAAGAAATCTACGTAAGATTCCACAAGTTCCGCTTCTTATTGTAGATCCGGCACGGAAATATTTAGTAGGCGATGAAAATGATGCAAGCGTAGTAAGCGATTTTTTTGATGCTTTGGAAGATTTTGCTATTGAGAAAAATTCGGCTGTAGTAATTGTCCATCATCTACAAAAAGGATCACGCCCTAAAGATTCACGCGAAGTTATTGATTGCCTAAGCGGTTCTCAGGTATTTGTTGATAGGCCGCGCGTGGTGATTGGTATGTATCGCGACGGAGCATACGCTGTAGCAGGGCTTGCTAAAAACAATATTCCACCTAATCTTGGTATGGTTCTAGAAGAACGGGTTTTTGCCCGTGACCCCAACAATTTATCACTAGTCTGGCTTCCTGGAGAAGATGGAATAAGAAACGCTCCGTTAAGTAACGCAGAATTAGAAGAAATTTCTTCTAAAACAAATGATAAATAATATTATTTAACGATATTAGACGTTACCATTATTCACTGGTCTACGGTCACAAGGGCTACCTTCTGCACCAACACATGGGCTTTTAAGATCAAGATGAGGATTAGAACAAGCAGAAAGCGCACTAAGAACAACTGCAATTAATAAAAATCTAGCTGTAATAATTTTAGGCATAAACACTCCTTTTATAATTTATTTCTCAATATTTTGTGCATCTTCATCCAATCTTCTAGCTTCTTCAACCAGCATAATCGGTATCCCCTCACGGATAGGGAAAGCAAGCTTCGCCTGTTCACTGATAAGTTCTTGTTTATCAGAATCATAACGTAGCCGTCCTTTTGTTAAAGGACAAACCATGATTTCCAAAAGCTTAGGATCAAGTTTACTCATATTTATTTCTATATTTTATAAGTACAAATAGCAATTTTTTATATTTTTTACTCTATCATTGTTTTTTATGCAAAGTAAATACTTGCAAAGTGAAAAAGAATGAATATTATGCACCTCCTCATTACCCAGTAATTATCTCTCAAGCGGGAGTAGCTCAGGGGTAGAGTGCAACCTTGCCAAGGTTGATGTCGAGGGTTCGAATCCCTTCTCCCGCTCCATTTCCTCTAAATAAATTGCTATCTTTGCGATGAAGGCTGATTATAGGGGTTTCTTGTGTCCTGCGGCTCGAGTTCTGGCTGCTGTGGATTCAACGGCTGCGGCTGGGTACGCTGCCCCCATCCTCCCCATATACTGCGCTGCTGCTTCGGTTGCTCAACAATACTAGTAGCATTACTTTGCTCACTAGCAATAATACGGCAACGTTTATTCATATCCTCCAGAGTACCTACCCCTGCTTCTTTACGCGCATCATTAGAACCAAAATTTACCAATTGCTTGTTTATTTTATTTCCAGAAGTTGTCACAATATTTTGGATAACATCTGCGCCAACACGATAATTATTACTTAAATCTCCAGCTATTTTACTTGCATATTCCAACTGGGTACTGGAAATATTTGTTAAATTCTGTGTACCAAATTCTGTCAGCTGCCCAGCAGTGCTACAAAATTGCCAGTAACTGGCAGCACAATTGGCAAATGATGCTTTATATATAAGATCTTTTATATTAGCTTTTTCTAAATCTGGCTCTACCAACTTAGATTTAGTATCATCATTGGTATCTTTTTGTTTTTGAGCCTGTACAGTCTCATTATAAGCTTTATAATAATCTCCTAATTTTTTATTTAATTCCTCGTACTGCTTACGGCTTGCTTCATTTTCTCCACGCACAAATTCGTCAATTACTTCTACTATCTCATTATGTCCAGTCTGATAAGCTGCTATACGTGCGTTATTCCCTGAGCTATCAATTGCTGTATAACGTATTTTCTGCGCCAAAAGATATTTTACAATTTCTTTATTACCGGTTTTAGCAGAATAAAATAGGGCGTTCTGCCCACGGGCATCAGTTTTATTAATATCCGCTCCAGCTTCTGTTAATATTTTTACTACTTTCATAGCTTCGCTGTCAGTGCGTCCGGCAGCTAAAGCAATAACCGGCACTCCAGCATCATTAGTTTCATTAACCGATGCGCCTTTTTTTATAAGGATTTTAATATCGTCTGCCCGCCCTAAATTAACACGATAGACCATATCATCACGATATTGGTTCTTTACATCTTTAACTTCCTCAACAGTTCCAAAATCTTCTGTTGCATAACAAATATATGGAATTCCAGATAATAGGCTGGTAGCCAGCAATAAAAAACATAGATTTTTATTCATATTCATAAACTTATAAAGCAAAAATTATAATCAACCTTGAAATTTATTCAATAATCACCATATTTGCATATGATACACGAACATCATAACATGAATTATACGATAAATCATATACTAAAACATTAATAATAGGAAAATTATGACCAATAAAAATGAAGAAAAACTTAAATTTAGCGCGGAAATCAGTAAAGTTCTTCAACTAATGATTCATTCTTTATATACCAATAAAGATATTTTCCTACGTGAGCTTGTCTCCAATTCTTCAGATGCCTGCGATAAGTTGCGCTACGCTGCCCTCACCGAATCTTCCTTAATGGAAGGCGATAGCGACCTTTCAATCACTATTGAGGCAAATAAAGAGCAGAAAACCGTAACTATCACTGATAATGGTATCGGCATGAGCCGTGAGGAATTAATTGCTAATCTTGGCACAATAGCCAAATCCGGAACGCAAGAATTTGCAAGCAAGTTAACCGGTGACGACAAAAAAGATATGCCTTTAATTGGTCAATTTGGCGTGGGCTTTTATTCATCCTTCATGGTTGCCGATAAAGTGACGGTAGTTTCTACCAAAGCGGGTGCGAGTGAAAGTTTTATATGGGAATCTGAAGGATTAGGGGAATTTACTGTAACATCCACTGAAAAAACCACACGTGGCACAAAAATAACCCTATATATTAAAGAAAATGCCGATGATTATCTGGATAATTTCCGCATCCGCCACATTGTACAAACTTATTCCGACCATATCTCATTCCCGATTTATTTGCTGGACGAAGATAAAAACAGAGAACAGATAAATACCGCTTCTGCCCTATGGATGCGCTCTAAAAATGAGGTAAGCGAGGAAAAATATACAGAATTTTACCATCATGTTTCGCATATGATGGGAAGCCCATGGCTTACCCTGCATAATAAAGCCGAGGGAAAATTGGAATATACCAGTTTGCTATTTGTCCCATCCAGCAAACCGGTTGATTTATTCCACCCTGATCGTAAATCACGGGTAAAACTTTATGTAAAAAGGGTCTTTATTACTGAAGAGCATGCCGAACTCGTGCCTTCTTACCTGCGTTTTTTGCGTGGCGTGGTAGATTCAGAGGATCTACCACTTAATATCAGCCGTGAAACTTTACAGCAAAATCCGCTAATTACTAAAATACGCGATGCAGTAGTTAAAAAATTCCTGTCTGAACTTAAGAAAAAAGCGGAAAGCGATGAGAATGAATATAAGAATTTCTGGAAAAATTTTGGCGCGGTGGTAAAAGAAGGATTATGCGAAGCCTACAGTCCGCGCGAACAAATTCTGGAAGCATGCCGTTTCAACTCCAGCAATTTTGATAATGACACTTTGGCAAGCCTTGACAGCTACATCTCTCGCATGAAGGAAGGTCAGGAAAATATTTTTTACCTGACGGGGGAAAATATCAACTCCATTCGCCAAAGCCCGCAGCTTGAGGGATTTACCTCACGTGGGATTGAAGTGTTATTGCTTAGCGACCATGTGGATGATTTTTGGGTGAATGTAGTGCTTGATTATAAGGGTAAACAATTCAAATCCATCACCCGTTCCGACATAAATCTGGAAAGCATCAAAAGCGAAAAAACAGATAAGCCGGAAGAAGAAAAAGCTGAAGCACCAAAGGAAAATATTGAAAAACTTTGTGAGCGCATAAAATCCATTTTAGGAAATGCGGTTGGCGAAGTACGCACCACGCAAAAATTGGGGCAAAGTGCGGTATGCCTTGCCACTAAAGAAGGCGGGATGGATTTCCGGTTGGAGCGTTTCCTGATTGAGCAAAAACAAATTGCCGCTGCTGCTGCCAAAATTCTGGAAATCAATCCTAAGCATCCAATAATCAAACATCTGGCAGAAAAAGGCAATGCCAATATTGATGATGCGGTATGGCTGCTGTTTGACCAAGCGCGAATTTTAGAAGGTGAAGAAATAACCGACCCCGCTGCCTTCACCCGCCGCCTGCAAAGCTTTGTAGAAAAAAGTCTGGCTGCTTAGGATCTAATCAGCTGCGGTTCGCGTACGCCCAGTTCTTAGTGATAGCTTTGCCTGCACAGAATTTGAAACACCTAGCTCTTTAGAATAATTCTGAAGAGTTAGTATTGCCGTAGCTATTGCTGATGCAGTATCTTCTTTAAGGTTGTCATATGCTTCCCCATTGTCTTTCAATGAAAGGCTTTCATTCATAGCAGCTATAATTTTTTTATCGTATAGTGGATGCTTATCAAGTAATTTTCCTAAATTGGTAGAAAAATTTTCTTGAGAAACATCTACCAACAAACGGGTTATACTTCCGTCACCATTTTTTCTACAATCTTTTATTTCGCTTTCTATACCAGATTGCTTTAGAATATCTGCCAATTGTTTTACATTATCGTATAAATTTTCACGTACTACTGCATGATCACTGTCGCCGCTTGTATTTTTAGCCCGTAAATCTAACATGCTTGGTTTAACAGTTGTTTCTATTCCTTCTACATTCTGCATAGGAGCAGAACCTGCACCAGCTTCAATATGATGTGAACCAACTGTAGATACTGTGTATTCCTTCCCAAGGCTTTTTAAAACTCTATTTATATCCTGATAAGCTTTTTCTTTTTTTTGTTCTAAAGATTCAAATGATAGAAAACTCATAAAAACTCCATAAATATTAATTTATATCAATATATCAGAAAAACCTATAATAACAAGATATTAATAAAAACAAAAAAATCTTGCGCATTATCTTAGTACAGAACGCAGAGGCCGCCTTTACCCGCCGCCTTCAAAGCTTTGTAGAAAAAAGTCTGGCTGCTTAAGAAGCGGATGGCGGAAACAGATGACTGATGACAAGCATATCTGTCATCCGCCATCTGTTATCCGTCACCTTTTTTACAAACTAAAACGGTATTTCGTCATCCATTAATTCAGCGGGTGCTTTTTGCCCTGATGAAGATGGTTGTGAATAGCTATTGCCATAATTTCCACCGCCAGAACTTTCGCCAGAGCCTGCATTTTTACCATCAAGCATGGTAAGGACACTGCTGAAACCTTGCAGCACCACCTCGGTTGAGAATTTTTCGTGACCATCTTTATCTGTCCATTTGCGGGTTTGCAGCTGACCCTCAACATAAACTTTTGAACCCTTTTTAAGATAGTTTTTTACAACATTCACCAAACCATCATTAAAAATTACCACGCGGTGCCATTCAGTTTTTTCTTTACGCTCGCCAGTATTTTTATCTTTCCAGCTTTCAGAAGTTGCAATGGCAAGGTTAGCAATTTCCCGACCATCCTGCGTCGAACGTATTTCAGGATCGCGCCCCAAATTACCAATTAAAATCACTTTATTTACACTGCCAACCATATCACCTCTCCCTAAATTTTTTATATTTTAGCCAAATTTATTAAGAGAGATAACTATAACCACAAACTTAATTCAAGAACAAACTTAGCCCTGTTTACCTGCGCTTGTGAATTCTTGACGTTTTTGCTGAACAAAAGCAGCATTATTTTCTGCCCAAATAGAAATTTCTTCTATGGGCTTTAATAAGGAATGACCTATATCGGTTAATTGATATTCTACACGTGGTGGAATTTCTGGATATACTGTACGCTTTACTATCCCAGCTTTTTCAAATTCACGTAAATGCTTAGTTAATTCACGCTGGGTAATACCAGACAAACTTTTTTGCAATTGTCCAAAACGTAGAATATTATTTTCAGCATGCAATAAATTATGTAAAATACGAACCGACCATTTATGGGCGATAATTTGCAGTGTAAGGAATACTGGACAATTTTTAGACATACATAAGAATCAAATTTTTTATTCTAACTAATAGTATCTATTATGATACTAACCCACATAAACACATTCTATATATATAATTATTCCCTACTTTACAATATATACTAATATTATTATGCCATAATACTATTATTAGCCATTAAATCTAATAATATTGCTAAAACAACTAATTTAACTAGGGAACAACAATATGAAAAAAATAAAATTACTACTTACGGCTGCTTCAATTGCAATATTTGCTACTTCAATGGCTCAAGCTGGAGATACCACAAAATTGACTGATCCACAAATTGCCCATATAGCGTACACTGCTGGTGATATTGACATTAAAACCGCTGAACTTGCATTAAAGAAAACTTCTAATAAAGAAGTGAAAGCTTTTGCAGAAGGCATGGTTCGTGACCATAAAGCAGTTAATGACCAAGCACTGGCTTTAGTAAAAAAATTAAACGTAACACCTGAAGACAATGACACCAGCAAAAGCCTAGTTAAGCAAGCGGATGAAACCCGCGCTAAACTTGAGAAATTAAATGGTGCAGATTTTGATCACGCTTATGCGGCCAATGAAGTTGCATATCACCACACTGTAAACAGCACTTTGGAAACTGTTTTAATTCCTTCTTCAAACAATAAAGAATTAAAAGATTTTTTATCAACTGGCCTAAAGCTTTTCAAAGGTCATGAAGAACATGCCAATAAAGTTGTAACCCAAATAAAATAAGGCACATCAAATGAAGCAATCCTTAAAACTTACTGTTTTGGGATGCGTAGCATTGTCTTTAGCAGCAACCTCTCCGGTTGCTGCTAAAGTGATACGCGTTGAAGTAAAAGACCTTGAATTCAAACCCGCAAAGATATCGGTAAAGGTTGGAGATACAATTGAATGGTCAAATAAAGACCTTATTATCCATACAGCTACTGAAAATAATGATAAATGGAATGTAGAACTGGCAGAAAACAGTGCTGGTAAAATGACTGTCAAAGACGCAGGAGTTATAAAATATTATTGCCGCTACCATCCAAATATGCATGGTGAAATAACCATCAGCAAATAGCAAAACACTGTAAATATATAAATTTATAAAAGTTCTTTGCAACTTCTCCGTCTACCCTTATCATCCGTTCATGGATAAAGCATATAATATAATTTATCATACCCATGATATTCTGGTTGTTGGAGCTGGCGGGGCTGGTTTGCGCGCTGCAGCAACTGCAAGCGCAGCAAATGCAAATGTCGCCTGTATTAGCAAAGTATCCCCTACCCGCAGCCATACGGTTGCTGCACAAGGTGGTATCAACGCAGCTCTTGGGAATCGTGGGAAGGATAACTGGCAATGGCATGCTTATGATACTGTACGAGGATCTGACTGGCTGGGGGATCAAGATGCTATCGCCATAATGTGCGAAAAAGCACCGGAAGCAATAATTGAACTTGAACAGATGGGAATGCCGTTTACCCGTGATGATGAAGGACAAATTTACCAGCGAGCCTATGGCGGTCAAAAAACCGACTTCGGCAAAGGCGGACTTGCTTACCGCGCCTGCGCTGTAGCAGATAGAACCGGACACGCACTTTTGCATACTCTGTATAGTCAGGCATTGCAGCAAAATGTTGAATTTTTTGTTGAATATTCTGCGCTGGATTTGATTTTTGATGAACAAAGAAAATGCCTAGGTTTGCTCGCGTGGGAGATGGAAAGCGGTGATTTACATGTTTTTCAAGCACATATAACTATTCTTGCGACAGGAGGTTTTGGACAAATTTATGAAGCCACTACTGCTTCTACGATTTGTACAGGCGATGGAAATGCCATGGTTTTACGTGCCGGCCTTGCATTACAGGATATGGAATTTATTCAATTTCACCCTACTAGCTTATATGGCTCTGGAATCCTTATAACTGAAGGCGCACGTGGTGAGGGAGCTTATCTTACTAATGCCAATGGTGAACGCTTTATGGAACGATACGCCCCTAATTATATGGAACTGGCATCACGTGATGTAATTTCACGGGCAATGATACAGGAAATATTAGCTGGGCGCGGTTGCGGTGATAAAAAAGACCATCTGCATTTGCGGCTTGAGCATCTTGATGCGAACATGATTGACGGAAAACTCCCCTCAATAAAGGAAATTGTAAAAACTTTTGCAAGGCTTGATATTCATAAACATTCCATCCCTATCATTCCGGCGGTTCATTACACTATGGGTGGAATACCTACTAATTCACAGAGCCAAGTAATAGATGGGAATGGAAATATTGTAGAAGGGTTGCTTGCCATAGGGGAAACTGCCTGCACTTCTGTGCATGGGGCAAACCGGCTAGGCTGCAATGCTTTATTAGAGCTGGTAGTATTTGGAAAATCTGCCGGAGAAATGGCTGCATCCATTACCGCCAAACCAAAATCCCATAAGGAAATCACAAATGCAATGCTGGAAAAAGCCCTAAGTCATTTAAGTAATTTGCAAAATCTAAAAGGAAACACCACTCCCAATAAATTACGTAAAGAACTTCAAAAAACAATGCATGAATACGGGAATATTTTCCGTACCCGAGAATTATTGGAAAAGGGCAATAAAAAATTAGGTGATTTATGGCAAATTATGAATAATGACCTAAAAATTGCTGATAATTCATTGATCTGGAATAATGACTTATTAGATGCTGTAGAAACCGACAATCTCCTGCGCCTTGCTATTGCAACCCTCAATTCTGCCCTTAACCGTACTGAAAGCAGAGGTGCGCATTTCCGTGCCGATTTTCCCAAACGAGATGATGAAAACTGGCTTGTCCATAGCCTAGTTTCTTTGAATGAGGCTGGCAAAGTTAGCCTTGCCGTCCGCCCCGTCCGCCTTGAAAATGAAGAAAAAACCATTTCTTTCCCGCTGGAAGAAAGAGGATATTAGGGATAGAGAGGAACATTATATAAATATAGTAAAAAATGTATTTAATATTAAACTCGCCCTTGACATAACCATTCTCTATCCATAGATTGCCGGAGTTCTGAAAACTGGGTTTTTTATGAAAAACAATGATCGCCTGCCTTCACTTGATGAACTCCAAGCGAAAATTGATAAGATTAAGAAGCCGGAATCTTCCAATTCCAAGGAATATTCTACCGCAGATTTGTCGCAAGCTACGCGCTTAGTGATTGATTTATCGGCAGGAGTTCTGGTTGGAACAATTTTTGGATATTTGCTGGATAACTGGCTTGGCACCACCCCTTGGGTGATGATAACTGGGCTTTTTTTTGGCATGGCGGCAGGTGTAAAAAATATGGTGCGAAGTGCAGATTTAATTGATAAAAAGCTGAATGAACAACAAAAAGACGATGAAAAAAGAGTGAGTAAATATGAGTGAAGGACATGGCGGACACAGCCCATTAGAGCAATTTCAAATCACCCCTCTTTACCCTATAAATATTGCTGGGTATGATTTGAGTTTTACCAATTCTGCATTATGGATGGTGATTGTTGTAACTGCTATTATCGCATTTTTGCTACCAGCTTCAAGAAAAGCTGCCCTTATTCCCAGCCGTCTGCAGGTTGCTGCAGAAATGCTTATAGGGTTTGTCAATAACACTATTTTAGAAGCATCCGGCAAGGAAGGTCTTAAATATTTTCCTATAATATTTAGTTTGTTTACATTTATCCTTACCTGTAATTTATTCGGGATGATCCCTACTTCTTTTACTGTAACCAGCCATATTATTGTTACATTTGCCCTTGCTGCCTTTGTTTTTATCGGCGTTACCCTTATTGCTATCTTCAAGCATGGAATTGGCAAATTTCTACATTTTTTTCTACCGGAAGGAACTCCTGTCATTATGGCACCCCTTCTATTTGTTATTGAGTTTTTTTCTTACCTTTCCCGTCCTGTAAGTCTTTCTATTCGTCTTGCCGCAAACATGATGGCTGGTCACGTTACCATGAAAGTTATAGCCGGACTTATTATAACATTCGGCATGACCATCGGTCTTGTGAGCATGTTCCCTTTATTACTGTTTCTCACAGGCTTTGAAATCGCAATTGCTGTTATTCAGGCTTATATTTTTACAATTCTTACTTGCGTTTATCTTAATGATGCGCTTCATTTGCACTAGAGTATGGATTATAAATATTTTTCTTTAATTAACTAACCAACTAAACAAAAAGGATAAAAACATGGAAGTTGAATCATACAAATATCTTGCTGAAGGTCTTAAATTCGTAGGCGTTGGTCTTACCGCTTTTGGCTTTCTTGGTGCTGCTCTTGGGGTTGGTAAAATTTTCGCCGCTCTTTTAGAGGGTATTGCCCGCAATCCATCTGCTAAAGGTGCCCTTATGACGCCAGCCTTCATCGGCGCTGCTTTCGCTGAATTCATGGGCTTACTAGCACTTGTAGTAGGCATGGTTCTAATTTTCGTTGTTAAATAACTAATACTATAAATTAGAAGGCTATTTCCTGTGCCACAGTTAGATCCTACATGGTTTGCATCACAGCTTTTTTGGCTTTTTGTAACTTTCAGTATTTTATATTTGCTGCTTTCACGTTTGGCATTACCACCGTTGCAGCATATTATTACCTCGCGTAAAGCGACTATTGACAATGATCTGTCTGTAGCACAGGAACTTAAACAAAAAGCAGAGCTTTCTAAACAGTCTTACGAAGAGACTTTAGTTAAGTCCCGTGCGTCTGCTCAGGCTTTAATTACCGAAGCAGAGATAAATTCTAAAAAACGTGCAGAGGAAGCAATAAAAGCTCTGGATGCACAAACAGCTATACAATCTGCTAAGGCAACTGCAGCACTTACTGCTAAAAAACAAGAACTGTTAAATGAACTTGCTCCGACAGCAGCTGAATTTTCGGCTTTAATCGTTGAAAAACTGACTATGCATGCCCCAAGCCAAGACCAAATCAAAAAAGCTTTGGAACAAAATCAGTAATTTTTATAACAAGTTAAATAGGAAAAAATATGTTTGATTTTTCTAATCCACAATTCTGGGTGACTTCTGCTTTTATATTATTGGTGATTTTAGCTTATAAAAAAGTTACCAAAGCAATAGCTGTTTTTTTAGATTCTCATTCTGCTAAAATCAAAGCTGAGCTTGACGCTGCTAGCATTTTACGCAAAGAAGCCGAGGAAACTCTTGCTTTATATAAACAGAAACAGGCTGAATTCACTAAAGAAGCAGAAAATATTTTGGCTAAAGCACGTGATGATGCTGAAGCTAATAGCATACGTGCACAAGAAGAGCTTAAAATATCGCTTGATGTAAGACTTAAACAAGCTATGGACAAGATTGCACAGGAAGAAGCAGCTGCTATTGCTGATGTACGCAACCGTATAATAGATATAACTCTTGCTGCAGCCCGCAGTGTAATTATTGAACAAATGGCTGTAATATCCCAAGAAGAGTTTGTAAAACTCGCTATGGCGGATGTTGAACGCAAGATTCACTAATAATATTTGAGGGGCATAATGAGGTTGAGGTTGAGCTTGGGCAGACTAATAACCAAGTCAGCTTTTACCCCCGTTTTATGCCTAATTGCTAGTATTGCCTATGCTGGAGCATGGACACAAAAAGCAAGCAATATTCTTTTAATAAACAATTTTTCTTATTATATTAATGATAGATATTTTGATAATTCTGGAAAAAAACAACATATCCCTGATTATCAGAAATATGAAATAAATCCTTATATAGAATACGGATTACGTGATGGGCTAACTATAGGAGCTAATCTTTTTTTTCAACGTGTTTCACAAGATAATATCGCTGGTTCTCACACTAATAGCAATATAGGTATTGGTGATACTGAGCTTTTTATCCGCAAAAGATTATGGCAAGAAGATGGTTGGATATTTTCTGCCATGCCACTCATAAAATTACCTTCTCTAGAAAGTAAATATGCACAACCCAATATTGGCAGCAACAATTATGATATGGAGCTGACATTATCAGGAGGTTATGGTTTTAAGGCATTAAATCTTAACCATTTTATTAATATTGATGCTTCTTACCGCCACCGCTTCGGTTCACCTCATGACCAATTAAAATTAACGACTAGTGCTGGCATTTCTGTATCAAAAAACACTATGCTCCTTACCCAGATTTTTACCACTACCAGAGTAAATTCCAACACAAATCCTTTATTCACTCAATCCTCCGGTGATGATTACGACCTCACCAAATTGCAAATCTCCACTATCTATAAAATAGATAATAAATTATCTCTGCAAATAGGAGCTTTTCATAATCTTGATGGTCGCAATATCGGAAATGGTAATGGGTTTAATTTTGCCGTTCATAAATTTTTTTGACTAAAGCTTCTTAATTATGGAACAGATTGGCAAAATTCTACGCAGACGTGAGCTTATTTCTGAGGATCAGCTTTGCCATGTTATTAACCTGCAGAAACGAAGCCATATACGCCTAGGAGATATTCTGATCGCAGAAGGTATACTTACTTATTTAGAATTATATAATGCTATTGCCGAACATTATGGTTTTGAGTTCGTAAATTTATTTGAAAGACCGCCCACTGAGAAATTACTTAGCATTTATGATATAGAAGATTATATTTATTTTCGCGCCATTCCTTGGCGGAAAGATGGAAATAAAACCATTATAGCTACAGCAGAATATTCTGAAGCAACCAAACAGTGGATAAAAGATAATTTTGGAGATGATACTGAAATAGTAATCACCTCGCCACTTGATATACGTAAAACTATAGAAAGGATATTTGGAAGCTTCCTTGAAGAAGAAAGTAAATTACGGCTATGGAAAAAAACCCTAAAGAATCAGCCCGTACATCAGATAATAATCTTCTAGGAAAAATATTTTACAGCATATTAATTACAGTATTTACGATGCTGGTTATTTTCCCAATTCAATTAGCTATAATCTTTATCGCAGTTTGTAACATCATATATTTTATTAACTGTATAACGAAGATGATAATTTTTATAGCAGGCGCAAAACAGCGTACTTCAATAGATTGGGAAGATGAATTAGAAAAATTAGATGAAAAATACCTGCCGATTTATACTATCCTTGTTCCTATGTATCAGGAAGTAAATAGTATTCCTAAGCTTCTTGAGGCAATAAAGCGTATCGATTACCCACCTGAAAAATTGGATGTAAAATTAATCCTAGAATCTGACGATAATGATACTATAGAGGCTGTAACGATTCTTAAGCCAAGTCATAATTTTGAAATTATTTGTGTACCAGCCGGACAAATACGTACAAAACCTAAAGCCTGTAATTATGCACTGCGCTTTGCCCGTGGTGAATATGTAACAATTTTTGATGTAGATGATTTGCCTAATATATTACAGCTTAAAAAAGCTGTTATAGCATTTAGGTTACAACCAAAAGATGTGGTTTGCCTGCAAGCAAGGCTTGGCTACTATAATATGGAAGATAATTTCCTTACACGCTTCTTTGCATTGGAATATAGCATATTATTTGATGTGATGTTGCATGGGCTGGAACGTCTAAATATTCCGTTACCACTAGGTGGTACAAGCAATTATATATCCATTGAAAAATTATATGAACTCGGTGAATGGGATCCTTATAATGTAACAGAAGATGCTGATTTAGGGGTACGGCTTTCGGCTTATGGCTTCCGCACCGTAATGCTTGATTCACATACATTAGAAGAAGCTCCCAACACAATATCCGCATGGATCCGTCAACGCTCACGCTGGATTAAAGGCTATATGCAAACTTGGCTGGTGCATATGCGTAGTCCTATTACCCTATATAAAAAACTAGGTAAAAGGGCTTTTTGGGGATTCCAATTTTTTATAGGTTTTTCCAGTATTACGTTTCTTAGCGCACCAATTTTATGGTTTTTTACCATATTATGGTTCTTTTTACCGAGAGATATAAGTGAAAATTTACTTCCAAACTGGTTGGTATTTATTAGTTTTATAAATTTATTACTAAATTTTGCAACCCATTGGATGATGATGATATATTGTGTCTCCCTACGTGAAGAATCTTCACCAGAATATAAAATATCAGCATTATTTTACCCATTTTATTTAATTTTACACTCTATAGCCAGCTACAAATCGTTACACCAACTTATTGTAAAACCTCATTTTTGGGAAAAAACCACGCACGGGCTCGCCAAAAAGATATTGTCATAAAACTTTAATAATTAAAATTATATATTCTGGTAAAATACTTAAACAACAAATAGGCTTCACTATGCACAAAACGCATGGAAGCAGTCTTTTTCTTGCAATTGTATATTATTAAAAAAATGTTAGAAGCGACAGCAAATATAATGTAGCGAAAACGGATTCAGGTTTCATGGCAACAAATGATAGTAATCTAGTACCAGCGCAGAAACCACAGCTTCAGGCAGATCATACTTGGTATAATTCGCTATTTACCCAATTGCTAGCACCGTTAGTTGCTACACGTTATATCTGGCTGGCTATAGAAGAAATTAATCCATTCAATTTTCTAGGTAAAACTCCGCCCGCAGATAAACCAAACCAAAAAATTTGGAAAGAACCTAGCTTCCTGCGTTATGCTTCCCGCAACTTTGCCGCCTTCGGCATGGGAACAACCTTCCTTGCCATTGTCGGAACATATAGCAAGAATACATTAAAGGATATTAAATCCATTTATGCAGAAGCTGTTGGTTATGAGTTAGGCAAAAAAACAGAAGATGTAACGCTTACTGATGTTTTTATTAAAAGTAACAATGAAGCCATTAAAACAACCTGTAATTCTTATCTAACCAGAACATTGCTGAGAATGACTACCGCCTCGGCTTTTTTTATCCCATGGCATAAGTTAAGAAGCAAAGAATTTCAAGCGATCAAACCTAAATATGATGTAAACGCCAATGCTGGTGTTGGTGCAATCGGTATCCACATTTATGGGGAAGGTTTTTTACGTGAACCATCATTTTTTGATATTGAACAAAAAATAGTGAGCAGCAAAATCAACCACAAAGATGTTAATCCTTACGCAGAAATTCAAATTGATGATATTCAATCTTTACTTGCCCTGCATAGAAAACATCTGGATAAAAATTATGTACCACCTCTGGGTGCATCCCCTGAAGGGCAAAATGATGTAAAGCTTGCCAAGCGTATCACAGAATTATTTAATTGTACTTATGACAATATCCCTCCAGTGGATAATAATAGCTTTACTTTGGGAAAACTTAATTATCTTGTTGGTTTTGGCTTGCTGGATAAATTTCCGGAAAGCCTTGCTTATGTAGAACTGGCAAATAAATCAGTTAATATGAAGGAAGTAAAGCAGGCCGCTACCGCTATTAAGGATGGACAAGACCCACAGGCAGTATTCTTACAATTTGGAATAGATATGCATAAAACTATGGATAAGGCACAAGCATCCATTGATACAGAAATGGCATTAGAAAAATTCACAAAAAAAATCCAACCAAAAAGCTTTATGGATTTTGCAACAAGACAATCTGAACCATCCCTCAAAATATAAGGAAACGCATGAAGATATTTGCTTACGGCACCCTGAAAAAAGGTGGAATTTTACATAAACACATGGATAGTGCTAAATATCTCCGCAAAAAAAAGCTGGTTGGCTATGTGCTGTATCTTGCACTTGATGAAACCTACCCACTGCTTTACTATACCGGTAAAAAGAAAGACGTGGTTATAGGAGAAATATGGAAAATAAATAAAAAACTCAAGAAAAAACTGGATAAATACGAAGAAGGGTACGTACTGAAAAAATTGATGGATTCACCGATAATGACTTATTATCCGAATTTTGACATCACCCATATTTGTAAAAAAATACCTAAGAATAAAAATGATAAATATGAATTCAATATAGAACCTGAATTTTACAAAGGTTTCTATAGCCCGAAGATACTCCGCGCTTCATAAGGCGTAAATAAAAAAGGATGGCTAAAATAGCCATCCTTTTTTATTCAATTAAATCTTCTATTAAGCCGGCTTTTTCTCACGGTTAGTAATACGATCTGAAATATCTTCACCTGTTTCTTGATCTACCATACGCATAGAAAGGCGAATTTTGCCACGGTTGTCAATATCCACAACTTTTACTTTCACACCATCACCTTCTTTAACTATATCTTCTACTTTTCCAACACGGTGATCAGCAAGTTCGCTAATATGTACCAAGCCATCTTTAGCACCAAAGAAATTAACGAATGCGCCAAAATCAACAATGCGGACAACTTTACCAGTATGGATTTGTCCAACTTCTGGTTCAGCTACGATTGAATAAATCCAGTCATAGGCTTTTTTACCGGATTCTTCGCTAGTTGCGGCAATACGCACTGTACCGTCATCTTCAATATCAACTTTCGCGCCAGTAACTTCACAAATCTCGCGAATTACTTTACCGCCTGAACCAATAACTTCACGGATTTTATCTTTCGGAATGGTCATAGAGGTGATGCGCGGTGCGGTGCTGCCAACGGAATCGCGCGGGGCAGAAAGGGCTTTTGCCATTTCACCAAGAATATGGTTACGGCCTGCATGCGCCTGGGTAAGCGCCACCTGCATAATTTCTTCAGTGATACCATCAATTTTAATATCCATCTGCAAAGCTGTGATACCTTGGCTGGTACCTGCTACTTTGAAATCCATGTCACCTAAATGGTCTTCATCACCAAGAATATCGGAAAGAACAATAAATCCTGATTTTTCTTTAATAAGCCCCATCGCAATACCAGCTACCGGACGTTTCAGCGGAACACCGGCATCCATAAGCGCAAGCGAGCTACCGCACACAGTCGCCATGGAAGATGAACCGTTAGATTCAGTAATTTCTGACACGCAGCGCAGTGTATATGGGAACTCTTCTTTGGAAGGAAGCATTGGGTGAACTGCACGCCAAGCAAGTTTACCATGACCGATTTCACGGCGGCCCGGGCTTCCCAAGCGACCAACTTCACCAGTTGAATAAGGAGGGAAATTATAATGCAGCATAAAGCCTTCACGGTATTCACCTTCAAGTGCATCTATCACCTGTTCATCCTGGCTGGTGCCAAGGGTTGCCACCACAACTGCCTGTGTTTCTCCACGGGTAAAGAGTGCTGAACCATGGGTCATTGGCAACACGCCAACCTCACCAATGATCTGACGGATATCAGCCGCACCACGACCATCAATACGAACTTTATTTTGTACATAGTCAGTACGCACAATATCCTGCTCAAGCTTTTTAAGCTGGTTACCAAGAGTTTTATCATCATAACCATTTTCGCCAGAATCTTTACCAAGCTTAGCTTTTACAGCAGATTTAATTTCATCAAGGCGGTTTGAACGCTCTTGTTTAGCGGTAAGTTTATAAGCAGCACGAAGATCCGCTTCTGCCAATTCACGAACTTGTGATTCAAGTACGCTGTTTTCAGGTTTTTGGAAGTCCCAAGGTTCTTTCGCTGCCTCTTCAGCAAGGGCAATAATAAGCTTAATTACTGCCTGCATTTCCTTATGACCATAGCTTACCGCACCAAGCATAACTTCTTCAGAAAGTTCCTGCGCTTCTGATTCAACCATAAGCACTGAACGGCCAGTACCAGAAACCACTAGATCAAGCTGGCTATCCAACAATTCCGCGCGGGTTGGGTTAAGCAGATACTCACCATTTACATAACCAACGCGGCAACCAGCAACCGGCCCCATAAAAGGAACGCCAGAAAGGGTAAGGGCAGCAGACGCGCCAATCAGGGATACAACATCAGGGTCATTTTGCAAATCATGAGAAAGCAAAGTGCAAACCACTTGGGTTTCGTTATAAAAACCATTTGGGAAAAGAGGACGTATTGGACGGTCAATCAAACGGGAAGTAAGAACTTCTTTCTCGGTCGGACGACCTTCACGCTTAAAAAATCCACCAGGAATTTTACCGGCAGCGAAGGCTTTTTCCTGATAATTTACAGTCAGAGGGAAGAAATCAACATCCGCCTTTGCAGATTTTGCTGCAACCACAGTGCAAAGCACCACGGTACTCCCATAAGTTACCATAACCGCGCCATCCGCCTGACGGGCTACTTTACCGGTTTCCAACGTTAGTGTACGACCACCCCATTCAATTGATTTCTTTGTTACATTAAACATGTTTATATCTCTCTTTCCTATTTTTAAGTGCAGATCACCGCCTTTGCGGTGATAGCGACATCCTAAGCAACAAATTGCCAAGGCTTACCCTTACTTACGAATTCCTAGCTTTTTAATTAGAGTATCATAACGCGCGAAGTCTCTTTTTTTCAAATAATCCAACAAACGACGGCGGCGACCTACCAGAATCAACAACCCACGACGGGAATGATGATCTTTAGCATGCTCTTCGAAATGTTTGGTTAAGTGGTTGATACGACTAGTAAGCAAAGCCACCTGTACTTCCGGTGAACCGGTATCATCCTTTGTGGTTGCAAATTTTTTAATTACGTCTTGTTTTTCAGCTTGAGGCGACATCGTAGCATTCCTTTCAATAAATCATTAAACACGGACAATCCTGTTTCTTTTATGCCAAGATGTCGTCCAGCACAAATTCCACGGGTTGCAAAAAATCAGAACCGCCTTTATGCACCATATTTTCTAAGATTTCTAGTGAAATCGCATTATTTTCAGTAAATTTTCCAACCCTCGTACGACGCAAAGCAGAAACATAGCCATAGCAGCCCAGAACCCGCCCCATATCCCGCGCCAGCGAGCGGATATAGGTTCCTTTGCCGCAATGACAGATAAAGCTGGTTATTAATTGCCTGCCATCAGTTATTTTCTCAATTTTTAATGATTTTACAAATACTTGCCGAGGCTTTATTTCTACGGCCTGCCCAGTTCGTGCTAAGTCATAAGCCCGCTTACCTTCCAACTTTATCGCCGAATAGTTGGGGGGTATTTGAGAAATATCGCCTGTAAATTGTGGAAGTATAGATAAGATTTCTGCCATATTGGGGCGTTCATCAGAGCTTGCTACCACCTCCCCTTCGGCATCATCAGTCGCCCGCTCCTGCCCCCAAGTTACTTCAAATTCATAGTATTTTTCTGAATCCATCATAAATTGCACAGTTCTAGTAGCCTTACCCAGTGCCAGAGGCAATATGCCAGAGGCTAACGGATCTAGAGTTCCGGCATGTCCTATTTTGATTTTACGTTTTATTCTTTGCCCAGCAGTGGAAGGCATAATGACAGCACCATAATTGTTGCTGAGTAATAGCCACTTAACTTTGGCAACTGCATTGGCAGAAGTAATGCCGAGCGGTTTATCTAGATTTATCCAGCCATCCACGATTTTTAATTCTCAATTTCCGGTTTCAAATCCCGTACTACTTCTGGCTTATTTAGAAGATTGCTAATGCGCTCAGCTTCATCATAGGAATCATCAAGAGCAAAGGAAATCCGTGGAACATGGCGCAATTTTACTCGTTTAGAAACAAGATGTCGTAGTTCAGGCGAAGATTTTTTAAGGGCTTCTAGCAAGCTTTCTTTATTTTTACCAGCAAGCGGCATAACGAAAGCCGTAGCATTCTTCAAATCAGGGCTGACCCGTACTTCCGACACGGTGATAGATGCACCGAATAAATCCATAGAATGGACTTCACCACGCATAAAAATATCAGCAAGGGCATGGCGTATTTCTTCACCAACCCGTAAATTACGTTGCCCACCGTTTGCTTTTTTATCTGAGAATAAATTATGCATAATATAAGGCTTACGGTTTGCGGCTTATGGCTTAAGTTATCATAAGCCATAAGCTTTACACCTTAAGCCAAAACTCCCTATACCGTTCTAGCTGTTTCCTCAATTTCAAAAGCCTCTATCTGGTCACCAACGCGGATGTCTTCGTAGTTTTCAAATGCCATACCGCATTCCAGACCACTTTTAACTTCTTTTACCTCATCCTTGAAGCGTTTAAGAGTTTTCAATGCTCCTTCATGGATAACAACGTTATCCCGCAGCAAGCGCACTTTCGCACCACGTTTAATCAAGCCGTCAGTAACCATACAACCAGCTACTTTACCGGCTTTGCTAATATTGAATACTTCACGGATTTGGGCATAGCCAAGGAAGCTTTCACGCAATGTCGGTGACAACATACCAGAAAGCGCGGCTTTTACATCATCCACCACATTATAGATAATGGAGTAATAACGGATATTGACCTTTTCACGCGCTGCCATTTCCTTTGCTTTTGGCGCTGCGCGCACGTTAAAGGCAATAATCATCGCACCTGTAGCTTTAGATAAGGTGACATCAGATTCGGTAATCCCGCCAACACCGCTATGTAAAATGCGTACGGTTACTTCCTCACCGGAATATTTGCTGATAGAACCGGCAATCGCCTCTACCGAACCATGCACGTCACCTTTAATAATAACCGGAAGTTCTTTAGCATTTGTACCAGCTGCTTCACCAAATAAATTCTCTAGGGTACGGGTAGAAAGAACTGCGTTTTTCTCGCGGATACGGCGTTCACGATATTCAGCAATGTCACGCGCAGTTTTTTCACTTTCCACTACTGAAAAACTATCTCCAGCATCAGGAGAAAGGCTTAACCCCAGAATAACTACCGGCATTCCAGGAATAGCCTGCTTCAGGTTATTACCTTTGTCATCAATCAGCATACGCACCTTACCGTACGCTGCTCCTGCCACCACAATATCGCCGACTTTAAGAGTACCCTTTTGCACAAGGATAGTTGCCACTACCCCTTTTCCCTGATCCAGTTTAGCCTCAACCACCACACCAGAAGCTAAGCGGTTCGGATTAGCTTTTAATTCTAAAACTTCCGCCTGAAGAAGCAATGTCTCCACTAATTTATCAAGATTTTGTCCGGTCTTAGCTGAAACTTCAACCACCATAATATCACCGCCAAATTCTTCCGGCACAAGCTCATATTGCATAAGTTCTTGTTTCACGCGGCTGGAATCAGCACCTAGCTTATCTATCTTATTTACTGCTACCACAATCGGAACCGCTGCTGCTTTCGCATGGCTTATAGCCTCTTTGGTCTGCTCCATAATCCCATCATCAGCGGCAACCACCAATACTACGATATCGGTGATTTTCGCACCACGGGCGCGCATCGCCGTGAAGGCTTCATGCCCAGGTGTATCAAGGAAAGTGACTTTCTGACCACCTTCTACTTCTACCTGATATGCACCAATATGTTGGGTGATACCACCAGCTTCCTTAGCAGCAACATCAGTTTTACGCAAAGCATCAAGAAGCGAGGTTTTCCCATGATCAACGTGTCCCATGATCGTTACAATAGGCGGACGTGATAATAAACTCCCCTCTTCTTCTAATTCATCCGTCTTCAGTACATTTTCTACGTCACCTTCAGTAACGCGCTTGAATTTATGACCGAATTCTCCAACCACCAGCTCGGCAGTATCCGCATCTATAGATTGGGTGGCAGTTGCCATAATCCCAAGTTTCATGAGGGTTTTAATTACATCTACTGTACGCTCCGCCATACGGTTGGCAAGTTCTCCAACACTAATAGTTTCAGGAATTACAACGTCACGAATAACTTTTTCGCTCTCACCTGCACTGCCCATGGCTTTTTTAATGGCTTTTTCGCGGGCACGACGGATAGAAGCCAATGAGCGCACACGCTGATCTTCAATACTGGATAAAGCTTGGTGTACCGTAATTTTGCCGGAAGAACGCCTATCCTCACCGCCACCACTGCGTAATTTTAATTTACCTGCTTTTTCTTTTGGTTCAGCTTCTTCAATCACAGAAGTATGATGATGCAATTTATTTTGTAACTTAGGAGAAAGGGTAATACCGGAATTAGAAGGTGCAGACTGCGACTTGGTTGGATTTGTCTTTACTTCTACAGCCTTACTTTCAGGTTTAGCTTCTACTTTTTTATTAGGGGTTACAATACCAGAAGGAGCATAAATAACATCATTGGATTTGGATTCTTTTGCCCTAGGATTCACTACCTCTTTTTGTGACTGCGATTCACTGGACTGTTCAGAATCTATTTCTTCCTCATTTTTGCCTTGTAGTGCATTTAACTGTCTTTCAGCTTCTACAATCTTAGCTTTTCGCTCTGCTTCCTGCTTCATATGATCTTCAGCAAGTTTCAACGCTTTAAGGCGACTTTCTCTTTCACCAGATGTTAAATGACGCATTGATTCATCGTCAAAACCACCTCCCAAAGCACCACTATCCTGTTTAATTTCTACCATCGTTCCACCCGTAGTACCTTGAGTAAAAGTACGAGTTTTACGAACTTCAACCGTAACGGTTTTAGAGCGACCATGGGTAAAATTTTGCTTCACCTTCCCGCTCTCAACAGTTTTGGTTAGTTGCAACCTGCCTGGATTTGCTACTTTTAAAGTATCTTTTTTTGTGTTGTCGTTATCAGTCATATAGTCCGGTTGCTAATTATTAATTACAGGAATAATCATTATTTAGATTATCATTATTTTATTTTTTTTCTTCAACAATATTTTTCAAATTCTCTAGCCCTTGCTCAAACATTCCACCAACCATTTTTTCACAATTAAAAACGATTCCCATAGCTTTACCTATGAAATTATTTTTTCCATACATAGACCAAGTCACCTCTGTATTATCACCTTCACTTCTGAAAGTAAACTCAGCAAGGCTTTGCCCCTGCATCGGCTCTAAAAAATCTAACTGAAATCTAATAAATTCATTAGATTTGCTCTCAAGTATAGTAGAACTACCTTTACCTAGCTCCCAATTTCCTTCCCAACTCATCACTGCACCAACACCTGAATTAGTACCACCAAAGTCGGTTTTTCCATTCGGATCAATCTTTGCCCAAGGCGACCAAGCTTCCCATTTATGGAAATCATTTACCTGTGCAAATATTTTATCCGCCGGAGCGGCTATTTTAAGTGAACGGGTTATGCGGAAATCATCAGGCTGCACAGCAACATATGCGCAAAAGCCAAGAATTATAAAAACCAAGCCAATAATAATTTTTTTCAGCATAACCCCTCCTATTAAAAACGATTACTCCCAAGAAGCTCTTGCAGCCATAATCAAATTTCCGGCATCTTCAGCACTAAGTGACGAAAGTATATCTTGGAGCTCAGCAGTAGAAAGATCAGCAAAATCATCAAGGGTTAAAATTTTATTTTCCCCTAATTTTTCTAACCATTCCTGTTTCAAAGCCGAATTGTTATTCACAAAATCTATCAAAGATGATTCTACACCAATCTCCTTTAATTTCAATTCACGTTGTTTTTGTTGGTTTTCCAACCAGCTTTGTGCACGGTTATGAAGTTCTTCTGCAACATTTTCATCAAATCCCTCAATGCCAGCAAGATCAGCAATAGGTACAAATGCTACTTCTTCAAGAGAAGTAAATCCTTCGGTTACCAATAAATGTGCAATCACTTCTTCCACATCAAGAGCGTCAACAAACAGTTGAGATAGACTATTAAATTCTTCAGCACGACGTTCAGATTCAACGGCTTCGGTTAAAATATCAATACTCCATCCAACAAGCTGGGAAGCAAGACGAACATTTTGCCCACGACGACCAATAGCAAGCGAAAGCTGATCATCAGGCACAACTACTTCTATACGACCTTTATTTTCGTCAATAACTACCTTGCTAACTTCAGCAGAAGAAAGGGCATTAACTACAAAAGTTGCAGGATCCGGTGACCATTCAATAATATCAATTTTTTCACCTTGCAGCTCGCCAACAACGGCCTGCACCCTTGCGCCACGTACACCTACACAGGAAAGCACCGGATTAACGCTGGCATCTTTAGAAATAACTGCGATTTTCGCCCGTGAACCAGGATCACGTGCTACAGCTTTAATAACAATGATCCCGTCATAAATTTCTGGAACTTCCTGCGCAAACAAGCTGGCAAGAAAATCTGGATGGGTACGGGAAAGAAAGATTTGCGGCCCTGTTTTTTCGCGGCGTACATCCGCTATATAAGCACGGATACGGTCACCAGTACGGAATAATTCGCGCGGGATTAAATCATCACGACGTATAATTGCTTCAGTACGTCCAAAATCCACTACTACATTGCCGTACTCAACACGTTTTACTACGCCGCTGATAATTTCGCCAATTTTATCCTTAAATTCAGAAAATTGTTTTTCACGTTCAGCATCGCGTACCTTCTGTAATACCACCTGTTTAGCGGTTTGTGCAGCAACACGACCAAAATCTATAGGCGGCAAAATATCTTTTATCTCATCGCCGATTTCTATTTCTTTATCAATTTTTTTAGCCTGTGCTAAATTAATTTCAGTGGCTTCATTTTCCACGGTTTCCACCACAGTACGTACACGATACAGTTTTATTTCACCAGTTTTTTTATCTATTTCTGCACGGATATTATGTTCGTGCCCATATTTACGGCGGCCAGCGACCTGAACAGCTTGCTCCATAGCATCAATTACCGCATCTTTCGGCAGGCCTTTTTCGCGCGCAACAGCATCTGCAATCTGTAATAATTCGCTGCTTCCATAAATAGGCTGGGTGGCACTCATTTTTCTATCCTTTCGTCTTTTGTTTCTTCAAAAAATTTGCTATCAATTCATCGGTTATAACCAGTTTTGACGTACGTATATGTGTAAAAGGTAATTTTACCTCCACCCCATCAACCATAAGAGAAACCTCATTTCCCTCAATTCCCTTTAATATTCCACGGAAACGCTTGCGACCACCAACCGGTATAATAGTTTCTACTTTTATTTCATAATTATTAAAACGCTCGTAATCATCATGCTTTGTAAGCGGCCTATCTATCCCCGGTGAACAAACCTCTAGATTATAAGCACCTGAAATAGGCTCTTCCACATCCAGCAATGCTGAAACTGTATTGCTAATTTCTGTACAATCATCAAAACTCATCATCACATCATCTTTACGTTCTGCCATTACCATCAATGTCTTGCGGCGTGCTCCATCAGCCAGTTTTACCTGCACCAGATTATATCCAAGTGCTTCAACTGAAGGCTCTATAATTTCTATAACACGCGACAAAATGTCCACAAAAACACCATAAATAAGCATAACAAACAGCAAATCCAAGCGAATCCGCTAATAAATTAAGCAATAAATACACATACTGGTTACTGGCAACAAAAAAGGCGGGCAAACCCGCCCACCTTCTTAATAGTGGTAATATACATAATAAAATAGGGAATTCAAGCTTTTTTATTTATGGCTTATATTTCCATAAATATCTATAATACAACGGATAAATCATCTAATTTTATATAGGTTAATTTCTATCCAACCAAAAATTAAGCCTTGACCTATCAAGTTTTACCAATATATCTAGGCACACTTAAAATACAAATTGACATATGCCATCCATGGCCGAGTAGCAAAGTGGTAATGCACGGGACTGCAAATCCTGTATTCGGGAGTTCGATTCTCCCCTCGGCCTCCACATATTTTCCAACATAAAAAATTAAGTTGGTTTTTTTATAAATTCTATTATAGTTTCCAATAAAATTTTTTAGGTTATACATATTTTGGATGAGGCAATTAGTGAAAAAAAATCTGAAGGTTTCTGCTGTATTAGCCCTAGCAATCCTGAATTTGCCTATAGCTGATTTTTCTGTAGACAAAGCTCTTGCTGCTGATAATTTTTTTTTAGAGATAGGAAAACCAAGCAGCGCAGGAAATCTCCAAGAGTATTGGCAGGAATTATCAGAAAAATATAAAAAAACCCTCGGAAGATTAAAACTATACCCAAAATCAGTTGTAAATCAGGAAGGGGAAACTAACAGCATAATTCAGGCCGGCCCTCTAACTGATAAGAATAAAGCACAAAAAATTTGTAACATGCTATTTACAAAAGATATACCCTGCTTTGTAATTGAAGGAATTGAAGAAAAGCCCCCAACTATGTCTATAGATATAGCTCATGCAACAAGGGGAACAGGCTCCTCCCCTTCACTTCCATGGCTGGATATTGGGGCAGCACCTCAGATTTCTGCTTATGAAGAAACTGAAGAATCATCAATCCGCAAACCTAATGGAGAGGCAGAAGTAGATGTAGCTGAAGCTATTGCTGTCCCACTTAGCGATGCCAAACAAAGTCCCGTTGCTTCTAATCTAGAAGTAAGAAAACCAATAAATACCGCCCGCGAATTTCCATCAGTAAAATTTTCATCCAGCACCTCTGGAAAGCTCAATATAGGATATTTTGTAAGTGAGAATGAGGCCAGCAGCTTCTGGAATTATGTTAATGAAGAGCATAAAGAATTGGCAGATAACTTACATGCGCGCATTCAAAAATCCTTATCCTTTGGTAAGAATGGTGGTGTTCAATTAATGATTGGTCAATTTCCAAGTAGTGAGGCCGCTGCCAATTTTTGCAACCAAACTATCTTAGGATTTTCGGCTAATCTGAAATGCCGTTATGACGGAGGCGACAATATATTTAGTAACACCTCCAGCAACGATAAGGGTGATACCAGCACAGCCAGAGCAGATACCTATGAAAGAAGGCGTTTACTCGCATCAGGCAGAAGGCTTCCTGCAAGGCAGATGGAACTATTACAAGCACAGGAAACTCAGGATACTATTTCTGCGCCAGAATCTGTACAAATAAATGATGTTGAGCAAATTGACAAAAAATTCTGGGTGCAGGTGGCAATTGCTGACAGCAAAGATGAAGCTCAATACAGACTAAAAGAAATAAAAAAAGCCAACTCTAAAACCATCGGGAATTTAACAAGCAATATTGCCTATTCCCCGTCATCTGTACATGGTAAATACGCTGCACAGATAGGAACCATATCAAGCGAAAGCGAAGCACAGAAGATCTGCGATAAATTGCAACAGCGCGGTGTAGATTGCCTAGTGGTTTCTAAATAATATAAATACACTTGTCATTGAGAACCTACCTGACCGCCGTAGCTTTAGCGAAGGCGGAAGATAGAGCAACCTAATAATCTCAACATATTAAATAACTGGATTGCTTCCCCAACAACAAAAGCAGGGCCGTAATGGCAAAATTTATGGTGCAGAGTAACTAAACCACGCTTCCGAATAAATCATATTCGTCGGATTGCTCAATTTGAACATCTAAAAATGAGCCAACCAGCAGACGTTTTTTGCTTGAGATATGCACAACACCGTCAATCTCTGGAGCATCGGCCGCGCTACGCCCAATAATGCCTTCCGGACTAACTTCATCAATCAAGACTTTTAAAGTTTGCCCAACTTTTTTCTTCAGGCGTTTTGCGCTTATTTCTTGCTGAACCTGCATGAAGCGGTTCCATCTATCTTCTACTACATCCTGCGGAACATGGTTCGGCAAAGAGTTAGAATCAGCCTCTGATACATTTTCGTAGCGGAAACAGCCAACACGGTCTAGCTGGGCTTCCTTGAGCCAATCCAGCATGAACTGGAAATCTTCTTCACTTTCATCTGGGAAGCCGACAATAAAAGTTGAACGTAAAGTTATATCAGGGCAAATTTTGCGCCAAGAAGCAATACGCTCCAGAACCTTTTCCTGATTAGCCGGACGGCGCATATTTTTAAGCACCTTAGGAGAAGCATGCTGGAACGGAATATCCAGATAGGGCAGGATTTTACCATCAGCCATTAATTCCACCACCTCATCCACATGCGGATAAGGATAAACATAATGCAGGCGTACCCATGCGCCAAGCTCGCCCATTGCTTCACATAAATCATAAAATTTAGCGCGGACTTCCCTACCCCGCCAATCGCTTTTAGCATATTTGGTATCAATGCCATAAGCACTGGTATCTTGCGAAACCACCAATAATTCTTTTACACCTGAGGCAACCAAACGCTCTGCCTCACCTAAAACATCGGAAGCAGGACGGCTTACCAAATCACCACGCAATTTAGGTATAATGCAGAACGAACAACGGTTATTGCAGCCTTCAGAAATTTTTAGGTAAGCATAATGGCGGGGTGTAAGTTTTACACCTTGTGGCGGCACAAGGTCAAGATACGGATCATGCAGTGGCGGCACGACCTTATGAACTGCATTTACTACCGATTCATATGCCTGCGGCCCTGTGATAGCAAGTACATCCGGATATTTACTGCGAATAAGTTCAGGAGTCGCCCCCATACAGCCGGTAACAATAACTTTGCCATTTTCAGCCAAGGCTTCACCAATTACTGATAGCGATTCTTCCCTTGCACTATCAAGGAAACCACAAGTATTGACAACAACTACATCCGCTTCCCCGTAGCCACCAGAAAATTCATAACCTTCGGCGCGAAGCTGGGTAAGAATCCGCTCAGAATCCACCAATGCCTTGGCACAGCCAAGACTTACAAAACCAACCCGAGGAGCGGGCGGGCTTATTAATTTTTTAGATATAGTGCCGGTTTTTTTCATAGCAGGCTTATACAAACAAGCAAAATACTAAGCAAGTCAAAACTACCGCATATATTAGATATATCAATAAAAAAGCTCGGTTTGCATCACAAACCGAGCCAAGGGGGATTAAATAAATATGAAATAAAACTAAATACTAGAAATTTTAATCAATCACAATTACTGCCTGCCATAATCTTTTTTCCGGCAGCTTCACTATGTGTGCCGCAGCCAAGCAATTCATGCAGAATTTTATTACTTTGCAATACTTCACCTTCATTACGCAGCAAACATGCAGAAGAAACAATACCGGTGATTTTCTTGCCTTTACTTACGATCAAACGTGATACTCTATTCTTACGCATCTGCTCGGCGGCCTGCTCTATATCGTCACTCTCATCACAGCCATAAACCTTTTTAGTCATTATATCCTGAACTATTGTTGTTTCAGGGTTTTTCCCTTCAGATATTGCCCTAATCACAATATCACGATCGGTTATCATCCCTATCACTTTTTCTGAATCACCAACTGGAAGTACTCCACACTCTGCTACTTTCATTAATTTTGCAGCATCCCAAACCGTTTGGGTTGGTCTTACAAAAAATGGCTCTGCCGTCATTATATCTTTTACCTTGATTGCTTTCATAAAAACTTCTCCTATTGGTAAATAGTTAGTAAGCTATTTCTTCGGAAAATTGATGATCATTACAAAACGATATGACCTCGCCATCATAATCATCATTTGCAGATAAAAAATCCTCAACATTGATAAAATCTTCTATATCATGATCTATAGCAAACTTAATACTTGTTCCCCCAACCAAACTGACGGATGAATAATTGTCAGGAACATGATTTTTTGTAGGTACTTTAGAACATTTTACCAATCGTAAATGCTTCTGTTTTTCAAGGTTGTTTTTTATATTTAGAGTAGATGCACCATCACCGTTTAAGTTACTTTTACAGTTTTTCATAAACACCTCCTTGTTTGGTTGGAGGGTCAACATAAATAAATTTGTATAAAAAACATTGATTACAATCAAAATGGGTAATCAAAATAAAATTATCTATTTTATTATGGTTTGTGAAAACCAAATTCTATGCTAACAACCAGAATCCAACTTTAATAAATAAAAATTATCATGACCCCCGGCGCAAGAACCCAAGCTTCTATAGAATTATTGGAACAAATATTTACAGCATGGCAATCAGAAAAAAGATTTCCCGCAGATAAATTGCTAGAACAATATTTCAAAGCCAATCGTTATATAGGCTCAAAAGACCGTGGGGCGGTAGCCGAGCTGTTTTATTGGATACTGCGGCATAAAGCTCTGGTAGAGTGGTGGCTGGAAAAATATTCGCAGGAGTTAAGCGCGCGCATGTTTGTGCTAGCTTCTTTAATACTGCGCCATGATTATAACCCGCAAACTATAACAAGCATAACTAAAGATAGCCAATACTCTCCTGACGCCCTGAATGAAACCGAGCAAAAATTTACCCATAGTCTAGTAAGGATGGATTTAACCCATCCTGATATGCCAGCCCATGTTCGTCTTAACTATCCGCAATGGCTGGATGCGCATTTACAGGAAAGTTTTGGTGATAATCTTGATGCAGCTATGCTTTCAATGAGTGAACAAGCTCCAACTGACCTGCGCGTAAATACTTTGAAAACCAACCGCGAAAAACTCCTTGGGCAATTACAGAAAGAAGGTTTTGACTGTTCCACCACCCCGCTTTCACCAATTGGTATTCGCCTTACCCGTCGTGCGCCTATTTTTACTTCCAAATATTTTAAGGAAGGGCATTTTGAAGTTCAGGATGAAGGTTCACAAGCAATCGCTTTACTGGTAGATGCAAAACCAAGTCATCGCGTAATTGATTTTTGTGCTGGTGCTGGCGGTAAAACCCTTGGCATTGCTGCCTCTATGGAAAATAAAGGACGGATTCTAGCATGGGACACCTCTAAAAAACGTCTTGACCAAATAAATTTACGGCTAAGACGTGCGGGTGTGCATAATGTCCAAACCCATGTCCTAGAATCTGAGCATGATGCTTTTATCAAGCGGCACAAAGCAACAGCTGACCGAGTACTGATTGATGTACCTTGCAGCGGTAGTGGCACATGGCGGCGTAACCCAGATCTAAAATGGAGATTCACTCAAAAAGATTTAGATGAAGTCCGAGCCATACAACAAGAAATTTTATTGAGTGCAGCACGTCTGGTAAAAATTAGCGGCAGACTTATTTATGCTACCTGCTCTATCTTCAAAGATGAGAATGAGAAGCAAATAGAAACTTTCCTAAACACAAATAACAATTTCAAGGTTGTATGTGCAAAAAAAATATGGGATAAAGAATCCCCTGCAGATTATGGTGATGATAAAGAGAGTTATACACCATATTTCTGCGTAAACCCGCATAAAGACGGGGTTGATGGTTTTTTTGCGGCAATCCTTGAACGCTTGCCCTAGTGAGACCCAAAATACAAAGGTGATAATTTTATGCGGGAGTAAGCATGGTTTTTTATATTCTTCAATTTTACAAATTTCTTAAACAATGCTTTAAGCATGTAATACATACGAGAAGACTTATAATTTCATCAGAAAAAAGAATAATTCAATTTACAATCAGCGTTCCCTTACAATTAACTGTTTTATCACTTATTGCTTTTAGTGTCCTATGGTCATCATATACTACCGGTCATTTAATTGCCGCCAACTCAAAACTGGAAGCACAGAGCAATACCATACGCTCGGTAATAACCAAACAATTTAGCGGTATATTTAATTTTTTTATACCAACACAGTTATTCCCAGATAAATCTACTATTAGCCTTGTAAATATTGATGCCATGAACCAGTTAAACAAAAACTATATAAAAATGGCAGAATTAGAAAAACAGGTCAATGAACTAAAAATTGCCAATGATTCTATAGTAGAACGCGTACGTATTAAGACAGGCGGACAATTAGACAGTTTGGAATCTATAGTTAACCAAACTGGGCTTGATCCGGAATCTATGAAGAAAAAAGCTGACAAATCGCAAAAATTCAGCAAACAAACTGCTGCAAATAATGAGGCTGAAGGTGGGCCTTATATACCAACAGAAATGCCTAAAATTTCTGATGAAGCCGAAGCTATGTTACACTCACTTGATGAGCTACAAACCTTGCGTAAGGTTGTTGCCAATTTACCTCTGGGCATTCCAATTAAAAATGCTGAGGAACGCAGCCGTTTTGGACATCGTATAGATCCTTTCAATGGTGATATAGCCTTTCATTCCGGATTGGATCTTGCTGCTCCATCAGGAACAGAAGTACACAGCACCGCCGATGGGAAAGTAATAACCGCAGGGCGTGAAGGTTCTTATGGAAATATGATAGATATTGACCATGGTTTTGGAATTATCACCCGCTACGGTCATTTAAGCGAAATTAAAGTGCAAGTTGGCGACAGAATAAAAAAAGGTTCGGTAATAGGTGTGCAAGGTAGCACTGGACGCAGTACTGGAGATCATTTACACTACGAAGTACGCTTCAATGGTGAAGCAATAAACCCTCAAAATTTTTTACAAACAGGTAGATTGCTGGAGCTGGGAAATGGTATTTCGCAAAACTAAAGAAATCACAAAATCTTCTGGAAAAACCACAACAGCAACTCTTTCAGTAATTGCACAAGATACTCATATATTAGGATCATTAATAAGCGGCGGAAGTTTTGATTTTGAGGGAACAATCAATGGCAATATCAGCTGCCATACCCTTACAATTAGGAAAAATGCCAATGTCAAAGGAGATATTAAAGCCGATACGCTTAATGTATATGGCAAAATAGAAGGAATTATCCATGCAACAAATGTTAACCTATATTCTGGATGCCATGTAGAAGGAATAATATTGCACGAGAATATTTCTATAGAAAACGGTGCATTTATGGATGGTAAATGCAAGCGGATAGATAAAGTATCCGAAAATGATTATGAAACAGAAAATTCTGAAAATACAGTATATAACACGGCTATAAGACTTATAAGTTAGTTAAATAACTTGTATTGTATATTGTCATATAACCGTCATAATTGATTCACTCAAGTTTAACTGCATTTCCTATAATTATTTGCTATAGTACAATATAGTTAATACCGGAACATATATGGAACAAACTAATGGCAATAACGTAGTTGTAAACGGAGTGGTGCTACCTAATCATGTGGTGATGGAGCTCCAACGTTTAGGACGTGCACTGGAATGGTATAATTCTGGTGAACTGCATAGCGCAGTTCTTGCCTGTGCCGTGGATAGGAAATTGATAGATGATCCTAACGGTGTAAATTTCATGGATCAACTGGAGTTAACTGATGAAGAAAGGCGTAAAACCGAATATTATAACCATGATGGCGAACATTATTATTCAGAGTATAAGAGAAAGAAAGAAATAGAAGAAGAGCTGGAACGAGAAAAAGAACTAGAGCGCGAAACTAAAAACAAACCAAACAAAATATTGTCTTTCTGCAAATACCTTAGAGAAAGACGGGCAAAAAAACTAAGTGAAGAAGAAAAACTAGAATCTACATATTGATAAAATTATAGTCTGTACGAGATATAATAATACATCATTATGTTTTGTGTAAGCTTGCTTCGCAGAGCAAAATCATGCCAGAATTTAAGTACTGGTCTATGATTTTGATACTCTAATCTTTATCAATATCATTATCCAAAAATACCACTACTTCGTTTTTACCGGATATTCCCAGAACCGAGCGCGCTTGCTCATCAAGCAAGTCTAAATCCAAACTATTACTGCTTAGTTTCTTGACTTTATTTTCCAGAGATTCACGCTTGGTTTTTATTTCTTCAAGCTCTGCCCTAAGAGTGTCCAGCTTACTGGTTTCACGCAAAAGCGCAATTACACCGCGTTCACCGCTTAGGGTATGGAAGCCAAGATAAAATAATAATAATACGCAAAAAAGCGATCCTATGGCACGTTTCTGCATAGGTGGGCGCACATCCAAATTATTACTGTATCTAGCCATATACCTGAACAATATAGAGAATTTTTCCTGTTTTGGAAAGAGAAATAAGAAAGTTATTATATTAAAATCGCGCTGCCTGCATAATGCGCTATGCTGCCAAGCTCTTCTTCTATGCGCAGCAACTCATTATATTTTGCCATCCTGTCAGAACGGGAAAGAGATCCTGTCTTAATCTGCCCGCAATTGGTGGCAACGGCAAGATGGGCGATGGTAGCATCTTCAGTTTCTCCAGAACGGTGAGAAAGGATAGCGCGGTAACCGCAACGTTGCGCAAGCTGCACTGCTTGCAGCGTTTCAGTTAATGTGCCAATCTGGTTTACTTTTACAAGCAGCGAATTAGCCAAACCTTTTTCGATTCCTTGCGCCAGAATCGCCGGATTGGTTACGAATAGATCATCACCAACGAGTTGCACCTTTTTACCAAGCAAATCAGTTATCTCTTTCCAGCCCAGATGGTCATCTTCTGCCATTGGGTCTTCAATAGATACAATAGGGAAACGGCTTACCAGATTTTCGTAATATTTAAGCATTTTTCCGGAATCCAAGGTTTTGCCCTCACCTTCCAGTACATATTTACCGTCATGGTAAAATTCTGTAGCAGCCACATCCAGTGCCAGAACCACATCGCTGCCTGCTTTATAGCCTGCTCCTTCTATTGCTTTCATGATGAATGATAAAGCTTCATCCGCCTTAGCAAAATTGGGTGCGAAACCGCCCTCGTCACCAACCGCTGTATTATACCCCTCATCGCTTAGGCGGCGTTTTAATTCATGGAAAATTTCCGCACCGATGCGGATAGAATCCGCCATATTTTCGGCATTAACCGGCATAATCATGAATTCCTGAATATCCAGCTTGTTATTGGCATGCTGCCCGCCATTGATAATATTCATAAGCGGCACAGGCAAAATATGCGCCCCTGCCCCACCAACATAGCGGTATAGAGGAAGCCCTGATGATTGTGCAGACGCTTTGGCTACCGCCAGCGACACACCTAAAATAGCGTTTGCACCCAGATTTTTCTTATTTTCTGAACCGTCTAAATCTAAAAGTATCTGGTCGATTTTCACTTGCTTGGTAGCGTCAAGACCAAGCAGTGCGTCGCTTATCGCATTATTTACGTTAGCCACCGCTTTTTTTACGCCTTTACCTTTATAGCGTTTTTTATCACCATCGCGCAATTCCAATGCTTCCAGTGAACCAGTAGAAGCCCCAGAAGGAACAGCCGCCCTCCCAAACGCGCCATCTTCCAGTTCCACATCCACCTCAACGGTAGGATTTCCACGGCTATCAAGAATTTCACGGGCATAAATACTGGTAATTGCGGTCATTTTTTTCTCCTGAGTTTAGTTTGTATGCTGCATAGCATATTTTTTGTCAGTTTCCACAAAATTATTCCGCTTTTTCTTTCAACCTATACAAAGCTTCCAATGCCTCACGCGGAGTCAGGTTATCAGGAGAAATGCCTTTTATTTCTTCTGCAAGGGCGGTAAGTTTAGGCGGGATTTCAACAACTGCCTGCGGTGACTGAGGCGCATAAGAAAAAAGCGGCAGGCTTTCTGCTAAATGCGGGGCAGAGCGTTGCTCTTTTTCCAACTGATGCAAAATATCAGCGGCTCGGTTTATAACTGTGGCCGGAAGTCCAGCAAGACGGGCCACATGAATACCATAAGAACGATCAGCACTACCTGCTGCCACCTCATGCAGGAATATAAGCTCCCCCTTCCATTCCTTAACCTTCATTGTATGGCAGGAAAGGCAGGAAAGACTATCAGTGAGTTCGGTAAGTTCATGATAATGTGTAGCAAAAAGCCCACGGCATCTAGTAATATTATGCAAATGTTCCACCACCGCCCATGCAATTGACAGACCATCAAAAGTAGCGGTGCCTCGCCCTATTTCATCAAGAATTACCAGTGATCGTGATGTGGCCTGATGCAGGATAGTTGCCGTTTCTACCATTTCCACCATGAAAGTGGAATGCCCTCGTGCCAGATCATCGGCTGCACCCACACGGCTGAAGAGCCGATCAATTACGCCAATTGTTGCTGATTCAGCAGGAACAAATGATCCTGTTTGCGCTAAAATAGCAATAAGCGCATTCTGCCGCAGGAAGGTGCTCTTACCCGCCATGTTCGGCCCTGTAAGCAACCATAAACGCTGACCGTTTTCTAGATTACAGCTATTGCCCATAAAAGCTGCGCCGGTTTCGGCAAGACTCAACTCCACTACCGGATGTCTGCCGCCGCGAATATCAAAAACAATACCATTTTCTACTACTGGGCGCACATAGTTTTTAGCGACCGCCAGATGCGCCAGCGCAGTACTGACATCCACCTGCGCCAGAGTGCGGGCGGTTGCGATAATTTTCTCGCTGGCGGCAATAATTTCGGCAAGAAGTTTGGCAAAAATTTCCTGCTCTAATTTTAGAGCATTGCCAGCTGCGTCATTTATTTTTCTTTCCAGATCGGACAATTCCACCGTGCTATAACGCAGGTTATTTGCAAGTGTCTGGCGATGGATGAAATCAACCGTAATTTTACTTTGGTGCTGCGCGGTTATTTCCACAAAATAACCAAGCATATTATTGAACCGGATTTTCAGTGTGGCGATACCGGTAAGCTCAATATATTTTTGCTGCAAACCAAGTATCAGTTTCTGGCTGTCATCACGTAAGCGACGTAATTCATCAAGGGCTGCATTATAACCGTCACGGACAAAATTACCATCACGCGCAAGAATTGGTGAATCCTGCTTTAAAATGGTACGGATATTCTCAATTAGGACTTCATTACCACCAAGAGTTGGTAAAGAAACATAGAAAGCTTCCGGCAAAAACTTGCTTTGCAATTCAAGTTCCACCCGCACTGCCTGAGCCGCGCTTAACCCTGATGCAACTAAAAGAACGTCTCTTGGCCCACCGCGCCCTAAACATAAGCGTGATAATGACCTTTCAATATCCGAACATTCTTTTAAGAATCCGCGAATAGTATCCCGCAAAAGCTGCTGTTCTACAAATAGCTGCACATTATCCAAACGCTGGTTAATTATAGAAACGCTGGTCTGCGGTGCCGAAAGCTGGGTAGCAAGCAGGCGCGCACCGGCTGAGGTGATGGTTTCATCTATCACCGAAAACAGGCTGCCTTTACGCTTGCCGGAAAGCGTTGTCATGATTTCTAAATTGCGCTGACTGGCTGCATCTATCAATAAATGCTCACCTATATCCTCACGGCGTGGGGCATCCATACGCGGCAAGTTTTCCTTTTGGGTGAGGCGCACATAATCAAGCAGTGCACCGCAGGCAGAAAGTTCTACCGGAGAAAAATCACCGAACACATCGAGTGTAGCAAGGTTATAAATCTCTTTCAACAAGCGCTCTGCCCGCCTTGAGTCAAACAGACTATCGGGCTGCGGTGTAAAGATGCTTTTATAATCGCGCAATTCAGCAGCTATTACCAAAGTTTCAGGAATTAGCAATTCACGCGGATTAATCCGCGCCAGTTCCATGGAAACCATTTGCTCACTCGCCTTTGTTACATGAAATTCGCCTGTAGAAATATCAAGCCATGAGATGATATAGTTGCTTCCGCTGCGCTGCTGATTGTTATCAGATTTTACCACCACCGCTAAATAATTGGCCTGCCTTGAATCCAGTAAATTTTCTTCGGTAATTGTGCCTGCGGTTACTATTCTTACTACATCACGCCGGATAACAGCTTTATAGCCGCGTTTTTTGGCCTCGGCAGGGTCTTCAAGCTGCTCACATATCGCAACCCTCACGCCAGAGCGGATTAATTTTTCCAGATAAGCCTCATGCGAATGCACAGGCACGCCGCACATCGGTATATCATCGCCATTATATTTGCCGCGCTTGGTAAGGGCAATATCAAGGATACTTGCCGCCTGTACCGCATCATCAAAAAACAGTTCGTAAAAATCACCCATGCGGTAAAATAACATGCAGTCAGCATGGCGGGATTTAATCGCCAGATATTGCTGCATAGCAGGAGTTACACTGTCATTTTCCGGTTTTTCAGATGGGATTATATTTTGTGCGGTCGCTGTGTTCATAGCACAAACTTAGCAGCTAAAAATCTACACTCAAGAGGGATTTATTATCGCTCTAAACTTTCACGGTATTTCTGTACGTTTTTATTATGATCGGCAAGGGTTGAGGCAAAATTATGCCCACCATCTCCTGTCGCCACAAAATACAGCTCGTCACTTTTAAGCGGATGCAAAACTGCTTCAATAGACGCTCGGCTGGGATTTGCTATTGGTGTCAACGGCAGGGAATCTATAACATAAGTATTATATAACGTTAATGTCTTCAGATCAGATATTGTAAGAGTACGACCAAGAGGCTTACCCGTGTTTTTTTCTATACCATAAACCACAGTTGGATCAGATTGCAGCCTCATACCTCTATTCAAACGATTTATAAATATTCCCGCTACACGCGTCCTCTCGGATGCAAGACCAGTTTCTTTTTCCACTATTGATGCCAGAATCAATGCCTGATTTTTATCTTTAATAGGTAGATTATCTTCTCTTTTTTCCCATAATTCATTTATGGTGCTACGCATTTTTTCCTGCATCCTTGCTATGATAGAGGCGCGGGTATCACCACGAATAAAATAATACGTTTCAGGAAAAAGAGAGCCTTCATCTATATTACCGGTAATATCGCCTTCTAGTACATTGTCTGCACGCAATATTTCCAGCATTTCGCGCAGATTTAATCCTTCGGCAAAGGTTATCTTATGTCTTACCACTTTCCCCTGTGCTAAGATTTTCAAAACTTCTTTAGGTGATATAGACGCTGAAAAGCTATATTCCCCAGCTTTAATATTAGAGGCATATCCGGTAATATACGCAATTATTTTTACCGGCAGAGGATGGGATATAATTTTATTCTCCGCCAGTATCTCCATACTTTTTATAAAACCACTACCACGCGGAAGTATAATAGTTGTTTCCTGCGCCAATTTACTAGGCAAGGTAAAATCTTGCCATGCAAGATAGGCAGCAGCAGAGGAAGAGAGAAATAGAATTATAAAAAATGATACTATAAAGCGCACAATTTATCTCCAAAAGAGAGAATCTGTACCGCGACAGCCGCACACAGAATTATGAAACCTGCTTAAAAACAAGAGACGCATTAGT
>CAUJIB010000005.1 GCA_963205245.1 Pseudomonadota bacterium
CGGTTCACACCGGATAAAATAAGTGTAACCGGCTTGTGTTTTACCGGAATAATTTCTTTAAGCGCAAGCAATACGCAATCAGTAGGTGTACCACTTACGGCGTAACGCTTTGCCGCAATTTTCCGCACCCGTACAGGAAGATGTAAAGTAAGTGAATGCGCTGCTCCACTCTGCTCCATCTCAGGCGCTACTACCCACACATCATTGGAAAGTGTACGTGCAATCCGCTCCAGCACCCTTAACCCATCGGCATTGATACCGTCGTCGTTGGTAATAAGAATGCGGATGTTATCCGCAGATGATCGATTACGGATGAGGGATGATATAATATTTTCTTCTGTCATCCCTCATCCGTTCACTATCATCTGGATGCTTCGCATCCCACCCATATACGACCTCAAAGCCTCAGGAACTACAATACTTCCATCCGCCTGCTGGTAATTTTCGAGTATCGCAACCATAGTGCGGCCAATAGCAAGGCCGGAACCGTTTAGCGTATGCACAAATTCTGTTTCCTTAGCGCCTTTCACCTTACTGCGGGCTTTCATACGCCGTGACTGGAAATCACCGCAATTAGAACAGCTGGAAATTTCACGGAAAGCATTTTGTGCAGGCAACCACACCTCTAAATCATAGGTTTTCTTCGCACCAAAGCCCATATCACCAGTGCAAAGCAGCATCACACGATAGTGTAGTCCTAAACGCTTAAGAATTTCCTCAGCGCAAGCGGTCATACGTTCATGCTCTTTCTCGGATTTATCTGCTGCCACCACACTTACAAGTTCCACTTTAGAAAATTGATGCTGGCGAATCATCCCGCGGGTATCACGCCCCGCGGCCCCTGCTTCGGAACGAAAACACGGCGTGTAAGCAGTCATCCTGATCGGCAAAGTTTCCGCATCAATAATCGTATCCGCCACTAAATTGGTAAGCGGAATTTCCGCCGTAGGAATAAGATAAAATCCATTTTCTGTTTTGAATAAATCTTCAGAAAATTTAGGAAGATTTCCTGTACCATAAGCAGCATTTTCACGCACCAGAAACGGCGGCACATGTTCGGTATAACCAAATTCACCGGTGTGGATATCCAGCATAAAATTAGCCAGTGCGCGTTCCATCCGTGCTAATGCGCCTCTTAGCACCACAAACCTTGCGCCTGAAAGTTTAGCAGCAGCATCAAAATCCATAAGTCCAAGATTTACACCCAGTTCATCATGGGCTTTTGGTGTAAAATCCATTTTCGGCTGCACACCAACTGTCCGCACCACTATATTACCTTTTTCATCCTCGCCATCCGGCACATCAGCAGCAGGAAGATTAGGGATGGTTTCCAGCATTTCCTCTAACGCACCACGAGCCGCTAGAGTTCCCTCCAGCTTGGTTATTTCATCATTTACCCGCGCTGCTTCCGTCATTATTTCCGACGTATCACCCCCTGCCCGCTTTGCTTCTCCAATTTTTTTAGCAAAGCTATTGCGCTTGGCAAGCATCTCTTGCAAAACGGTCTGGCTTTTACGTTTTTCCTCATCCAAACGCAAAATCTCCGCTGAAAGCGGCGTAAGCCCCCTGCGCATCAAACCGGCATCAAACGCTTCGGGATTTTGTCTTATAAATTTAATATCGTGCATACTATTTGTCTTTCAGTAATTATTATCCTTCAGTTTCCTCAATTTCTTCCTGATTTACATTCCTACAAAATAAAATTGACATCTCATAAAGCATATAAAGCGGAACGGAAAGGGCTATTTGGCTAAAAATATCAGGCGGGGTGATAAAAGCGGCCACAGCTACAATCAGTACAATAGCATATCTGCGCCCACTCTTTAGGGTATCAACTCCAATCATCCCTGAACGTACTAACAGCACCAGCACCACCGGCAGCTGGAATGATAATCCAAAAGCCACCATTAAATGCATAGAAAGGCTTAAATAATCACTGACCTTTGCTTCCAGCTGGATAGGAAGGCCACCAGCACTGCCAGCCGACTCAAAGCCAAGGAAAAACCGCCACGCCGCCGGAAAAACAAGATAATATACAAAGGCTGCCCCTATTAAAAACAGGCTGGGCGCAGCAACCAGATATGGCACTAATGCCCGCCGCTCTTTTTTATATAATCCGGGAGCAAGAAATAAATAAAGCTGGGTAGCTATAACAGGAAATGACAGGGAAAAACCGGCAAATACCGCCAGTTTTAGATAGGTCATGAAAGCTTCAATAAGATTAGTGTAAATAAGCCTTCTATGTTCTGGGTCAGGAAAAGCATCGGCAAGAGGCTGCACCAGAAAACTATAAATATTTTCAGCAAAATGATAACATATCGCTGTTGCTATAAAAAACGCCAGCAAACTATAAACTATCCGCCTTTTTAATTCTTGCAGATGTTCAATCAAAGGCTGGGTGGGAAGCTCACTCTTCTGGTCGGTCATTTTTCTTCACATCAACATTGCCGCTTAAGGTATCAGGAATTTTATAAGACTCATAAAATTTTCCATCATCCCCTTTAATCATCTGCATTTCCGCATCTAAAGTTTTTTTTATTTCACCTGCCCCTGCCTCACGGGTAATATCATCAAAAACCTGCTTTACTTCATGCGAAAAATCACGAAGCGATTTCATCACTTTCGCTATGGTTCTTACTACTGTCGGCACATCTTTGGGACGGATAAATACCACCGCCACTATAATAACCAATAAAAGTTCCGCAAAGGAAATATCAAACATAGAAGTTAGCTGTTATTCTTATCTTTTTCTTCAATTTTTGACGATTCATCACCTTTCAAACCTTCGCGTAGCGAACGTATCCCTTTGCCAATATCACCCATTACCCGTGGTAAACGCCCGGCGCCAAATACCACCAGAACAATAAATAACAGCAGCAATAAATGTGGTATGCTAAGTCCCATAAACAACTCCAAAATTTGTGAATTTACTAATAAAAACCACAATAAACTAAAAATAACCGCTTGTCACTAGCTGTAAAATTTCCCTAACGCTGGCAAAGCCCTTTACACTGGCTTTTTTCCTGCCGGATGACATCAGCTAATTCTTTACCAGCAACATATTGATTATATTTAACATTGCCAAATGACACGGGCTCTAAAGATACTTGCCCTTCCTGACATAAAAATTCCAGCAATTGCTTTTGTTCTTTATTCATCATTGCAGACGTTATATTGGAGAGTGGCAAGTCCACCATAACATATTTACCGCCAACTTTTCCCCAATTAGGCATCTTATCACTTGCCGCCAACTCCAGAACAGAATTAAAACCAACGTTTTTTGCTAACAACTCATATTTAGTTTGTTTATCATCTAATGTATTTTTCAAAATAGCCATTTATTAGCGACCTAATTCAACAACTCTAGCAGTTCTATAACTAAATAAATCATTAACTTCCGATGAAGGTATTTCTTTTAGTTCTTTTGCAATAATTTTTGATAAGCTTTCCCCAGCCACATAATGCCTAAAAGTTGTTACGCCAAATTCCATTTTTTCCTTTTCGAGCATAATAGCTTTATTAAGCTTTAAGAAATTCAACATATCTTTATTGTCAGAAGACAAAGGCATATTAACACTATCAATAATTATATATGCTCCATCCTTATTTTTCCAATTATCTTTATTCTCATTCACCACCATTTCCGATATAGAACCATAGCCTTTTTCTTGTGCTAATTTTTTATATTTTTCTGCAAAATTATCTATTATTTTTTCCTTTAAATCACCTTGAGCAATGTAATGAAGACCTTTAGGAACGTATAAGCCATCATATTCATTATGAATTTTTGCTAGTAATGATTTATTTTCAGACAATCTTTCTAATAAATTTATACCCTTAGGGTTAGACAAGGAATAATTATTATCAGCGATAACAGTAACAACCCCATTAGGGAATATCTTCCATCCCATATCCAAACGGGAAGCCTTATCTACAAAATATGTAGCAGAGTTTAATATTTTAGCGTTCTGGATCATAACCATAAACTAAACTATTACAATACAATTGTAAATATACATTAATTAAGCTGCATAACTTAAATCATCATAGCCTTTTCAGCTCTTTCCAAGGATTTACCGGAAAGATATGCGATCCCTTTCGCCACTGCCTGCATTTCTGCCATGTCACCATTACAGTGCAACACTACATCACAACCAGCAGCTAACACATCCCGCGCCCGCTGGGTAAAATCACCCTGCATAGCTTTCATAGATAAATCGTCAGACATCAGCAAACCGTCAAAGCCGATTTCATTGCGGATTAGCGAGATAGCCCGCGGTGAAACGGTCGCCATTTTCTCTGTATCTATGGCGGTGTAAAGCACATGCGCGGTCATTGCCATTGGCAAATCGGCTAGGGCTTTGAACGGTACAAAATCGGTCTGGCGCAAGGTTTCCAAATCCGTTTCCACTACCGGCAATTCCATATGGCTATCGGCAAACGCACGCCCATGACCCGGTATATGCTTAAGAATTGGAACTATGCCACCATCTATTAGCCCCTGCGCTTGCGCCCTTGCCAGTGCTATAACCTGCTTAGGTTCTTTGCCAAAAGCCCGATCACCAATAATATCATGCGCCCCTTCAACAGGCACATCCGCCAGCGGCGCACAGTTTACCGTTATTCCCAAGCCAGAAAGCATGTCAGCTATGGCGCGGGCATTTTTATAAGTAGCTTCTTTGGCTTGTTCTATATTATTCTGCGCCATCTCCGCAAATTTTCCGGCAGGCGGAAATGCAGGAAAATGCGGTGGTTTAAGCCGTGCCACCCTGCCGCCTTCCTGATCTATTAGAATTGGCAGATTGTCGCGCCCCGATAATTTTTTTAGTTGCGAAGTTAAAGCTTTGATCTGCTCTGGTGACTCACAATTACGGGCAAATAATATATAACCGTAAGGATTAACTTTAGAAAAAAATTCTATTTCCTCGTTACTTAAACTTGTGCCAGCCATTCCAAAAATCGCTGCTGATATTTTACTATTCATCAATCCTCGTCTTAAATTTTATACGTGACTATTATAGCAAAGATAAAAACAAATCAACACGGCCAACGCTTGATTAAGTCATGTTCTATATCAAATAAATCCAGTGTCCGGCCTACTGTGTGCATAACCATATCATGCAAGGAAATAGGTTTGCTATAAAAAGCAGGCAAAGGCGGAGCAATTATCGCTCCCATATCCGACAAAGCCAGCATATTGCGCAAATGTATTGAATGTAGCGGGGTTTCCCGCACCATCAGCACTAATTTACGCCTTTCTTTAAGCACCACATCAGCCGCACGGGTAAGAAGGCTGGTGGTTGTGCCTGTGGCAATCTCAGCAAGGCTACGCACCGAGCAAGGTGCTATAATCATCCCCATGGTTTGAAATGAACCGCTAGAAATACTGGCGGCAAAATCAGCCACCGGATGCACATAATCAGCAAAACCATGCACTTGCGGCAGGCTATAAGAAGTTTCCTGAGCTATAGTTATTTGCGCGGTTTTGCTTACCACCAGATGAGTTTCAATTTTTGCTTCTTTTAAAGCTTTAAGCAGTTCAATACCATATATGGCACCGGACGCACCGCTAATACCAACTACAATTCTTGCTCTAGACATATCAACCCCATTATAGGCGGAATTATTAGTAATAATGTACAATTATACATTATTACTATGAAAATCTAGTCCAAAAGCATAATTTTGCGGTGCGAAGCAAACGTAACGTAAGATATAATGATGTATCATTACACTGTATATCTACATTTAATCACAATTTCCAATTAGGACGTATAAAATGGCAAGTATAACCATCAGGATAACTCTGCAAATAGTCCTGATGGTAACCTTCTGCTTCATAAAATTCGGAAGCAGGAACTATTTGCGTTACAATTTCCCCCGGCCATTTGCCGGAACTGCTTATTTCTTTAATAACTTCTTCAGCAGCGAGTTTTTGTTCATCACTTAGGTAAAAAATTGCCGAGCGGTACGAATCCCCGATATCATTTCCCTGACGGTTGAGCTGGGTTGGATCATGAATCTGGAAAAAGAATTCTAAAATTTTGCGATAGCTGGTAATTTCACTATCAAATATTATTTCAATTGCTTCGGCATGGCCAGTATTATGGGATTTTATCATATCATAATTAGGATTGGGGACATGGCCACCAGTATAGCCAGCGGTAGTGTCCATAACCCCATCGAGATTTCGGAATAATTCTTCCATTCCCCAAAAGCAGCCGCCAGCCAGAATCGCCCGTTCTTTACTCATCTCTACCCACCATTAAAATTAAATAAATTACGAAACTCTCCATATCCCTCTTCCTCTAGTTTATCCTTAGGAATAAAACGCAAAGAAGCAGAATTTATACAATAGCGCAGTCCAGTTTCTGCCGGGCCATCATCAAACAAATGCCCGAGATGCGAATCACCATGCTGTGAACGCACCTCAACCCGGCGCATACCATGCGATAAATCTTCTTTCTCAGTAATGTTATTATCTACTAAGGGACGGAAGAAACTTGGCCAACCTGTTCCGGAATCAAACTTATGGGTTGAAGAAAAAAGCGGCTCTCCTGATACAATATCCACGTAAATCCCTTCACGCTTATTATCCCAGAACTGATTTTGAAACGGGGGCTCTGTGCCACAAGCCTGCGTCACCTGATACTCAGTTTCGTTTAAGGATTTAAGCCGTTCTTCGTTTTTATAATAAGGTTTAGATTGAGACACCATACCAACCTCCTTAATATTTTATAGTTTAATCCTTGCCGACAGCAGCTTCTATCATTATTTCCACATCATAACCAGAAGCTGCCAATTTAGATTCTACCGTCGCACGCGCCGGGGTTTTTCCCGCCACTGCCCATGCGTCCCAGGCTTTATTCATCTGGTCAAAAGTTTTAATATCAGTAAGCCAGATATTTGCTTTCAAGATACGGGTTTTATCACTGCCAGCCTGCTTTAAAAGCGCATCAATCTGCTGTAATACATCCTGCGTTTGCTCAAAAACACCTTTCCCAGCCGTACTACCTGCTACTATACCGGCAGTATAAACTTTACCATCATAAATTACCGCTTCACTCATGCGGCTGCCTGCTTCAATACGCTCTATTTTACTCATAATTTTTTATACTCCATTTTGTTAATTCACCCAATCAAACTCAATTGGCATTAATATATCCGGATGCAAACTTTTATGCACCGGACAGGTAAGCGCGGCATGTTCCAGTTTCTTTTTATGTTCGTCATTTACATGCATAGGGAATTTTATATGCACCGCAAGTTTGCCAATTCGCCTTACCGGCGCAGTTATCATCTCTTTACTAACCATTACGGAAATCCCAGTTAAATCAATATTCAGATTTCTTGCCGCAATCCCCATTACGGTAAGCATACAAGAACCAAGTGCCGTTGCCACCAAATCAGTAGGGGAAAAACTCTCCCCCTTCCCCATATTATCCTTAGGGGCGTCAGTTTCAAGGCTCTTTCCAGACGGAACATGCACTGCCTTGCAATGCAAATGCCCCTCATAAACTATTTCAATTTTTACCATTTTTATATTAGTTCCCAATAATAACTGAAGTCATGGATATGGAACTTATCACCTTATCATTAAAAAATGAAACTCTTTCTCCTGCTTCCTGTAAACCGATAGCATATAAAAGCGGCCAGAAATGCTCCGGTGTCGGCACGGATAATTCAGCTATCTGACCAAGTGATTTATAATCAATTATCTGGTTATGATTGCCTGTAGTTATCAGCCTTTTAATTTCCTCATTAAATTTTTCTGCCCACTCATAGGGTTTAGGATCATGAAATTTTAACATCCGCAGATTATGAACAATATTACCGCTACAAATAATCAATATTCCCTCATCCCTCAGTGAGGCAAGCTGCCCGCCAATCTCATAATGAAATAAAGGGGGTTGGCTTCTATCCATACTTAATTGAACCACCGGAATATCTGCATCTGGGTACATCGGCAATAATACACCCCAAACACCATGATCCAACCCTCTTTCTTCATCCAATTTAACTTCTGCTGATTTAACCAACCTCACAATTTCTTTAGCAAGGCTAACATCACCCTCTGTATTATAGCGCACAGCAAAAAGCTCTTTTGGGAAACCATAAAAATCATGGATTGTTTCAGGGCTGGATGATGCGGTAACAAAAACCCCATCTGTTTCCCAGTGGGCTGAAATACAAACTATAGCTTTAGGCTTAGGTAAGGTTTTAACTAATTCCTGCCATCCATGCGTAAATTCGTTATCTTCAATCGCGTTCATAGGTGAGCCATGACCTATAAATAAAACCGGCATTTTGGTTTTTCTTGTCATTTTGATTACTCTAGAAAATAAGGATTAGCTTTGCATGTTATGCGTGAAATAATACGCTAAAAACCGCATTTTTCTAGCTAATTATTAAATTTTACTTCAGTCAGCCAACATGCTCTGCGCTACTGCCTCAGCGATTTTAATACCGTCCACCCCCGCTGATAATATCCCACCTGCATATCCCGCACCTTCACCAGCCGGAAATAAACCTTTGGTATTCAGGCTCTGGAATGTTTCATCGCGCTTGATGCGGATAGGAGAAGATGTCCGTGTTTCCACACCAGTCAGCACTGCATCATTCATATCAAAACCGTTAATCTGTTTCCCAAAAGCAGGAAGTGCCTCACGAATCGCGGCTATAGCATAATCAGGAAGGCAGGAAGAAAGATCAGTCGGCGTTACGCTCGGCTTATAGGAAGGAATCACATCCCCAAGTGTTGTGGACTGCCTGCCCGCAATAAAATCACCAACCAGCTGGGCAGGAGCCGCATAGGTACTACCACCAGCTATAAATGCTGCTGACTCCCATTTACGCTGGAAATCAATACCCGCCAATATTCCATCCGGATAATCTTCGGGAGTTATACCTACCACAATCCCAGCATTAGCATTGCGCTCAGCGCGTGAATATTGGCTCATTCCATTGGTAACAACACGGTTCTCCTCAGAAGTTGCCGCAACCACTGTTCCGCCCGGGCACATGCAGAAACTATAAACATCACGCCCGTTGGAAGCGTGATACACAAGCTTATAATCAGCCGCACCAAGAATGGGATTACCAGCCGCAGCGCCAAAACGCGCCCCATCAATCAGTGATTGCGGATGTTCGATACGAAATCCAATAGAAAATGGCTTTGCCTCTATATAAACACCGCGCTCATACAACATCTGAAATGTATCACGAGAGCTATGGCCAATAGCAAGCACAACATGGTTAGATGCTATACGCTCACCACCCTCCAGCACCACCCCGCGCACGCGGCGCGAACCGTCGCTGGCAATCTCAATGTCAAGGTCAGTCACCCGCGATTCAAAACGATATTCCCCGCCCAGCGATTCTATAGTCCGGCGAATATTTTCCACCATCTTCACCAAACGGAATGTACCGATATGCGGATGGGCTTCGGTCAGTATTTCCGGTGGCGCTTCTGCCTTCGCAAACTCTGTTAGAACCTTGCGCCCCAGATAGCGCTGGTCTTTAATCTGGCTGTAAAGTTTCCCATCAGAAAACGTGCCTGCCCCGCCTTCCCCATACTGCACGTTAGATTCGGTGTTAAGCACCGATTGCCGCCATAATTTCCATGTATCCTTAGTGCGCTCACGCACCACTTTACCACGCTCTAAAATAATTGGCCGGAAGCCCATTTGCGCGAGAACCAAAGCAGCCAGAAGCCCGCACGGCCCAGCGCCAATTATCAGCGGGCGGCTGGCAAGATTCTCCGGTGCTTTAGCTACAAACCGGTATTCCATATCCGGCGCTGGGTTAACATGGTTGTCTTTGGCAAAACGCTTAAGCACTGCGGATTCATTCTTCACCTCAACATCAAGCGTATAAACCAGCAAGATAGCGGATTTCCTACGTGCATCATGTGCACGGCGAAAAACCGTGCAGGAAATAAGGTCGCCAGATGTTAACCCCAAGCGAGCAATTGCTGCTTCTTCTATTGCTTCAGGGGGATGGTTTAAGGGTAATTTGATTTCTGTCAGGCGGAGCATGGTATTAATATGAATTTTTCTTGGGTTAAATATTTGCCTAATTTATAGACAAGCCATATAAATTTTGCACTAAATTATATTGAAAAAATAAGACGGATTTTATTTCAGGAAGCGGATAATACCCTGTGCCGCCGCCACAGCCGTACTGAAACAACCCTGAAGAAGATAACCACCTGTGGGAGCTTCCCAATCTAACATTTCACCTGCAGCAAAAACACCAGATTTTTTATGAAGCATTAAATCATCATTCAAGGCAGTGCGAGCAATTCCGCCAGCAGTGGAAATAGCCCAGGCAATATCTGTAGTACCAGTCAATGTTAACGGCAATGATTTAAGCCTTGCAGCTAAGGCATCAGCTGTAAGCCGCGCCAAATTTTCAGGCGGCATCACCTCGCGCAGCAAGCTTATGGCAAGCGGCGAAAACCCTGCATTACGCAAATAGCTAGCCAATGACTTGCTGCCGCGTGGCGCTTGCAGTTTGCGTTCCAACGCTTCTAACGGCATATTAGGGCGCAGATCAACCTGTAACAATGCAGCACCTTGCCTCTCTATCGTATCACGCAGCAAACTGGAAAGCGCATATATTACCCCACCTTCTACTCCCTTTGCGGTTATCATAGCCTCCCCCTGCCGTGAAACATCATTATGGGTAATCATTACAGACTTCAAGGGTTCCCCAGCAAAGCGGGTGCTGAAGTAATCCGACCATGGAACAACGAATCCGCAGTTAGCCGGACGTAGCGCAGAAACAGGTATCTCCAATTCTGAAAGTATTTTGACCCAAGCCCCATCCGAACCCAAACGCGGCCACGAAGCTCCGCCTAGAGCCAATAAAACAGCATCAGAGCTTACATGCACAATCCGTCCCTCAAAATCACGAAATATTAGTGAATTTCCATCAAAACCCTGCCAATAATGATGTGCGGCAAAACGTACCCCAAGCTTATCTAATCGCCTAAGCCATGCACGCAACAATGGTGCCGCCTTCATATTGCGCGGGAAAACTTTCCCACTGCTGCCAACAAAAGTTTCTTCTCCCAACCCATCACACCAAGCGCGTAACGTATTCGGAGGAAACATACTAATATAAGGTACAAACCACTCTGCCGCATTGCCATACCTGCTGATAAAATCATTCAATGGTTCACTATGGGTAAGATTTAATCCTCCACGCCCCGCCATAAGAAACTTCCGGCCAGCACTTGCCATTCTATCATACACAGTTACACTGTATCCTGCCGTTCCCAATATTTCTGCAGCCATTAACCCAGTTGGGCCGGCACCTATAATAGCAATATTTTTACGTTGTTCCATTATTAATAGGTAATTGAAGTTCCAGAATTCGTCAAAGATACATTATATTTCAATTCCAAGCGCAGACTGAAAGCCTGTATAAATATTATGATAATTTAACTGGCTGGGGCGCCAGGATTCGAACCTGGGGATGGCGGAATCAAAATCCGCTGCCTTACCGCTTGGCTACGCCCCAACATCTTGAAAAAGATGCTTATATCACCTAAGTTATAGCTTATAAACTTAAGCTATGGGCGTGGATATGAACGCAAAGCAGTGGATTTGTCAATTAATATAATTGCAAAAAATTACAACTACCTTAAAAAATAATGCATAAATAATCTATCTGGCAGAAATATCATGATTTTATCATCTAAAAAATTTATTCCCCATGAACTGGCACATTTAACAAATGCAAAGGTATTTCCCTCTCCGCTGCCCGATTCATTTTACGATAAAATCTGTAAAGAATATGAGCAGGTTAAAGATGTTATAACAAACAGGATTATATATGAAAGTGATAGTCTTAAAGTTACCGGCATTTCCTCATTTCCTGTAAAAACCGAAAATAAAAAACACCCTATCCTTATTTATAACCGCGGTGGCAACCGTGAATATGGAAAACTTACTGTCCTTTCAGTTATGCGCTCAATGATCCCTTTTTCCCGTGCTGGCTACCTTGTTTATGCCTCTAACTATCGCGGTAACGATGGCGGTGAAGGCGCAGATGAATTTGGCGGATCTGATGTAGATGATGTTCTGAATTTAATTGAAATCTCCAAACAAAATCCTGATTGGGACGGCAAAAATATTTTCATGCTCGGCCATTCCCGCGGCGGGATGATGACCTATATGTCAATCCGCAAAAATAAAGCTATAAATGCAGCGACATCAATAGCCGGAATCTCTAATCTTTTTCAATCGGGATTAGACAGGCCGGAAATGGAAAATAATATATATAGAAAATTAATTGTTGTGGATGATGATAAACGCAAACAAGCCTATTTTGATCGCTCTGCTTGTTACTGGGCAAATGAAATTGACACACCGCTTTTATTTCTACATGGCACAGCCGATGATAGAGTAGATATAAATCATTCTATAGAATTAACAAAAAAACTAGAGATATTTGACAAAAAGCATGAATTGGTGATTTATGAAGGTGGCAATCATGCTCTGCTCCATCATTGGAGCGAAGTATTGGAAAAAAGTCTGAACTGGTTTGAAAGTTATAGAAAATGAATCTTTCCCCTCTTACCGCCAGACGTATCAGTTTATTCCGCGCAAATAAGCGTGGGTTCTGGAGTTTTTGGATTTTTCTAGTTTTATTTATTGTCGCTTTATTTTCTGAACTAATTGCCAATGACAAACCGATTATCCTTAAATATAAAAATGAATTTTATTTTCCGGTATTTGCCACTTATTCCGATAAAATCTTTGGTGGAGATTTTGAAACAGAAGCTATTTATCGCGATCCTTTTACTTCAGAGAAAATAAACGCAGATGGTTGGATGGTATGGCCGCCTATACGCTTTTCCTACAGCACTATCAATTACGATCTTGCCCGCCCTGCCCCCTCACCACCTACCACCATAAACTGGCTAGGCACTGATGATCAAGGTCGGGACGTGCTGGCACGATTATTATACGGTTTTCGTATATCGGTGTTATTTGGTTTAATACTTACGGTTTTAAGCTCCATAATTGGTGTTTTTGCAGGCGCTGTCCAAGGTTATTTGGGCGGCTGGACAGACCTTCTTTTCCAACGTTTTATTGAAATATGGTCAGGGCTTCCCGAACTTTTTTTGCTGATAATCCTTGCAAGCCTTGTCACGCCTAATTTCTGGTGGCTGCTGATTATTCTGCTGCTGTTCAAGTGGATGTCCTTGACCTCCGTGGTGCGCGCCGAATTCCTGCGCGCCCGCAACTTTGATTATGTAAAAGCCGCACGCGCCCTCGGAGTTTCCGAACCTGTTATTATGGTACGGCATGTTCTGCCCAACGCCATGGTTGCCGCTATGACCATGATCCCTTTCATCATGAGTGGCGCGATTACCGCCCTTACCACCCTTGATTTTCTAGGCTTTGGGCTTCCTGTTGGCTCACCTTCACTCGGTGAATTGCTGCTGCAAGGTAAAAACAACCCCCAAGCTCCATGGCTAGGCTTTACGGGCTTTATAACTATAGCTTTGTTACTAGTGTTGATAGTGTTTATCAGTGAAGCTATCCGCGATGCTTTTGACCCACGGAAAATGCTTAAGGCGTAACTAATATTTTATGTTAGTTAACGTCCTCTTTCTTTTAATTCCCTTACAACACTTTCTTGCCATGCTTTCTTTTTCGGATCTATAATTATCTGACCACTACCACCTTCGTTTACAGATTTTGTTATATCTTGCCTTCTTCTCGCTTCTTCTTCAGGTCGCATATTGCTTTTAACTGTTTCGTTATCCATAATCTATCTCCTTAGTTAGGTTGCGCAGTTAGTATATTATGTATAATCTAATACCGTTATAATTCATGTTAAATATTTGTTACATTTTTAATAACTGAAAAATATATACATATGTCATTGGTTTATATCAATAATCTCAATTTATCGTTCGGCAACAGCAAAATTCTAAACAACATATCTTTTTCCATCGCAAAGGGAGAGATGCTGGCAGTGGTTGGCGAGTCAGGTTCAGGAAAATCACTTACCGCCTTATCACTTATGGGATTGCAGCCAAGTGAGGCAAATATAAACGGCAATATTGCTTTTGGTGGCAAAGAATTATCACAAGAACAAGATTTCAGGAAATTGCGTGGCAAAAAAATCAGCATGATTTTCCAGGAACCAATGACCGCCCTCAATCCATTACATACCATCCAACGGCAGATTGGAGAAATGGGAGGCAATGCCTCCATTCCGGATTTACTGGAAAAAGTCGGCTTACAAAAATTCATAAGCAGGCTTAATGCTTACCCGCATGAGCTTTCCGGTGGCGAGCGGCAAAGGGTAATGATAGCCATGGCGATTGCCAATAATCCTGAGCTGCTTATCGCCGATGAACCAACAACAGCGGTGGATGTAACTATTCAAATAAAAATCCTGAAACTGCTTAAAGATTTGCAAAAATCCATGAATATGGCGATTTTATTTATCACCCACGACCTTACTTTGGTAAGAAAGCTCGCCGACCGTGTCGCAGTTATGTATAAAGGGGAAATCGTAGAGATTGGTAAAGTGTCTGAGGTGTTTTCCAATCCCAAGCATGATTATACTAAAAAATTACTTTCTTCTGAACCCAAAGGCAATCCACTGCCAGTTCCCGCTGCCTACAAAACAATCTTGGAATGCCAAAATCTTAAGGTACATTTTCCCATTAAATCAGGAATTTTCAGGCGGGTTTCAGACTATATAAAAGCGGTAGATGATATATCAATCACCCTACAGCAATCATCTACCCTTGGCATAGTCGGCGAATCTGGTTCCGGCAAAACTACACTGGGTTTTGCCCTGTTACGCCTGAATAAAAGCGAAGGGAAAATTGTATTTCTAGGGCAAAATATAGATAAATTGAAAAACAATGAAATACGTCCGCTACGTTCGCAAATGCAGCTTGTATTTCAGGATCCATATTCCAGCCTCAACCCGCGTATGCGCGTCCGGCAAATAATAGAAGAAGGATTGCTGGTGCATTATCCTGATAAAACCGCAAAAGAACGCGAAGCGGAAATAGACCAGATTTTATATGAAGTCGGCTTGCCGGTGGAAATAAAAAACCGTTATCCACATGAATTTTCAGGCGGGCAACGCCAACGCATAAGCATCGCCCGTGCCATGATACTTAAACCGTCACTCGTGGTATTGGATGAGCCAACCTCAGCTCTGGATTTATCAGTACAGGCACAGATTATTGAACTGCTCAAACATTTTCAAAAAACCCGCAGCCTTAGCTACTTGTTTATCAGCCATGACCTGCGGGTTATCCGTGCCATTGCCCAGAATCTAATTGTTATGCGTAACGGAAAAATTGTTGAGCAAGGGGCAACTGCCGAAATTTTTGAAAACCCCAAAGATGAATATACAAAAACCCTGATAGATGCAGCTTTTCTTAAATAAATGCCTAGCTGTTACGGATAACGAATAAAAAACGTCATTGCGAGGAGCGCAAGATCCGTGGCAATCCAAAAGCTAAATAGACAAAAAGAACGGGATTGCTTCACTATGTTCGCAATGACCATTTCTCTAATACCTAGCCCCTAATAAAGATAATTGTATTCCTTAAAATTATATTATATCTATATCTAAATAATTTTCAGGAGTAATATTCTTATGGAAAAGCTCATAGAAACTTTAGGAATGGGTGAGTATGGAATTTATGTTTGGCCGTCATTTTCTATTGCAGCAATAGTTATTTTGATCATGCTGGTTATGACACTACGCTCACTGCACCAAACACAAAAAACCTTGAACGAGCTACAGAATAACTCAAACTAACCTATTATGAAGCCCAAACACCAGCGTTTACTATTTATCCTTGTTAGCATAGTGTTTTTATGTGTTGGTAGCTTGCTTACACTGAGTGCATTTCGTGAAAATTTAATATTTTTCTACAGCCCTTCTGATTTACAAACCCAAATCACTATACCGCAACAAACTATTCGTATCGGTGGATTAGTCAAAGCAGGAAGCATCAAGAAAAGTGAAAATGATTCTGTACATTTTATCATTACTGATGGCAAAGCCGAAATAAATGTATCATATAATGGGATGCTACCCAATTTATTTAGGGATGGGCAGGGTTGTATAGCCGAAGGGAGTATGGTTACGAGCGGTGAATTTTCAGCAACCAAAATACTTGCCAAGCATGATGAAAAATATATGCCAAAAGAAGTGGTAGATGCGCTTAAACGCTCTGGCGAGTGGCGCAGCGAGGAAGCAAAGTGACAGCTGAATTTGGCGTTTTTTTTCTGGTCATAGCATTAATTATTTCGCTATCACAAACTTTATATCTTCTGCCACTTGCTAATTTACGCCCAATAATCGGGCGTGTGATGCCAATATCTTCTTGGTTGCAAGCTTTGTGCATAGCATTTTCACTTGCCGTACTTATTATTTTGCGCATTGATTCTGATTTTAGCGTTATCAACGTCATTGAACATTCCAACCTGTCACTTCCAACATTGTACAAAATAGCAGGAACATGGGGCAACCATGAAGGATCAATGCTGCTTTGGGTTTTTGTACTAGCATTATTCGGAGCACTGCTTCTGGATTCATCTGAAAAATTAAAACTATATGCTGTCTCTATACAATCCATTTTATGCTCAGGATTTTTGGCTTTTATTTTATATACTTCAAATCCTTTTAAGCGTGTCTTTCCGCCGATGACCGATGGCAAAGCCTTAAACCCTCTACTTCAGGATATGGGGCTTGCTATGCACCCTCCGCTTTTATATCTGGGATATGTCGGTTTTTCTATAGTGTTTTCGCTGGCAACCGCCGCCCTTATTCAAGGAAAAGCTGGTAAGGATTGGGCGGTGATAGCACACAAATGGATTTTAATTTCTTGGAGCGCGCTAACGCTGGGAATTGGGCTTGGCAGCTGGTGGGCATATCGTGAATTAGGCTGGGGTGGATGGTGGTTTTGGGATCCTGTAGAAAACGCATCTCTACTTCCTTGGCTATCTGGAACCGCCCTTCTCCACTCCAATATTGTACTTAAAAAACGTGGGCTACTTGGACAGTGGGTAATATTACTGGCAATTATAACTTTTGCCCTTAGCCTGCTAGGTACATTCTTAGTACGCTCAGGAGCAATCACCTCTGTACATAGCTTTGCTAATGATCCTGAACGCGGAATTTTTATTCTCGTATATATACTGGTAACAGTAGGAGGTTCGTTATTGCTATATAGCCTACGCGGCGATAAAATAAAAAGCATTGGGCAGATGCTTCCCGCTTCACGCGAAGGACTTATTCTTATCAATAATCTTTTTATACTCTCTGCATGTGCAACAGTTCTGCTTGGAACATTGTACCCAATGTTTGTAGAATTAAGCGGCGGCGAAAAAATTACTGTTGGCGCACCATTTTTTAATTTTACCTTTGTCCCACTAATGGCACTGCCACTGGTTTTTGCCGCCCTTACACCATTTGTAGCATGGAAAAAAGCATCTTTTCAAGCAGTTATAATTGCCATACGCCCTGCCATGCTTGCGACCATTACTTCAATATTCTTGGTTTTATCTTTAGTACATACCGAAATTATCTATGCTATTTGCGGTTTTGGTCTGGCGGCTTGGCTTGGTTTTGGCAGTATACAATGGTTAATTGGTGCAAGTGGCAAACGCGGAAAATATGCCGTTTTTCTAGGACATCTTGGTGCAGCAATAATTATAATTGGCATCACTACATCCAGCTTATGGAAAGAAGAAACCCAAAAGCAAACCGCACTTGGAGAAAAACTGGAAATCTCCAATTATACTGTAATTTATGAAAGTAATATTGATATAACAAATGGTAATTATACTGCTAAACAAGCAAAATTAAGGGTGGAAGATAAGCAAGGAAACTTAATAACGAACATGTTTCCAGAGTATAGAAATTATCCTATAAGCGAAAATACCACCAGTGAAACTGATATTTATTATAGCCCAATCGGTGATTTATATAGCGTTATCGGAGAGACAAGATCTGATGGAAAAACTGCTATTAGACTTTACTTTCAACCAATGATAAATTTCATTTGGTTAGGTTTTATATTAATGGCAATTAGTGGCATAGTCGCCTGTTTTACTAAATATATTAACAACAAAAATGAGAATTTATAATGTTGCATTTCAAATCTCCTCTAAGCTGGCCGGATTCAATGCCTACAACACCTCTTGCTAAGCAGCGTAATGACAACAGCTTTTCTCAAGAAATGCCTATTGCTGATGCTATCAATTTTCTAAAAGAAGAAATAGAGACATTAAATATACAAAATGCAATTTTATATACAGATATTGAACAGCCTCATGTTATAAGGCTAAGCAAGAAAATCGGCAGCCGTACTGGTGCATGCCTACATATCAATCACTATAACAAATCCTACATTATAACTTGCGATCGTTGGCAAAGATTAGAACATAATATCTACGCCATGCACTTGGTACTCAGACAGTGGAATAATATGGAACTCTGGGGAGTTGGCAGCTTACCAAAGTTAATGGCTGGATTTGAAATTGAATATTCGGCCAATAACGATCATCAACCTAATTATTTAGAAACAAATGGTATTTTTGAATGTCTAAAAGCATTTGGCTTGGGAAGTACAGCAACTTTGGATGATGCTACTGCTATTTATCACCGTAGAGCGAAAACATTTGCCCAACAAAATGATAAATTGGTACAACTGAATCTACAAATGGATGAAATAAGAAGCTATTTTGCAAATAAAAAAACTGAATAAATTAAACAACAACGGGAGAAACTATGAATGAGAAATTACGAATTATTCCTTTATTGATATTGTTCATATTAGGCGGTGCTTTAGCTGCAGGACTTTTTAATAACAAAATTATTGATAATGTTGATAGAATAAATAACGGCAAAAAATTTGGTAATTTTGAGATACCATCACTGGGCAAGGAAACTTCATTCTCACCACAATTATTTAGTGGCAAAATATTAGTGGTTAATGCTTTTGCTTCATGGTGTGTTCCATGCGCTGCTGAGCATGAATTACTTATGAAACTTGCACAAAAAGTAAATATATACGGCATAGCTTGGAAAGATAAACCAGATGCAGTTTTTGCATATCTGCAGAAAAAAGGAAATCCATTCCAACAAATTGGTATAGATGAAACCGGAAAAACAACAGTTCCCATGTTTCTTACCGGAGTTCCAGAGACATTCATTCTTGATAAAGAAGGTAAAATAATTCTGCATTATAAAAACGTACTCAACGAAGAAGTTGTTAATACTATAATCCTACCCATAATTGATAAGCTCAATAACCCAAATGCAAAAACTCGTTAGTTTCCTTGTCTTACTATTATTTTCCCTACCAGTTTTTGCCCTTACGGTAGATACACCTCTTACTGACATAACTCAGGAAAAAAGGGCAGAGGAATTGTTTCATGAAATACGCTGTATTGTTTGCCAAAGTGAAACCATAGCCGATTCACATGCAGAAGTAGCAAAAGACATTCGCCGTAGTATCAGACAATGGATAATTGATGGATTAAGTAATGAAACTATAAAAACCAATCTCTCATCGCAATATGGCTCTGTTATCTTAATGAAACCACCACTTAACAGGAGCACATTTTTATTGTGGCTTACCCCATGGCTGTTACTACTTTTAGGTAGTATAGCTGTTTATATTTATTTCCGT
>CAUJIB010000006.1 GCA_963205245.1 Pseudomonadota bacterium
CGGTGCTCTTTGGTTTTTGTTCGTCCTCTACCACGCGAATGGAAGAAGAAACACCTAGACGCTCCAAATTCATGCGCATAGGGGCAATTACTCGCTCCATAGTTGGCTGGCGGAGCATTACTTCCAGTGATAATTGTTCGCCCTTTGCGTTTATCCTTTTTCCGTCTTTTACTGTCCAGCCAGCATCTTCCAGTAGTTTTTGGGCTTTTAGTAAATTTTCGCGCGGGTTGCCTGAACCATCGGTTACGGGGTTAGTATATGGTGTGGTGAACAGGGCAGGCGGTATCTCATTTTTGAATGGTTCTAACAGTGCCAGTTCTTTACCTTTAGGTATACCGTTTGATTCAAACTCGGTATTTTCAAAAAAACTTTTATTACGGACATAAGCACCATAAAAAATGGTTTTATTTACCCATTCATAATCAAGGGACAGGCTGATGGCTTCGCGCACCCGCCTGTCAGCAAATTTGTCAAGGCGGGTATTGAAAATGAAAGCCTGCATACCCTGTGGAGTTCCGTCAGGGATTTCTCGCTTGATAATCCGCCCGTCTTTTACGGCAGGGGCATCATAAGCTGTTGCCCAGTTGCGGGCGATATATTCACGCCGGAAATCATAATCACCGGATTTTAATGCTTCTAAGGTTACATTTTCGTCACGGTACATATCATAACGCATAATGTCAAAATTATACTGTCCGCGATTTACGGGAAGGTCTTTTGCCCAGTAATTTTCAACCCTTTTATAAACAATATTTTTACCCTGCTCTACACTTTCAACTCTATAGGCACTATTACCTAGAGGTGCTTCTAGTGTAGTTTTTTCAAAATCAATTTTGCTATAATAGTTTTTAGAAAAAATAGGAATTGATGCGGCAATCATTGGTAATTCTTTGTTCTTGCTGTCATTAAAAGTGAATTTCACTTTATCATCACCTGTCTTTTCTACCTTTACTATGGGGGTGAACATAATTTTATAAGTAGGGTCTCCTTTTTCTTTCAAGGTAGTAAAAGAAAAAATAACATCCTCGGGGAGGATCGGTGAGCCATCATGGAATTTTGCTTCTTTCCTTAGGGTAAATTCGGCTGTGGAATTATCTGAAGATACATCTACGCTGCTGGCAATCAGCCCGTACATGCTTTGCGGTTCGTCTTGGGAGGCAACCATCAGCGAATCAAATATTCCGGCAATGGCAGGAGCTTTTACACCCTTAAGGAGGAAAGGATTAACACTATCAAAAGTTCCGGTTTCCGCCAGCTTTACAGTGCCGCCTTTAGGAGCATTCGGATTTACATAATCAAAATGGGCGAAATCAGATTTATATTTACATTCGCCATATAACGACAAGCAATGGGAAGGGGCGGCTTGTGCCGGAATTGTCATTGCGAGGAGTGTAAGCGATGAAGCAATCCATATATTGGAAAAATTGGATTGCTTCATTTTCGGCTCACGATTGCGCATATTTATGCTCCACTCCAAGGGCCTTTAGTTGTTTCACCGGCTGTGGTTATAACAGTTTTATTGCGAATGGAATCAAATACTGTAAGAGCTTGCGCTACCATTGAGCCGGCATCAGAAGCATTGGCAGGTAGAAGAACTGTAGTGCTGCTTTTAGCAAGCTGGCTAAATGCACTGACATATTGCTCGGCTATTTTTAGGGCAACCGCTTCTGTGCCACCGGTTTTTACTATTGCTTGGGCAACTTCCTCAATTCCTTTAGCAGTTGCCTGTGCTACTGCGTAAATTGCCTCAGCTTCTCCTTTTGCACGGTTTACTTGATCTATCATTGCGGCTTCTGACTGTAGCACCACTTCTTGTTTTTTACCTTCAGCAACGTTGATCTGTGATTGGCGTTTACCTTCTGACTCAAGGATCGTCGCCCGTTTTTGCCGGTCAGCTGCCATTTGCAGTTCCATAGCTTTAAGTACGGAATTTGGCGGGGTGATGTTTTTAATTTCATAACGCATACATTGAATCCCCCAAGTTTGGGCGGCCTGATTGATGGCAGAAACAATATTAGCATTTAATGTTTCGCGTTCTTCAAAGGTTTTATCAAGGGTGAGCTTGCCGATTTCAGAGCGCATGGTGGTTTGTGCTAGAAGTTGTACCGCGTAAATAGGATCTGAAACACCATAAGAAGCGGCAACCGGATCAATAATCCGTACATAAAGCACACCATCAAGGGCGAGGGTTACGTTATCACGGGTGATACCGGCCTGCTCCGGTACGTCTACCGCCATCTCTTTGAGGGAGTGTTTATAGGAAACTTTTTGGATAAACGGAATTATGATGTTCAATCCCGGCTCCAGTTTGCGGTCAAATTTACCAAGATTTTCAACAATCCATGCTTGTTGTTGGGGAACAGTTTTTACCCCGCTGAAAATTATAACTAATGCGATAAGACCAATAGCAATAAGAAATTCCATGTTTTTATTCCCTTATTTGGAGTTGGTTTAATAAGATTAAAAATAATGTTATTACGGCCTCAATTATAATTGAGGAGATATGATCAGGATGTTACCCATTACATCTTCAATTTTTACCGATGCTCCAGACGCTATATTATCTACAGCATAATTATCAGCAATTACAGCCTTCATAATTGTTCCTGACCATAATACATTACCACCATGCAAGCGGGTTATACCTTCTTCCCCAACAATTGCGGTTTGACCAATCATATTGCTATAACTAACTTTTTTCTTTCCCAACCGGAGTTTTTTAAGCGGATTCCATAAAATAGCAGTCCAAATTGCGCTTGCGCCTAAAAATATGGTGGCTTGCAGTAAAAAATCTTTATAGGGGATAATTTCAAAATTAAGCAGCATGCCTACGGTTAATGCACCACATCCTGCAAACATTAACCCAACACCAGGTACACCAAGCTCGGTGGCAAATAAAAAAACTCCAAATGCTAGCCAAGCTATAGTGATTTGGTTTTCTTCTATCATTTTAGTAATCCTTATTTTGTGTTGGTTACTATAGCTATGCTACCATTAACAAGTTTTACTTGAACTTTATCTCCAGCATCAAAGCTGGTTGTATTTGAGTCTGCTGCAAGCTTAGCTGATATTTTTCTGCCTTGGGAAATAATTTCTCCGCCGCTGATAGAATTTATTCCACCTTCACATACTTCTACTGTCTTACCAACAAGTTGCTGATAGAATTCTTTATCTGCATCAGTTTGTTTTTCTTTCTTTTCATGGAACAAATACCACCATAATGTTGTAGCAATAAAAAAGAAAATAACTTGAGCAATTAGATGATATTCATAATATTCTGGTGCATCTCCACCCATAATCCCTAAAAAAATAAATACAGCGATCGTAAAAGCAGCAGCTGCTGCATATATAAAATTGTATTGTTTTATTACTTTGTTTAGCCCTAGGAATGCTGCACCGATTAATAACCAAACAATTGCTGTAGTTGTCATAATTATTTCCTTTGGGTTATATTATTTCAAGGTACTTAAATAGGCAATTAAATTGGCCCGTTCTTGAGGATTAGAAATCCCTGCAAAAGACATTTTGTTACCCGGAATTGCTTTTTTAGGATTTGCTAAAAAATCTGAAAGTTCCTGTGGTGTCCATTTCCTATCTTTTAATGCGCTAAGGGCTGCTGAATAGCTATAATCTTCCTTATGGGCAAAATGATTGCCTGCCAAGCCCCATTGATTTGGACCTACACCGTTTTTTCCTCCTTTATCAAAGCTATGGCAGGAGGTACATTTTTTTATCAGTGCTTCACCGGCTTTTATATCGGCTTTTGACATAAATGACGTGATATCAACAGGTTTTTCGTCGGCAGCAGCAGTTGTTGTGCTGGATTCTGTGCTTGCAGCACCTTCGATGGTATAACCGCGCTTTTCTTCTTTGCCATGTTCGCCTTCACCGCCTTTATACAGCATTTCACTTGTGATACCGGAAACCATTGCGATAATACCAGCCACCAAAACACCAGCGGCTATTTTATTGAACTCTAACCCATTACCAGACATTATTTTTACTCCTAAAAATTTCTCTTAAAAGATTGCTTAAGTAATAATTGGTTGTGTTTATAATATACTCACATTATCTATTCAATAACGAAATTGAACGAAAAAATAGAGAATATAACAGGATGAATCCAATTATTATAATTCCTGCACGGATGGCATCTACGCGCTTACCTAACAAACCAATGGCGCTAATTGGTGGCTTGCCAATGATTATACAGGTTATGAAGCGGGCGCAGGCATCTGGTATTGGGAGGGTGGTAGTGGCCTGTGATGGTGAAGAGATCGCAGGAGCTGTGCGGGGTGCGGGTGGAGAGGCGGTACTTACTGATGCGGATCTACCATCTGGATCTGACCGTATTTTTCAAGCTCTGAGCAAAATAGACCCTGATAAAAATCATGATGTTATTATTAATGTACAGGGAGATATGCCTTGTTTGGATCCCCAGATTATTAAACAGGTGTTTACAGTTTTAGAAAATCTGGAAGTGGATATTGCAACCCTTGCGGCAATAATAACTAAGGAAGATGAAAAAAATGACCCAGCGGTAGTAAAGATAGTCATGAGTCATGAGTCACAAGTCATGAGAGAAGAAAAAATACCCATGACCCATGACCCAAAACCCATGACTGCAAGAGCATTATATTTTTCCCGTGCCCCTATTCCTTATGGCGAAGGGGATTTATACCATCATATCGGGATTTATGCATATCGTCGTCAGGCTTTAGAAAAATTTGTGAGCTTACCGCCAAGTATATTGGAGGTGAGGGAAAAGTTGGAACAGTTACGTGCCTTAGAAGCGGGAATGAGAATAGATGTGGCGGTAGTAGATACTGTGCCGCTGGGTGTTGATACACAGGAAAGTTTAGAAAAAGCGAGGAAGATTTATGGATAAAAAAGGTAATTTTGACGTACTTGGTATTGGTAATGCTATTGTTGATATTTTGAGTTTTACCGATGATAATTTTCTGCAGGAGCATGGTTTTGCCAAAGGCAGTATGACGCTGGTTGATGAAGCGGTTGCTTCATCATTTTATGCGAAACTTGGACAAACAACGGAGTGTTCCGGTGGTTCGGTGGCTAATTCTTTAGCAGGGCTAGCCTCTTTGGGGGCAAAAACCGCTTTTATAGGCAAAGTAAAAAATGACCAGTTAGGAGCAATTTTTACCCATGATTTGCATGCGGCAGGTGTCTATTTTGATAGTAAATTGGCAACAGATGGGGCAGCGACGGCACATTGTATGATCTGTGTAACTCCAGACGCACAGCGTACCATGGTTACCTATTTGGGCGCATGTGGTTTGGTTTCTGAACTGGATAAAGATGAAGAGCTTATTGCGCGTTCTAATATTTTATATATAGAGGGTTATTTATGGGATGCGGAAGATGCCAAGTCAGCTATTCGTGCATCTATTAGAACCGCAAAACAACATGATAAGCGTGTAGCTTTTACTTTATCAGACACTTTCTGCGTTCATCGCCACCATTATGAATTTCTGGAATTAATTCATAATGATGTTGATATTTTATTTGCTAACGAAGCAGAAATTAAAGCCCTGTATAAAACAGAAAATTTTGATAATGCTATTGAACAGGTTCGTGGTAAAGTTTCTGTTGCTGCAGTTACCCGCAGTGAAAAAGGCAGTGTGGTAGTAACCAAAGAAGCAATTGAAATTGCTGCTACTCAGCCTGTGCATAACCTTGTGGATACAACAGGAGCTGGTGATCTTTACGCTAGCGGATTTTTATTCGGTTTTTCTAGGGGATGGGACTTATTAAACTGCGCCCAGCTCGGCAATAAATGCGCTGGGGAAATTATTACTCAACTAGGGGCGAGAAGCCAGAAACCACTCCATGCTCTTGTGGCTTAAATTATACCTCCAGCCACGTTTGCTGGTGGTATTGATATTAGGCTTTGTCAGCGGCTTGCCGCTTGCTTTGAGTGCATCTACTTTATCAGTATGGCTTGCGGAATCTGGGGTTAGCCTTTCTGCTATTGGAGTGTTTGCTGCCGTTGGTACTCCTTATACCTTAAAATTTTTATGGTCGCCGTTGGTTGATGGATTAAAAATCCCAATATTTACCAAAATACTTGGCAAGAGGCGGGGATGGCTTGTTGCGGCACAATTATTATTGATAATAAGTCTTATCTCTCTTGGTTTATGTAATCCTTCTGAAAATGCATGGCTGGTTGCTTTTTTTGCTCTATTGGTTGCTATCGCTTCAGCTACGCAGGATATTGTCATTGATGCTTACCGTGTAGAAATTTTACCGGCACATGAGCAGGGGGCAGGGGCAGCTATGGTTGTTTTGGGTTACCGCCTAGGGATGATTGTATCTACTGCCGGTGCACTTTTTCTTGCTACTGAAATGGGTTGGATGTTGGCTTATATTATTATGGCAGCATTAATACCGATATCTTGGCTGGCAATAATACTGGGAGGAGAGCCAAAGATAGCGGATAGTGAAAGTGAAAAAGAAAATAATCATTTTCCAGCGGCTGCCCACTCACTAAAAATTTGGATAAAAGACCACATAATAACACCCCTTACCGACTTTATGGAACGCAGGGAGTGGCTTGCGATTTTATTATTTATTTTACTATATAAGCTTGGCGATGCTTTCATCGGGACGATGACCAACCCCTTTTTAATCAATATTGGCTTTAGTAAAAATCAAATTGCTACGGTGGTAAAGCTTTATGGAGTAATAGCTACTATTATCGGTAGTTTTATTGGTGGTATTTTGGTTTCCCGCATTGGTATGATGAAGACTTTATGGATTTGCGGAATTGGCCATGCCCTTACCAATTTAATGTTTGTGGCACAAGCACAGGTGGGAGCAGATGAAATGTTTTTGGCTTTTTCTATCTCCTTGGAAAATATCAGCGGTGGTATGGGAACAGCGGCTTTTGTAGCTTTTATCAGTAGTCTGGTAAATTTACGTTTTACAGCCACCCAATATGCCTTGCTTAGTTCTTTTTCAGCTTTCGGGCGGACATGGCTTGCTACCCCAGCTGGTTTTTTTGCAGAAAAATTGGGTTGGGAAGCTTTTTTTATTCTTTCGGTTATTTTAGCTATACCCGGTCTTTTCGTATTATGGTGGCTAACTAAAAGAAAAATAGTTTATGGCTGAGTGTCTGTTTTAGGTTGGATTTTTTGAATAGAGTAATACATCAGTCCAAACAGAATAATCTGCATAGTAGCTTGGCTTGAGCTATAGACAAGTATGGCATGTGGTGCTTCCAGTTTAAGAATATAGCTCATTATAAAGCCGCTGGTAATAAAAATAAACCTACTGAATTCCCACATCGCCATAAGCCCCTGTTTTTCTAAAATTTGGAGAGTGTGGGTCACAGAAACCATAACCATTTGTGGAAGGTATGAAATGCTTAATATGTTGATGTATATTGCGGCGTCCGCCCATTCCTTACCAAAAACAATTGGCACAAAATAAAAGGCTGTTAAATTAATCAGTGCCAGCCAGAATGACACTATAAAAAACTGGATTCTGGTGACCTGTAAAAAACGTTTGCGCATAGCTTTTGGATCAGAAGTTTGTGTTTTTGCTGACTCACCAATATAGACTTGGAGTATGGAGGTGCTGATAAGCATTAATGGACGACCAATAATACGGTCAGTAAGGAATATAAAACCAGCGATGGTGCTGGAATATAGTAATGGTACTGCCACTAAAAGTAGATTATTGCCGCCAAGCGCGCTTATTAAGCTGGAGAAAGTAGATATAAGGGGAAAACGATGAAATCTTACAGCAACTTCCTTCATCCCTTGTAACGTTATATTATGCAGTAAATCTTTTGGTTTTATTACCAGATTCTGGAACATATTTATAAAACCAGCGGATTGACCAATAATAAAACCTATTATCAGGCCTAAAGGACCAAGACCTATAATACCAAGTATTATTTGCATTGTTGGTCCTGTTACGCCCTGATATATTTTGGTTTTTGAAATAATCGCAAAAGAGCCTTTTAAGGTGGCAAGACCGAGCATTATATCATATGCTCCTATACAAAAGAAACCAACTGGCAATAAATAGCGGTATGGCTCTAATGCGCCGAATACAGGTTTTATATAATTTTCTGGAAAAAATAGTAAAATTATATAGAAAATTGCAGTGGTAGTGAAAATAGTCGTGATACAGACAGAAAGCAGATTTGCAGTTTCTTTAATGTTTTTTGTTAGCGTCATTGCCATTTCGTAGCGTAGTGAAGCTAGAACCGATAATATAGATATAGTAGCGGTAAAAAATCCTAAAATACCAAAAAAATCAGGGGAATAGATTCTGGTTAGGATTGGTGATAATAACAGAGACGTTAACTGGCCTAAAGTGGTTCCTACCAGCATAACCAGTACATTACGGGCAAAACTACCATGAGTTAATTTAGATCTGATTTTGCTTATCAATTTATCCATTTTTATATTTATTTGTTATATCAGGTGTTTTTTTGCAAATTTCGTCTAATTTTTCTCCAGATTTTTTTTGCTGGCTCAGATAAGCCTAAGCAAGTTAGGATGTTTATTATAAAACGTTTAATAATTCCACCTTTTTTGCGTTTAGTAAGAACAGAAACATCAGGTTGCTGCCAAGTTGCTATTCGTGCATCTAATAATTTAAGCCATTCGCCTTGGATATTATTTTTCTTCGCGTAAGTAGAAATGCTTTTCAATGCTTTTAATTTGCTTGGCCCTTCAATATTTATTGAGTTTATATTTTGTATATCCAGTTCATGGGGAAAGCAAGGTAATGGAGTTGTTACGCCTGCCGCTAGGAAATTTAATTGTGTGCGGACACATTTTTCACATTTTCCACAATTACCGCTTTGATCTGATCCCGACCAGCATACTTTTAGAGTTTGACAAGCAATAGGAAAATCTTTGATTATTGATGCTTTATCATTTCGTGAAAAACCAGCACCATCATATATTATAGAAAAACCATGGTTTGATATTAATGGGTCGGTTACTGGGGTAGAACCCCAAGGGAATTTTAATGAATCATATGAATGAGAGCTGCCGATTAAGCCAAAGCGGAATTCTTCATTATACATATGCAGGCAAGCGGCAAGTTCTAAGCCGTGGGTATCTTCCCAATCCTGAAATTTTAGCTCCCTGCTGTTGGTTCGGATGGTTCGTAAATCAAGATTCAGGTCATTAAGTAGCGGGGTTACACGCTTTGCCAATTTTTCAAAGTCGCTATGGTTATATAAATCAACATCAAAACCATGCACCATTAAAGCCGAGCGTAGAGGATAGCGGGTTTTTTCTGGGAGTATTTTTGTGTGGCGAAGTGCAGTAAAAGTTGAGTCCATCCCGCCGGAAAAAGCTGATATTGCTTTTTCTTCTGCTGATAGTTTTAGAGTATCATAAATTTTATCGGGAATGATTTCTATTTTTTTATAAATACTAGGTTTCCAGCGACACCATACCAGCTGTAATTCTTCTATATTACGTAGCGCAGAGCGTGAAACAGTGCCGTGTATTTTAAGCGGTTTATCACGAGAAAGTGCGTATAGTAAAACGGCGAATACATGACCATCAATCAGTGTGTTTTCTGACCATGGAATTATGCGGTCAAATTCATGGAATATTTCTATAGGCTTTATTATTCCATCTTCACTTAAAGATGTAATCCGTTTGCTTTTATTGTTTGTAATGGAATTGGTAACTTCCAAATGTAAATATTCCATATTCCTCCTTAGGGATTTTAATGGTTATGGTTTTTCCTTATACGTGGAAGAAGCCTATATATATAAATAGCGACTAAACCATTGGCAATTGCCATTAATAAAAATACTTGGGGAATGGTAAAATGAGCCGATAACATAAGTAAGGTGATTATCGCGGCAGCGACCATAAATAGGGCATTTACTATATTATTAGCGGCAATGATACGGGCGCGGTACCTAGGCTCACTATCATGCTGCATTATAGCGTAAAGTGGTACTATATATAATCCAGAGCATATAGATACTGATAATAAATCAAATAATATTCTTATATTGGTTGGTGAAGCTATAAATTCTGTTAAACCTATAAGGGGCTCTGAAGCAAGAGAATTACCAATGCTGGCAAAATAAAGATCTATGCCAAACAATGTCATTCCGAACATAGCCGCTGGTACATAGTTGCTTTTTATTTGCCCACCGAGTAACTTATTACATAAGAAAGAACCGATACCAATGCCTATTGAGAAAACTGTTAGGAAAAGAGTTACTATGCTTGGTTGTGCATGGAGTACGTCTTTAGCATAAGTAGGAAATTGTGATAAGTAAGTTGCACCTACCAGCCAGAACCATGAAATGCCGATAATACAGAGAAATACACGTTTATTAGCGCGGGCAAACCCTACAATATGCCATGTTTCTTTCCAGATGTTTTTCTTGATAATTAAAGAAGGTTCAGGAGCTTCGGATACGGGAATATAGCGGCTGGAGATATATCCGGCAATTGCAATGATAAGCAGGGCTGCTGACACCAAGGTAATCCCTTGTGGGTGTAGAATTAGAACACCGCCAAGTATTGTACCGAATAAAATGGCAAGAAATGTTCCTGCTTCAATATAAGCATTACCAAGTAGCAATTCGTTATCTTGCAAATGTTGGGGAAGCAGAGCGAATTTAATCGGTCCAAAAAAAGTAGAATGTGTTCCCATCATGAAGAGTACAAAAATCAAAAACCACGCATTTTCTAGATAAAAGCCTAGTGTGGCAGCAAACATAATAATAATTTCTACAAATTTTACCATGCGGGTGATTCGGGCGCGGTCAAATTTATCGGCAATTTGTCCTGCGGTTGCAGAAAATATAAAAAATGGTAAAATAAAAAGTCCGGCAGCTAGTGTGACTAGTAGTTGGGCGTTGCCGTCCTGTCCAGAAGCCAGTTTGTAGGTTATCAGCATTACTAAGGAGTTTTTTAATAAATTGTCATTGAACGCACCAAGGAACTGGGTAATAAAAAGAGGAAGAAAACGGCGTGAATAAAAAAATGACATGTTAGGGAAGCTCAGGGTTATGTCTAGAGAGACGATCTACCTCTGCCATTAGCGGTTGTAGTAATCATACTGCTATTGCAGTTTTTAGACAATTATCCATTTTATTTAGTATTTTTACACTAAAGAAAGGTAATAGTTTTGAAATAACAGTTTTCATTTCCATGTCAACAAACTGATAGCCGCTACATTTTCTGCCGCCATGGAGGAAGGGAAAATAAATACCGTCATCTATTTTCTTTTCATTTTCCGGTAAAAATCTTTCAGGAATAAAACTGTTCGGATTGTTCCAGAATCTAGGGTGACGGTGCATAGCAATTTGTGGAATAGTTATAGTAGTGCCCTTTCTCACTTTGAAATTTCCCCAGTAATCATCTTCTACTGCTTCCCTTCCTGTCATCCAGAAAGGAGGATAAAGGCGCATAGTTTCTTTCAGCACTAAAGGCATATATTCAAGGTTTTTAATTTCGTTGAAGGACAGCTTACTGCTATCGAGATCAGAAGCGCAGGGGATATGTTTGGCAATATCTGCCCGTAGTTTTTCGGTAATATCAGAGCGATCATCCAGAGCATACCAAACCCATTGCATAAGAACAGCTGTTGTTTCAAATCCAGCAAATACCATACTTACAGCATGATCCCTAATATCTTTCTCATTAAAATTAGATGGGTCTGTTTTCTGTGCTGCAATAAGAAGTGAAAGCATATTATATTTATCAGAATTTCCGCTATCACGATATTTTTCAGAAAGTATTTTTATTTGCTTTTCTACATTTTCCAATTCTTTTTTGAAGCGGAAATAGGCCGGATGACAGAAAAGTTTTCGGGAATCTATATTATAGAAAACCCGCATATTTTTTAGATATTCAATGAGTATATTGTAAGAATAATTAAGAGAGTCTATTGTGGCATCGCTTATATTGTTACCAAATATAGAGCGTAGAATAACCTCTGTGGTTATTTTTGCCATTTCTTCGGTTATATTAATTTCTGTTTTTCCGTGTTCGGTTAATAACAGCCAGCGTTTTTTATATTTTTCACTGACAAAATTTGTTATATCAAAATAATAACCTGCGATTTGTTCGCGGTTAAACATTGGTTGGATTTTTTGCCGATCACGTTTCCATTTTTCACCATTGCTAGTTAACAAGCCTTCTCCAATAGCTGCTTTGAAGCGAATATATGGCTTGCCCTTTTTATAATTTTTTTGATTGTCAACTAATACGCGGCGAACTATCTCAGGGTGATTTATTTGGATTATCTTTTGTCCGAGTATTGGTACAATAATTATATCGCCATAATGTTGGGATAAATTCATTGCCATGCTTAAAGGGCGTTTCAATGCGTCAGATAAAAAACCTACTATTGGAGATCCGGTTAGCTCGCTGACACTGTATATTTTTTCATTTTGCATAGGATAATTAAATTTTGTTATGCCTGTGGCTTTGGAAATTGTGGAACAAATATTATATTAATAAAACCCTATATTTAATAGGTATTTATACAGTTTTACTCTTAAGTTCGCAACAATATTTCATTTAATTATTTTTAATTTGTTAAGGCAATTAATTATTTTTAATTTGTTAAGGCAATGTTAATCAATTCCAGCTATTAACGTATATTTAGATGTAATTTAATTAAAATTGTTGGGAATGATTTTTATGTTACGGACATGGTCATTTGCATCTTTAATAGCTTTTTTGGCACTTCCTTTGCAAACGGCAGTGGCATCTGATGTTTCTAACTCTGAAATTAAAAAACTTCTTAGCCTGTCCTTATCTGAACTATCCAATGTTACGGTTACTTCTGTTTCCAAAAAATCTGAACCAGAAAGTGAAGCGGCGGCAGCGGTTTATGTAATTACACAGGATGACATCAAACGCTCAGGTGCAACTAATATTCCTGATATGCTGCGCATGGCTCCGGGGATTGTGGTAACACAATCAGGTTCTAATAACTGGACGGTTTCATCCCGTGGTTTTAACGATCAGTTCGCCAATAAATTATTAGTGCTTATTGATGGCAGGACTATCTATTCCCCTCTATTTTCCGGTGTGGTTTGGGATTCTCAGGATACTATGATAGAGGATATTGAACGGATTGAGGTTATTCGTGGTCCGGGGGCAACTCTTTGGGGAGCGAATGCGGTAAATGGTATTATCAATATCATAACTAAAAATTCTAAATATTCGCAGGGTGGTCTGGCAACTGCTAATTATGGTAATCAGTTTGGTAGTGTAAGCGCGCGTTATGGTGTTAAAGCAGGAGATGACAGCTATATACGTACCTACGCCAAATATAATGATTATTCCTCCCAGTATCTGAGGGGTGGTGCTGATGCTGGGGATTCTTGGCGTAAACAGCAGGCTGGTTTCCGTAGTGATTTACGGGCTTCTGAGCAAGATAAAATTACCATACAAGGAGATATTTACTCTATTGATGAAGATGACAGATTTACGTTTCCGGATCTGAATTCTCCGGTTTATGCATCTACATCAAAGGGATTTAAGTTGAGCGGCGGTAATATTTTACTGCGTTGGGAGCAAAAGCAAAATAAAAATTCAGAGACATCCCTGCAGGCATATTTTGATAATGCTTCTCAAAAAACATCTTTTTTCAGTGATGCAGCCAATACGGTTGATTTTGAATTCCAGCATTACTGGACGGGTTGGGATAGGCAGGAATTTGTATGGGGCGGTGGCTACCGCTTTATAAATGATACTAATGGTGACACCGCCTCTGCGCAATATGCCCTCACTCCCAGCACTAGGAATGATGACATTTTTAATGCTTTTATACAGGATAAAATCGCTTTGATAGAAAAAAGTGTATTTTTGACTCTTGGTTCAAAATTTGAACATAATGATTATTCCGGTTTTGAGGTGCAACCAAGTGCGCGTCTATCATGGCTTGTTGATGATAACCAGACTTTATGGGGTGCGGTGTCACGCGCAGTTCATACTACCAGCCGTTTTGGTTCGGATGGGCGTTTATCATATGGAATATATCCACCGACTATTTCTGTGCCGCTTCCAACTTTGGTTCAAGGTACTGGTAACAAGAATCTGGATTCAGAAGCATTGACTGCTTATGAGGTTGGTTACCGTATCCAGCCTAGTAAAAAATTGTCAATTGATGTCGCTGCCTATTATAATGATTACAATAAATTATTTGCAGAAGAGCTGGGTACTCCCGTTATATTCCCGACCTATGTTTACCAGCCTGTTATATCAAAAAGTACCAATAATGCCCATTCATGGGGCGGGGAAATTGCAGTAAAATATAATGTATCATCTGCTTGGCAGCTTGCGGGATCATATAGCTATATTGACTTAAATGTTGATGATAAAGCCAGTATTGCTTTCAAGCTGGTAGGTAAAAGTCCTAAGAACATGTTTAATATACGTTCTACTTATTTATTTGAAAATAAGTTAGAAATGACTAATTCACTTTATAGCTATTCCAGACTCAGCAGCATTGATATTCCCAGCTATTACCGTTTTGATACCAAACTCTCTTATCCTATTACTGATGCGGTTAGTGTGAATTTAGTAGGGCAGAATCTACTTTATACCAGACATAAGGAATTCACGCCGTTTCTATACCAGACACAGGAAGAAATTGGCCGTAGCATGTACGCTGGGGTATCCTACAAATTCTAAATTTTTAGTTCCTGAGCGGTTTGCCGGTTTGCAGCATATGTTCTATGCGGGCAATTGTCCCTTTGGTTTTCACTAATTCCATGAAGCCTGCTACTTCCAGATCCAGTATTTGCTGTTCATTTAGGGAGTCCTGCATATCGATATTACCACCGGTTAGAACCTGTGCCAAAATTTTTGAAACTACAACGTCATGCGGTGTAGCCTTACCGGAAGCAGCATAACCATCAATGGCCATAAATAAGGCGATTTTTCCTGACTCACCAACCAGATTAATGGTTTGTGACGTTGACGCAGTATAATCACCTACCAGAGCCAAGCATTTTGCTTTAGCGTCGGCAAGGACACGGATGCGGTTCATGGTTATGGTATCACTGTCGCGCAAGATTCGTATATCTTTGGCCTCTAAGGCAGAAGATGCGGTTTTGGCTGTCGCGATAGTTTCAAATACTTTGCTGATTGCAGGCATTATGCTTGCTGGGTTATTAGCATCCACATGGCGCAGTAGCATTTCCTTACACCCGCCCCAAGCCGGAATAAGGCCTACGCCAACTTCTACCAACCCTGCGTAAGATTCTATGTGTGCTTGTACCGCATTGGAATGTAATATAATTTCGCAGCCTCCTCCTAGAGCCATACCTGAAAGGGAAGATACTACAGGGAAGGGAGCGTATTTAAGAGCCATCATTGCATGCTGACCGGCTCGGATTACCTCTTCTATCTGTTTCCATGCTGCGATATTAGCTGCCATCAGCATAAATCCAAGATTTGCCCCAACTGAAAAATTATCGGCATCATTTCCAATGACCAGCCCACGGAAATCTTTTTTTACTAAACCGACAGTTTGCTCAATAAGTGTAAGAATATCAGGATCAACAGAGTTCATTTTTGAGGTAAGTTCTAGGCAGGCGATACCGTCACCAATATCCCATAAACTTGCCGAACCATTCTTAAGAACCGGTTTTTTACCTAGTTTTATGTCCGCCAGCATCAGAGATCCAGCAGGCGGAATAATTTCTTTATAATCTCCATTCAAACCAATAGCCGAGTACCGAGTACCGAGTACTGAGTATAATTTTTTGCCGGCCGCTTTTTCAATAATTGGCGGGATGGTTTTGTTCTGAGTTTTTAATGCGGTAATAAAATTATCAACGCCGATTTTATCAATCATCTCAAATGGCCCGATCTTCCAGCTATAACCCAGTTTTATAGCAATATCTACTGATGCTATGTCATCAGCTATTTCTGGAATTAAAGAAGCTGCATAATGTAATGTTCCAAGTAAAACAGAAGAAGCATACCGGCCGCCAATATCAGAATGGGCAAGAAGCGCGCCAATACCAGTTTTTGCCGCTTCAACACTGGCAAGAGTTACTTTGTTTACTGGTTTATATTCTCCAGTTCTTAAGTCTATTACTTCCTTGATTTTTTTCTCACTGCTTTTATTCATACGGTAAAAACCACCTTTACCTTTGCGACCTGTATAGCCGTCAGCAATCATTTTTTTCACCAGTTCCGGTTCTTGGTAAAGGTTGCGGAAAACATCATTTTCAGGTAATGTAGCAAGCATGGCTTTGGCAATCAGTGGCATCAGGTCAATACCGATAAGGTCAAATAAACCGAAAATGCCGGTGCTTGGCATTCCCAGCGGTTTGCCCATTACTGCATCTGCTTCCTGCGGAGAAATACCAAGGCGCATAGCTTCTAATAATCCCAGCATCATCCAATACACGCCAATCCGGTTGGCGATAAAACCAGCGGTATCTTTACAATCCACTACCCCTTTGCCGAGTTTAATATCAGCAAATTCAGAAATTACAGACATAGCCTGTTTGCTTGTGTGTTCGCTGCCTGCTACTTCTAGAAGGCGCATAAAACGTGGAGGATTGAAAAAATGGGTAATCATGAAATCCTGTTTGAAAGAATCAGGAAACCCATCAGTCAGAGTTTTCAGCGGTAAAGTAGAGGTATTAGATGAAACTACGCTGCCGGATTTGCGCACCGCATCTATTTTCCGGTAAACGTCCTGCTTTACATCCAGCCGTTCTAAAACCGCTTCTATAATCCAGTCACAATCAGCAAGAAGGTTCAGATTATCTTCTAAATTGCCGCAAGTAACGAGTTTGGCTAGGCGTGGGTGGGCAAATCCGGAGGGGGTATTTGACAGCTGTTTTTCTATTGATTTCTCGGTAAGGATATTACGGTTTTCTGCTCCAGACGGTACAATATCCAATAATATTACAGGAGTTCCGCTGGCGGCGATATGTGCAGCGATACCACTGCCCATAACTCCAGAACCAAGAACCGCAATCTTTTTGATACTGGTCATAAAAAACTCCTTTTTTGATATTATATATGACTGAAGTTACAGATATATTAATATTAGTTATTTATAGATGATTATTTAGAGGAAAATGATTTATCATCAGGTATTTTTATACGAGCTTTATAATTTTCTATGAAATAGCTTGTATTGCCAAGTGATTGTATAATTTCATCAAAATTCCTTGAATTTGGTACAATATCAGGAGATGTAACAAATTCAAATATCTTGTAATTTGGATTTTGGGTCATTAATGGCTTAAAATAATCACGTAAATACTGGAGCTGTTCCTTATTCCCTGTAAAAAAATAGGCAAGGGCAAGCTTAGTTATATATTCACTTTCATCAAGATTCATAGGTGCAGTTATATCCTGACGATTCTTTAGAATATTTTCTATAGTATTAGTCAATTTTACCCAGTCTTTTGCTTGCCAATAGATATTTATACGAATGCGGTCAGCTTCTATACTGTCATCTTGTCCTAATGTTTGTAAGGCAAGGTCGGATTTGTTGGTTGCTACCATGGCTTCTGCAGCAAGGCGGTTACGCATTAAACGTAAGAGTACAGGATTTTCACCATATACGGAATCCTGAAGTGCGCCCAAGGCTTTTTCTGGCTTGTTACTCATCAGGTAAGTAGCGGCGAGTTTAGATCCTATCTGACTTCTGCGTTCTTTTTCCGATTGGGAATGCATCTGGTAATCCAGTAAATTCGCTGCCTGTTCTAATAAATCTACAGAAATCAGGCGATCTGCTAAACGATCTAACATTTCGTTGCCGGCTGTACCTTTGGGCATATAGTTGCGGTATTCATAATAAAGAGCCAGAGCTTCTAGAGGCGGCAGCTGGTCGGCGATGCCTTCATTAAACATTATAATGAAAACTTCTTCCATTTTTCTTGCCATATCTATGGCAGTGGCGGTATTTTTGAAGGATTGGACACCGTTGTTCCAGACACGCATAGCGTTTACGTAGTCTTTTTTTTCGTGATACAGTTCACCGAGTATGGATAATATCTGTAGTTCTAAATTATCTCCGTGCCATGTAATTCTTAGTTTCTCTAGCCTATCAATTATTTTTTCTTTATCTACTGTTTCTGCTTCCATCGCATGGGCAATAAGTGTGAATTCTGCCCTTGCCCTAACAAATGGATGTTTAATATCTTCGGCGAGTTTATCAAGTTTATCTAAACCATCTTTTTCCTGACCAGTGCTCATGGAAATTTTTGCCATCAGGAAATTAATATAGAAATTGATTGAATCTAGAAGGTTATCCTGATGGAGCGAATCAAATATTTTAAGGGCAATATTATAATTTTTTGAAGCGATTTCCCTATCTGCTGCAATAATCGCCAGACGCTGGCGAAATACGGGAGGATATTGGCTGATATAATTATCATTTATTGCCAGATAATCGTAGGTTTGGCTGCTATCACCCAATAAATCGGAAAGTACTGACCGCCAATATTCTATTTCTTTATTGTTGTTTAATTCAACGGCTGAAAAATCTTTGGAGGCTTCAATAAAACGACTCATAAGAAAATTAGCAGCTCCACGCATGGCACTCAATTTGGCGATACGGTAGAAAGATGGATTAGAACGGTTAATTCCATCCAGCATACCGATTGCTTCCGGCGCAAGACCTTCGCTTAAATAGATTTGTGCCATTTTTAATCTGGCTTCGTTGGATTTCTGAGCGTCATCGCTTTCCACTATTTCATGAAATAACGTGCGCAGTTGTTCGTTTCTTGATAATGCAGTACTGGGTTTCCAAATTTCATAAGGGTATAATGTAGGATTTGATTGTACATTATCACCGGCAGATTTTATATCTAATTTAGGTAGGTTGGGGGATATGGTCGCCCCTTTTTTAGTGGTTATTCTAAGGCCATTGCGCAATTGTACAGCAGTTACGTCATCAGCTTTTTTTACTGCAACAATTCCTTGGGTGGTTTCTAATAAATCAAATTCTACGAATTCTCTGGAATTTACTACACCTTCACCAGTTTTGAATAGTGGGGTTATAATTAATTTATCACCTATTATAGGATCCCTCACCACTACTGGATTCGCCATTTCCAATGTGGAAACCAGAACATGGGCTGGGGCAGGTGGAGCAGTGCTTATATCAACAGCAAGAGGGAAAGGTGTCTGTTGTTTTTTCTGGGTAAGAAGTAAAGCCATATTGTTGGAATTATCTTCTTTTTTGAGGCTGGCGTAAACATTGCTGTCAATAGGTATTTGCATGATAGTAGCTTTGGAATTAGCTATTATAACTGGCTTACCTATTACAGTTTTAGGCATATCATCAAATTCTGACATGTCTAGTTTTACGGTGTTTTCTAATACTATCCATAAATAATGGTTGCGGATAAAGACGGCGAAAGCAGTTCGTTCGGCAAGAGGAAAGCGTATGGTCGCACTATCATCAGCAGTGGAAATTAAAACCTTGTTTATAACAGCTTTATTGACAATAGAAGAATTTGGCTGCGCATTGCTATCATCTGTAGGGGGTGTGTTTTCTGTATTTGTATTTTCTCCTGCAGCTGGAGCAAGGTTAGATAAAGATTCGGCATGTGACAATTTAGGTTGTAGTTTTGGTGCTATTCCAACTAGTTCAATACCACCGATATTTTTACTCATGAATTTGCGAACGGGATAGGCTTTATCAAGGGTAAGAATAATAGTTCTGCCGTCGGGCTTGCGCTCAATATTGTTTATGTAGGGATAAAGCTCAGAAAGTATAGTGCCTACATCAGGATTAGCTTTACGGGAAAAGCTTATAGTAACAATTTTATCCTTTACATTAAGGGAAAAATCTACTGGTTTTGCCCATTCAAATGTTACTCTACCAATATCACGTATAATCTCACCATGGGTAACAGGTAACTGATCATTGTTTCCTGATGCAAGTGTTGGCTCAACGGTAGTAAATAATATGCTGGAACATAATAGTCCGAGCTTAATATATTTGTAGAAATTCAAATGTATCGCCATTTTTATCTTTCACACAAAACCGCATCGATTTTTTCTGTAATGATTTTTTGTAATGTATTTTACAATGAATAAGAACAAAAGCGAAAACTAATGGCTTTATTAAATTAAAGGTGATGGGTAATTTGGTTTTGGGATGATCTGGCTATATCCTGCCAATTGGTTTTATATACATTATCGCTAATTGGTGAGATTGCTGGTGCTTTGGCTGAGGGAACGGGGTGTTTTATACATTTTGCCCATGGATTTTTTTTCATTAATTCTACCTGTATTTTAAGCAGGTTTTTTACCTCATTATCTTTCATGGCAAGAACATCATCTCTCCCTAGAAATCCTGCCATATAATCAATCAATAGATTATGCTTATGTGCCGGTTGTGTAGCTATCAATTCTCCGGCAAGGGCAATTGTTGTATTGTTTACGCTTTTATCGGTTATTACACCTTTGCCGTGACCTTTGGAGGAAATGGCCAGTAAAAATTCAGCGAGTAGGTTCGTTACTACAAATACACCTCTCCATGCCACAGTTTTTTTTGCATTGCTGTCCGCATGCTTCCAGTCCGACATGGTGCTCGCAGCGTGAAACATGGTGCTTACCATATAACCTACACCTGTTACTGCTAAAGGATGTTGCTGCATCAATTCCCATACCCCATCAAGCCCATGTTTTTTAGGTGCATCAGGATCGCGGGCTTTTTCTTCCACCATATTACCGAAGGTGGCGGAAGCAAGAGTGAGTGAACCAAGCCCGACATCTAATAAGCCGGACTTTCTCATTTGCGCTTTTACAGCCGGATCTGTTGCTTTGCCAAAAACTTTATTGCGCAGGGCGGCGGTGGCTATGCAAATTCCGGCAAGGCCAAAAAAACTATTCATCATTTCTGCCGGATATTGGCGGAAATAATCATCGGCCTTTTTAATAAGGCCTTTATGTTTATTATTGGTTATTGAGGCAACAGAACAGCTTTCAGGGATTTCAATATTCTGTGATTGCATATATTCAGCCATTTTATTCGCAACTTTTTTTACCTGTATGTCAGATGAATCCTTGCGGGCAAATAATAAAGATGATGCTGTGCCACCGAAATAAGATACCCCTGCGGCCATATCAAAGGGGCTGCTATTTTTTCTTCCATAATGGAAAAAGCTGGCATCACCAATAATATAAACAAGACCGCTTAAAAACAAGCTGCGTTTTTTTACTGTATCAGTAAATTTTGGTGATTCTTTTAGGTCTTGTTGTACTTCCGGAGAGCCATTTATCCAGTTGTTTTTCTGAAGTTCATCTGTCACTTGCGAAGTAAGGTTGAATCCGCGTATTTCTAGGGTATGTTTCCCCCCTTTACTATTCGGGACAGCTTGCCAGCCACGTTTAGCCATAGCTGTTGCAATATCTGACAGTGTTTTTTCATCTGTTGTTGGGGGTGTATGTAAATAAGCACGAAAACTACCCCCAGCAGATTGCTGGAAGGTGATTTCGTCAATAGTACTGGTTTTTTGATAGCTATAGGTAACCACTAAAACATCCCTAAATATTTGATATTTAGGGATGAGTATAGCGTATTACTTAGGTAAATTAAAGGTAAATTAACTAAAAATTCACTTTTTATAATTTCTGCAGTTTGCTGTGGCGTTGACTATAGGTAAAATAAATAACGACACCGACCAACAGATATACAATATAGAATTTAACGGTTATTGGGTTGGAAAGTAGCCCATACATCAAATATCCGCAGAATAAAATGCCAAGAACAGGAAAAAATGGTGAAAACGGCACTTTGAAAGGACGGGGAAGGTCAGGTTCAGCCTTACGTAAATAAAGTACAGTGAAGCATATAATAGCAAAGGCTGTAAGAGTTCCCAGTGATACCAGATCACCCAAAATATTGATCGGGGTTGTTGCGGCTATAATACCTATAACAGTACCAACAATAATAGTATTTATCCAAGGAGTCTGGAATTTAGAGTGTACTTTGCTGAAAATAGAAGGCATTAGACCATCTTTTGACATGGTATAGAAAATACGGGTTTGTCCATACATTAGTACCATCATAACAGAGGTAAGACCGGCTATTGCCCCAATTTTTACAATGAAAGAAAACCATGGCAAACCAATAGCATCCACTGCTTTTGCAATAGGATCGGCAACATTTAATGTGCTGTAATTAACGATACCGGTAAGTACTGCTGCCACTGCCATATATAAAACAGTGCAGACTGCAAGTGAGCCAAGAATACCAATAGGTACATCACGTTGAGGGTTTTTTGCTTCCTGAGCAGCAGTAGAAACTGCTTCAAAGCCAACATAGGCGAAGAATACTATACCTGCACCACGTAGAATACCGTTCCAGCCGTAGTTGCCGCTAGGGGTTTCCGCAGGGATAAATGGATGCCAGTTTTCAACATTTATATAAAAAGCACCAATAGCGATGAAAAGTATGACCACAGCAAGCTTAATAAATACGATGATATTATTGATATTTGCTGATTCTTTAACGCCTGTTACCAGCAACGCAGCCATTGCCCCAACGCCAAGTAATGCAGGTAGGTTAAACCCACCGGTAAACATAAGCTCATGGGTTTCTTTGTTAAATTCTAGAGTTGGAGTAGTAAGTTCGGTTGGAATTGTAATACCGAAATTCCCAAGAAAACTAACTACATAACCAGACCAGCCCACAGCAACTGTTGATGCCGCTACCCCATATTCCAGCAATAGCAATAACCCCATGCACCAAGCTAAAATTTCACCAACACTGGCATAAGCATAGGAATACGCGCTGCCGGAAACCGGAAGCATAGAAGCCAGTTCGGCGTAGCAAAGCCCTGCAAATGCACAACAAAGCCCTGCAAGGATAAAAGAGATAATGATAGCAGGCCCTGCATATTCAGCGGCCGCTTGTCCGGTCATAACAAAAATACCGGCCCCGATAATACAACCAATGCCAAGGCTTACTAAATTTGCTGCTGATAGCGAGCGTTTTAGCTCACATTTTTCTGATTCAGACCTAATAGAGGCAATTGATTTTTTTACCATGAATTTAGAAAAGCTCATAATGCCTCCAATAATAATTAATTTTATTTATTTTGCTTCTAGCAACTTGAGCGTTATTTGCAATGATTTTGTTTATATTATTGTATTAAGAGCAAAAATTTAATTCGCCTTTTATTAAATATTCTAAATCTTGCGTCTGTAAATTTTGTAAATTTCGTTTCACATAGCGCGTTATAGAGTCAAGCTGGAGGTCGGTTGCTTCCATATTGCGGTATAAATTCCTCTTCAGGCTTTCCTTAAATTCTGATTCTGTATCCAGAGTTGCTTCATAAGAACTAATCCGCCCGTAAAAAGCCTGTGCCATTTTTTTTATGCGCTTACCAATGCCTGTATCGCTTGCTCCCATCTCGCGCAGGCTTCTATCCATGTCAGAAAAGAAAGCTTCCCAAATGGCGCGCAAAAATTCCAGCTTTTTGTTTTCTAGCCTTTTGGTGAGCAAAAACATATGCAGGACAATAACATCAAAACGTCCGTCCAGCGTATCTGCTACGCCATATTCCTGATAAAAAACAGGTTGGCGGGCTTGGGTTACTAAGGAAACATAAGCTTGATGGGCAGGAAGTTGAAAAGGATCCGGAGCGAATATATTTTTTATAAATTTAGAAATCACGCGGCTTCGCCCAGCATTTCTTTTTGCAATTTTTCTATTGCCCGTGCTTCAATCTGGCGTACGCGCTCGCGGGAAATATTATATATCTGGCTTAAATCTTCTAATGTATCCGGCTCGTCTTTCAGGCGGCGGCGTTGTATAATATCCCGCTCGCGTTCACTAAGCTTGGACATGGCGTTACTAAGCAGAAGTTTTCTTCCGTTGAGTTCTTCGTTTTTTACCAAAATAGCTTCATGGCTTTCGGCAGGCTCAACCAGCAGGTCTATTTTTTCGTCATCACCATCAGCAGAAACTGTGCTGTTAAGATAAACATCATTGCCGGACATGCGCTGATCCATGTCCACTACATCCTGTTTGCTGACATCAAGGATTCTGGCTATATCGCCTATCTGTTCGTTAGTCAGACCGCGTTCGCCCATCGCACCGATTTTATTTTTTATTTTGCGCAGGTTAAAAAACAAGCGTTTCTGCGCAGCACTGCTGCCGATCTTCACCATTGACCATGAGCGCAAAATATATTCCTGAATTGCAGCACGAATCCACCACATAGCATAGGTAGAAAGACGGAAGCCCTTTTCCGGCTTGAAACGCTTTACTGCCTGCATCATTCCTATGTTACCTTCAGAGATTAACTCGCCCATAGGCAAGCCATAGCCGCGATATCGGAAAGCAATTTTTGCTACCAGCCGCAGGTGGCTGGTAACCAAGCGATGTGCTGCTGCCATATCGCCATGATCGTGCCAGCGTTTGGAAAGTTCATATTCTTCTTTTGGCTCAAGCACAGGAAATTTTGCAATTTCTTGCAAATAACGGCGCAGCCCATCAGGTGATGAGGGACTGGCAGGAATTGCTATATTGCTATTAGCTGCGACTGGTGCGATTTGCGTATTGGTGTTTGCTGTCATAAAGTCCTAAACTCCGAAGGAATAATATATACTTATACGATCTAACTTTCAAGGGGCAATGGGCAAATTATGCAATGCGCCAGTCGGTAGTGCCATCAGGACGATCTTCCAGTATAACACTTTGTTCTGCAAGTTTTTTACGGATTTCATCCGCCAAAGCCCAATTTTTAGCCTTCCTGGCGGCGATACGTTTGTTGATTAATGTATCAATTTCCGAGTTATCACTGCCTGAGCCTTTGAACCATTCTTCGGGTGTCATATTAAAAAATCCCAGCAACCTGCCCATACCTAAAAGATTCATTGCCGCAACTGGATTTTCAATTACCCTATTAGCCGATGTGGCTGTTGTATGCATAAAGCTCACAGCAAGAGAGACATCAAGATCATTAAGAAGAGATAAGAAGAAATTGCTGTCTTCTATCTCAACATAGTTTCTTTGTGTCAGATCTAATTTTTTTAATGCTCCATAAAAATAATCTAATTGTTTTTTTGAATCTTCAAGTAATTTTTCATTCCAATCGAGAGGTTCGCTATAACGGGCGGAAAGCAGGGCAAAACGTATTACCTCGCCTTTTACGCCTTTATCCAGCACATCCTTTACGGTAGTGAAATTGCCTAGTGATTTGCTCATTTTTTCACCATTTACGGTCAGGAAGCCATTATGTACCCAATATTTGGCGAAATTTGAGGCAGTGGCAGCGCAGCTTTGGGCTATTTCATTTTCATGGTGCGGGAACATCAGGTCAGCCCCTCCACCGTGAATATCAAAATCATTACCCAGATATTTGTTGCTCATGGCTGAACATTCAATATGCCAGCCCGGTCTGCCCGCTCCCCATGGAGAGTCAAACACGCTGCTTGGGTCATCACCTTCATTAGCTGGTTTCCATAACACAAAGTCACCAGCATTTTCTTTATAGCTTTCTACTTCTATACGCGCTCCCGCGATTAAATCTTCTAGTTTGCGACCTGAAAGCTTGCCGTAATCTTTGTAGCTTCCGACCCTGAATAATACATGTCCCTCTGCCACGTAAGCATGTCTGCTGGCGATCAATTTTTCAATTATCGCGATCATCTCGCCAATATGGGTGGTGGCGTGCGGCTCTATGTTAGGAGGCAGGCAATTAAGTGCGGCTATATCATCATGGAACCAACCTTCCACCCGTGTGGTCAGGGCAGAAATCGGCTCGCCATTTGCTTTGGCGGCAGCATTTATTTTATCATCAACATCGGTGATATTGCGGACATAGGTAACTTTGCCACCATCTTTTTCATATAAATGTTTCAATAAGCGGTATAA
>CAUJIB010000007.1 GCA_963205245.1 Pseudomonadota bacterium
GCTCCAAACGGAACTGCCGCTGGTACAAAACCTACATTCCCTAGCTCTAAAAGACCCTTGATGGATGGTGCTTTAGCATCTATGAGAAATGGTGAAAATATGCTTATAGTTGAAGTGTTCCACAACTATACGCCAATTCTTTCTAGTGTTGTTAAAAATTTAGGGATGGGCAGCTTAAGCCAGCAGGTTATTAGCTCTACCACTTATTCCCGCCCGCGTTATGGGAATTTGATAACTTTGGTACGCCCTGCCGAGCCTGAACCTGCTCCAGTTATAGATGTAACTTGTAATACTACAGCTTCTCCAACAACGACCTGTAAAACTTATGATAGTGCTATAGATTGTAGGACTTATACTGCTTGCACTACTTGTACAGACAGAGAAGTATGCACTACTTGTACAACTCCTTTTATGCAGCCTAAAAGCTGTGTCACCAATTCTGACAGAAATATTAATTGTACTGTAACACGTACTTATGTGCCAATCGTAGGATGCGTTCCTGCCGATGATACAATGCCACCTACACCAGCAGGGTAATTTATGAAAACTATAAAAGCACTATTATCTGATAATGAAGGAAGTACCCTGATTATGGTTGGGGTATTTATGCTTACTATTTTTGCTATTATTGGGGCAGGGGTGGACTTTGGTCGGGCGCAGCTGGTTAAAATGAAGATCCAGCAAGCTACTGATATGGCAGCATTAGCCGCAGCTAATCCTCCGATTGCTAGCCCTACTATTGATGATAGGCAGGCTATTGCCAATATGTATTATAATCTTAACTTCCCAGCGGTGTATTTGGGAGTAAAGCGTCCCCCGTTGAATTTTGAGAGCAATAATGTTCTTAATGTTTCAGCAAATAGTTCAGCAAATCTGGATACGAATTTTATCAGGATTTTAGGGCAGAATACGGTTAACGTATCATCTGGCAGTAAAGTTGATATAGGTATTAAAAATCCTAGGTATGATGCTATGTTAGTCCTTGACGTTTCTGATTCTATGGATTGGAAATTTAATGGTGATAAATGTGATTATAAAGGAGAATCTCCTTGCAATAATAATGATGGAAACGTAGATACTGTTGGTAAGCTATTTTGCTATGACCGTGCCTCTAACTATTATTCTTGCGGTGATAGTTCACGCCTCACGTCCCTGAAGGAAGCAGCGACCAGCTTGACTAGTATTTTATTATCACCTGATATACCGGATAATACTAACCGTATTGCGATAGTAACTTGGAATGATAAATTCAGGCAGCAACTTGATTTTTCTAATGATAAGGATGGTATAATTACCTTTCTGAATAATATGACCGCCCGCTATTCCACTAACAGCACTACCGGTCTTAACAAGGCTTGGCAATTATCCAAGGCTGCAAATGGATTTAGAACCGATACTGTCCATGCCGTAGTATTGCTTACCGATGGCGAAAATAATGGTGGAGGCGGTAGCCATGACCAAGCGATAGATAATTCCAGTGTTGCTGTGTGCCAACAATTTAAGAATTTGAATCCACCTACAATTGTATATACTATTGCCCTTGGGGATGCTGTTAATAAAAATGCTTCTGGTGGTTTCGTAAAGCCCGAAGGGGAGTTTATTGATAAATTCCTAAGAAACTGTGCTTCAGGAACACCAGATAGTAATGAAAATAAATATTATTTTATAGCTCCTACATCTAGCCAGTTAAATGAAATATTTAAGACTATTGCAAATAATCTACAGAAATTGCGTATTACGGATTAGTTATTACTAGTTAACATATTGGAATATATTTATATATTATGGCAAAAATATTTGTCATATAACTGTAACTTGTACGTTTTCCTTATTTTGTTAGGATAACAGGGGCAATTCTCATATATAGGCTATTTTGTGGAAAATATTCCGGAAAAATTAAAAGAAGAAAGCAAGGAAGTATCTATTCCTACAGCTATTCCTGTGCCTGTTGAAAATAAGGAAAAGGGACGTGGTGCTGGCGGTTGGATGAATATCCTAGCCTATCCTGTCTCTCTTATTTCTGGCTCTCTTGTGTGGAGAACACAGGTTTATGAAGAGTCCTACGCTAGTCACAGTCGCAAAGAAGATTTTAAAAATATAAGCGAACCATCTCTAAAAAGGCGTACTGAAATTAGAGAAAACCCAAATTTTACACCTTCTGAAAAATTGAAGGGTATTAATAATAATATGAAAGAATACAATGAGGCTAGAGACCTAAAATTTAGAGCAATGGGCTATAAAACTGTATGGGATCACTACAGTTCTATTTCTGGTAGTGCTAAAAATAATGCTTTAATTGCTGGTTTTACGGTTACCGGTATTGCCCTTGGAGTTATATTAACAATGGCTAATAGCAAAAATTTTCTTGGCGGTAAAAGCGAGGAAAATAAAAATAGCAGTATGTCCAAGTAATTTTTCTTGGTCAGCTATCACTATTACCTCCAGCCTAATGCCTTACTAACCCTTCGCCAATTTCTTCAGCAACCCATTACTTGCAGTAACTGTTAATGCTTGCTCCACTAGGGCTTTCTGTTCTTTTTCGTGTATTTTCAGGTAACCGGCAGCAGGTGAAGCAGCTTCAGGGCGACCAATATAGCGCACGCGGATATTGCGTCCCATATTTTCCAGCATATCATCTATGCGCGGGCTTACGAATGTCCATGCTCCCATATTCTTAGGCTCTTCCTGACACCAGATAATTTCTGCATTCTTATAGCGTTTTAGCTCATTGGTCAGCTCGCGTTCAGGGAAGGGGTAATATTGCTCCATGCGGATGATGGCGATATCATCAATATTTTGCGCAGCGCGTTTTTCAAATAAATCATAATATACTTTGCCCGAGGTGATAATCACGCGGCGGATTTTATCATCTTTTACTAATTTAGCATTATCAGGGATAATACGCTTAAAATGTGTACCTGTAGTAAATTCTGCTAAATCTGAAACAGCGAGTTTATGGCGTAGTAATGACTTAGGAGTCATTACTATTAGTGGTTTGCGGAAATTGCGCTTAAGCTGGCGGCGCAATACGTGGAAGAAATTTGCAGGAGTGGTGCAGTTTACCACTTGCATATTATCTTCAGCACAAAGCTGCAGGTAGCGTTCTAAGCGCGCTGAGCTATGTTCTGGCCCTTGGCCTTCATAGCCATGCGGCAGCAGCATCACCAGACCGGACATACGCAGCCATTTAATTTCGCTGGAGGAAATAAACTGGTCTATAATCACTTGTGCGCCATTGGCAAAATCACCGAATTGCGCTTCCCAAATCGTAAGAGAATTAGGCAGAGCAAGGCTATAACCGTATTCAAAACCAAGAATCGCGAATTCGGAAAGTGAGCTGTCAATAACTTCGTAATGCGCTTGCTCCACACCAAGATTATTGAGAGGAACATAACGTTCTTCGGTTTCCTGATCCACCAGCACGCTGTGGCGATGCGAAAATGTTCCTCGTCCGCAATCCTGTCCGGAAAGCCTTACTCTTGAGCCTTCTGCAAGCAGTGAGCCATAAGCCAAAGCTTCACCCATTGCCCAGTCTAGACCTGTGCCTGTTTCCATCATAGTTTTTTTGACTTCTAACTGGCGCACGATTTTAGAATTTACTTTGATATTGGGAGGAATTTTGGCAAGAGCCAAGCCAATTTCCTTCAGTTTTTCTTCTGCTACTCCTGTATCACCTGCCGGATGTTCGCCCTTAGGGCTTTCCAGTCCTGCCCATTTACCTTCCAGCCAATTAGCTTTGTTAGGTTTGAAGGCTTTTGCCACATCATATTCTGATTCAAAAAATGCTTTATATTGAGCAAATTTTTCCTCAACATTTGCCTGAGTTAATACTCCCTCTGCCACCAGTTTATCGGAATATATTTTAGCGGGCAGAGGTTTTTGTGCAATTTTACGGTACATTATTGGTTGGGTGAATGCAGGCTCATCAGATTCATTATGCCCGTATTTGCGGTAACAAAAAATATCCACCACCGCGTCGCGCTTAAAAGTTTGGCGGAATTCAGTGGCTAGGGCGCATACATATGAAACTGCTTCAGGGTCGTCACCATTAACATGGAAAATAGGGGCTTGTACTGCTTTTGCCACGTCGGTAGGGTAGGGGGTGAAGCGCGAATATTTAGGGCTGGTGGTAAAGCCGATCTGGTTATTGACAATAACATGTACAGTACCGCCGGTGCGGTAGCCACGCAGCTCAGAAAGTGCAAGAACTTCAGGAACAGAACCTTGACCGGAAAATGCTGCGTCACCATGCAGCATAATACTCATTACGCTACCTTTATCTTCAGTATCACCGAATATATCCTGTCTGGCGCGGACTTTGCCGACTACTACCGGATTTACTGCCTCTAAATGCGATGGATTAGCAAGCAGTGATAAATGCATTTTACCATACTGGGTTTCGCGGTCAGAAGAAGTTCCAAGATGGTATTTAACGTCACCTGATGAAGTAACCCAATCAGGAAAATCCATATTGCCTTGAAAAATAGAAAGTAGTTCAGAATATGGCTTTTTCATGGTTGTGGTAAGAACGTTCATTCGCCCACGATGCGGCATACCGATTACTATTTCTTTCACCCCTACTTTGGCAGCGGTATTGATAATGGCTTCCAGACCGGAAAGCATTGCATCACCGCCTTGCGCTGAGAAACGTTTTGTTCCCGTATATTTAACCTGCACGAACTGCTCAAATGCTTCCACTTCTACAAGGGTATTCCAGATGGCTTTTTTCTCTTCTTTAGAAAAACCGAAATTACCATGGTCTTGCTCAAAGCGTTTTTGTATCCATGCTTTCTGCACAGGATCTTGTATATGCATAAATTCCACACCGATATTACGGCAGTAAGTCTGGCGCAGGATAGAAACAATTTCGCGCAATTTGGCTTTTTTAATACCTAGTGATCCATCAAGGAAAATTTCCTTATCCATATCTGCTTCAGTAAAGCCATATGTCGCAGGGTCTAGCTCAGGATGAGGGGCGTTTATCTCAAGTCCCAGCGGGTCAAGAGTTGCCATTAAATGGCCGCGTACACGGTAAGCCCGTACCATCATAATAGCGCGGATAGAATCATGGGCAAATTTTTCAATAGCTGCGCTATCAGGTTTCGGATTTTTGGCTTCAGGCTTTAGGGATTTTTTATCTTTGATGATTTCTTCTTCAACTGCTCCGATAACCTGACTTTTTACCTTTGCCCAGCTGGCATTACGCTGTTCGCTACTTGTCGCCCCATTCATGGTGTCGCGGAAAAAATCACGCCAGCTTGCATCCACAGAGTTTTGGTCCTGCAGGTAACGCTCAAAAAGCTCCTCAATAAAAACGCTGTTGCCGGCAAAAAGAGGGGTGGTTGCAGTTAAGTTAGTGGTCATTTTAAATCCTAAATTGAAAATAAATATATCTTATTTTTATCAGATTTTCTGCTTATGACAATGTTATTTATACTTATCTTCTCATAGAAATGGCAGATTGCTGCTTATTTACCGCAGTTTCTAATTCTGCGCCCAGTTCTTTAATTCTTGTAAAAATTTTTTGGGCATTATCAGCAAGCTCATGGGCATCAGTCAATTCTTTATCTGATATTTTTTTATCCTTAAATCCCTGCTCTGCTTTTTCTCTAAACAGCGCTATTCCAAAAAACTCATTCTCCCCAATATTGTTCCCAGTGTTTGGTATATATAAGGATTTCAGGCTTTGAATATCGGATAACAACTCCAGACAATCTTTTATCTGGTTTTTTCTACCCACTCTGTCTGCAAAACTACGGATACTACTTATTTCTTTATAAAAAACATGATTATAGTCTGCGTTTTGTTCTGTTAGAGAAAAACATTTTTTTGTTTCCGCATAGTCAATCAATTTACCAATTTCAGTAGAAACAGGTAAATTACATATCTCTTGTGCTATTTCCTTAATAGAGCGCGATGCCTGTTTTCCTTTATCTGTAAATCTAGCCATTATCTTTTGGTATTTATTTATAGATAAATATTAAGCAGCTTTTTTCTTGAGTAATTCCGCCATGGTACGACCAAGATTAGCCGGTGAATCAGAAACCACTATACCTGCTGATTTCATAGCTTCTATTTTGTCTTCTGCGCCGCCTTTGCCGCCGGATACAATCGCTCCAGCATGACCCATACGACGTCCCGGAGGGGCGGTACGGCCAGCGATAAAACCAACTACAGGTTTTTTAATCTTGCTTTGTTTCAGGAATTCGGCAGCTTGCTCTTCTGCATCTCCACCTATTTCACCGATCATTACGATGGCTTGGGTTTCTTCATCATGCAGGAACATATCCAGCACATCCACGAAATTAGTACCATTTACCGGATCGCCACCAATACCCACGCAGGTGGATTGTCCCAAACCTTCAGCAGAAGTTTGCGCCACTGCTTCATAAGTCAGAGTACCAGAACGGGAAACGATACCAATCCGGCCTTTTTTATGGATATGCCCCGGCATAATACCGATTTTACATTCCCCCGGTGTAATAACACCTGGGCAATTAGGGCCAACCAAGCGGGTATTGCTGCCTGAAAGGGCGCGTTTTACTTTCACCATATCAAGAACAGGTATGCCTTCGGTAATACAAATAACCAGTTCCAGTTTCGCGTCAATTGCTTCTAAAATCGCATCAGCCGCAAATTTAGGTGGGACATAAATAACTGAGGCATTTGCGCCGGTTTTATGTGCGGCTTCTTCTACAGTGTTGAATACAGGCAGGTCTATATGGGTTGTTCCGCCTTTGCTAGGGGTTACACCACCTACCATTTTTGTGCCGTAAGCCACTGCTTGCTCAGAGTGATAAGTGCCTTCACGTCCTGTAAAACCTTGGCAGATTACTTTAGTATTTTTATTGATTAATATTGACATTAGGCAGCCTTTCTTTTTACAGCAGAAACAATTTTTTCAGCGGCATCGGCTAGGTTATCAGCAGGGGTAATGGCCAGACCTGAAGATGCCAGCATTTTTTTGCCCAACTCTACGTTTGTGCCTTCTAAGCGTACCACAAGAGGTACGTGTAGATTTACTTCACGGGCGGCAGAAATAATACCTTCTGCAATAATATCGCAGCGCATAATACCACCGAAAATATTTACCAAAATACCTTTTACATTGGGATCAGAAAGAATTAATTTGAAGGCTTCGCCAACCTTTTCTTTGTTAGCCCCACCACCGACATCCAAGAAATTTGCAGGCGCGCTGCCGTATAATTGAATAATATCCATGGTTGCCATAGCTAGGCCTGCGCCATTTACCATGCAGCCAATGCTTCCATCCATTTTTACATAAGACAAGCCAAATTTTGCAGCTTTTAATTCCATTGGATCTTCTTCATCAGGATCACGCAGTTCGTGAATATCGTTGTGGCGGAAGAGGGCGTTTTCATCAAAATTAAATTTAGCATCAAGAGCTATCAGGTCGCCATTGCCTGTAATTACCAGCGGGTTGATTTCTACCTGCGAAGCATCAGTATCAATAAATGCATGATAGAGGGCATTTACGAAATGTTCAAATTTTCCGAATAATTCTTTTGGTATATTGAGGGCAAAAGCCATTTTACGGGAATGGAAAGGTTGGATGCCGCTGGCAGGGTCAACCGCAAGCTTAAAGATTTTGTCAGGGTGGGAATGTGCTACTTCTTCAATATCCATACCGCCTTCAGTAGAGGCAATAAATGTAACCCATGAAGTTGCGCGGTCTACTACTAAACTTAAATATAGCTCTTTCTTAATGTCAGAACCTTCTTCAACATAAACGCGCTTAACTACCCGACCTTCCGGACCAGTCTGGTGAGTAACCAAAGTCATACCAAGCATTTGCTGTGAAAGAGATTCTACCTCATCTAGAGTTTTTGCAAGCTTTACACCACCGGCTTTGCCGCGCCCACCTGCGTGAATCTGCGCTTTTACTACCCAAAGTTTTCCACCTAGCCCCTGCGCTGCGGTAACTGCTTCGGCAGGAGTGTACGCTACTTGTCCATTCGGTACAGGTACGTTATATTTTGCTAAAACTTGTTTGGCTTGGTATTCATGTATATTCATATATTTTCTTTCTATAATTTAATTCCGCCGCAAAGTCCTTTTACTGCATCTACAGATTTATTAAACATAGCTTTTTGCTCTGAATTTAAGGAAATTTCAACGATTTTTTCTACGCCGTTTTCCCCAATTACTGCAGGTACGCCTACATAAAGGTCTTTTACCCCATATTGTCCCGAAAGATGTGCGGCGCACGGAAGGATACGTTTTTTATCATAAAGATAAGCCTCAGCCATGCGGATTGCCGAAGCAGCGGGCGCATAAAATGCCGAGCCGGTTTTTAGAAGGCCAACGATTTCTGCACCACCATCACGGGTGCGCTGCACTATTTGATCCAGTTTTTCCTGTTTTATCCAGCCCATTTTTACGAATTCAGGCAGCGGTATACCAGAAATAGTAGAGTAATCCACTACAGGTACCATGGTGTCGCCATGTCCGCCAAGTACGAAAGCGTTTATGTCGGAGATGGAAATTTTAAGTTCTTCTGCTAGAAAGTAAGCAAAGCGTGATGAATCAAGTACACCGGCCATACCAACTACTTTATTGGCAGGCAAACCTGATACTTGCTGCATTACCCACACCATTGCATCCAGAGGGTTGGTGATAACAATTACAAAAGCGTCAGGTGCATGGATTTTGATATTTTCTGCTACAGTTTTGATGATGCCGGTATTAATATTTACTAAATCATCACGGCTCATGCCCGGTTTGCGCGGCACGCCTGCGGTTACTATAATAACATCAGAACCCGCAATATCTTTATAGTCATTAGTGCCTTTAAGATTTACATCATTGCCATCAACTGCCGAGCTTTGCGAAATATCAAGTGCTTTACCCTGCGGCAATCCATCAGATATGTCAAACAGCACTACATCGCCTAGATTTTTAAGTTCACACAAATGAGCTAATGTGCCACCGATCATACCGGCACCAATAAGAGATATTTTTTTACGAGCAGACATATAATTTCTTCCTTAAAGTTAGTAGATAAATCTAGATTGTATATTTATAACTAAAAAACCTTAAATCAAGGTTAAGCGAATATAATTAAAAGTGTTTATTTAGTAAGAATTTTTGATTTTTTATACAAATAAAAAGGTATGATTAATTAGGTTTTCTATCAATGCCATTAGACTTATCAGCTAATTGGGTAATGAGGTAATCCATGCCTTTATTGGTAATTACTGAGCTAAATTCAGAGCGTTGTGTGGTTATCATGCTGACGCCTTCTACCGTTATATCAAATATAACAAAACCATCTTTATGGCTATTATCTGCACGCACACGGTAATCCACTGAAATTGGTTCACTTCCTGCTTCACCGGATTTAATCTGCATATTTATGGTAAATTCTTCACCGCCATCATCGCGGGAATTGGTTATAGTAAAGCTACCACTGGTATAATCAGTAAACCTAGTCGCATAGTGACGTACTAAAAAAGTTTCATATTCTTTGAAATAACGTTTTTTTTGTTCATCTGTAGCTTGTCGGAAGAAACGTCCCAGTACAAATTTGCCTATCCAATTTATATCCACATTATCACGGAAAAGCTGTTCAATTTTATTCCTTTTTACTTCTTTATCCAATTTCTTATTAGACAGAGTTTCAATAGCTTTGTTACCAACGTTTTCGACGTATTTTCCCGCGTCATCAACCGGTGCAGCAAAGGCAGGAAAGGAGGATAATGATGCGCAAACAAGTGCGCAAGAAAGAGTTTTGCGAAACAAATTTCCGCAACCAAAATTATTCATTTGTTTTTTCACCTTGTTTTTTAACCGCTTCCAATGATTTTTTGCGGGCATTAATAGCTGATTTTACTTCTGCTGCACGATGCTGCATATAACCACTGCGGATAGTGGCATAAGGATCTAGAGAGCTTTTATAAACATCATCAAGCAATTTCAATTTACGGTAGCGGGCATCAAGAGTTTTTACTCCCACAACACTGTAGAATACGGCGTCATTAGTATAGCTTATAGGGTCAACAAGAACATCGCCGACTCTGCCTATCCCGTCACGAACACTGGAAGGACCAATGATAGGGATAACTATATAAGGACCAGAATCAGCTCCATAAATAGCTAAAGTATCACCAAAGCCTGTTTCACGGTTTTTAAGCCCAATTTCACTGGCAACATCAAATAAACCACCAATACCGATGGTAGAATTCAACATGAAACGCCATAAGGTACAGAAGCTATTTTGAGGGTCAGTTTGTAATACAGAATTTACGAAAGTAACCGGCTCATTAATATTGCTCACAAAATTAGAAACCATAATTTTGCCGCGTTCCGGCATTATTTCTCCATATCCACGTGCAACTGGCTCTAGAATTATACCGTCAACAGTACGGTTAAACTGGAATATAGCACGATTAAGGGGCTCAGCTGGATCTTGATCAATTTCTGCGTATTTATCGCTTTTATCGCTTCCGCTATTTGGGGTGGCGCAGGCAGAAAGCAAGCCGGCACAAAATAAAGCGGCTATAAGCATGCTGGTTTTTTTTAGCGATTTTTCTAAAGCAATCATAATGTATCCCTATGTAAAAGAAGCTGATTATTAAGAATCATGTTATTCAATAAATATTAAACAAGTATGAATCTTCAGCTTTTTTGCATCGCCTATTTAATCCTCTTGACTTACGCAAGCAATGGAGTTTTCTTGCTTCTTATAAATAATATAATAAATAAGCACACCTTGTTGCATAGTTGTCACATAAACAGGCTAGATTTTAGGGGATTTTTTGCTTTGAGTACAGTTAAAACATCATTGGAGCAGATTTTTACAGGGCGGATTCCTTCTGTATCTTTTGAATTTTTCCCTCCGAAAACTACAGAGATGGAGCAGAAATTATGGGAAGCTATTATTCAGCTTGAAAAATTGAATCCAAGCTTTGTTTCTGTTACGTATGGTGCAGGCGGTAGTACCCGTGAACGTACCCACCATACGGTTAACCGTATGGTGCATGAAACAACTCTGAAGCCAGCTGCTCATCTTACTTGTGTTGCAGCAAGCAAACAGGAAGTTGATGAGGTGGCCGAAGCTTACTGGCAGGCAGGAGTTCGTCATATAGTAGCGCTTCGCGGAGATCCGCCAAGTGGTGCAGCAGGGTATATTCCACATCCGGAAGGTTATAAATATTCTTGTGAGCTAGTGGCAGGCTTAAAGCGAATTGCAGATTTTGAAATAACAGTTGCAGCATTTCCTGAAAAACATCCTGATTCATTAAGTTTTGAAGATGATATTGATTATCTTAAGAAAAAAATAGATGCCGGTGCAACCAGAGCCATTAGCCAGTATTTTTTTGATGTGGAGCATTATTTCCGTTTTATAGAAAGAGTGCGTAAGGCAGGAATTAAAATTCCTATAGTTCCAGGGATATTACCGGTTGGTAATGTCGCGCAGGTAAAAAAATTCAGTGCAATGTGTGGGGCAAGTGTACCTGTGTGGCTAGAAAAATTATTTGATGGCTTGGATAGCGATCCGACCATGCGTAATTTAGTTGCGGTATTTGTTGCTAGCGAACAATGCCGTAAATTGATGGATTTTGGTTGTGAGCATTTGCATTTCTATACTCTTAATCGTGCGGATCTTACTGCCGCTGTCTGCCGTATTTTAGGGATTAGGTGAGTTGTCAGATTCACTTGCACCAATCATAATTCTTATCCGTCCGCAAATGGGTGAAAATATCGGGGCAGTTGCGCGGGCAATGAGCAATTTTGGATTAGAGGAATTGCGGATAGTTGCCCCTAGGGATGGTTGGCCAAACCCTAAGGCTTGTGAGATGGCAGCAGGTGGTTTGGAGATTGTAAATTCTGCAACTGTTTATTCAGATTTTGCTGCTTCTATGGCAGACATAAATATTGCATATGCAACCACTGCACGTCCTCGTGATATGAATAAACGGGCAGTATCAGCAGAAACCGCAATGAGGGAGATCGCTATAAATCCAATCTCTAAATCTATCAAATCAGCTATAGTTTTTGGGCCTGAGCGAACTGGTATAGAAAATGAAGAATTAACTATATGCGATAATATTATAACGATTCCTACCAGTAGCAAAAATCGTTCTCTTAATTTAGCGCAATCTGCTGTTATTATTGGTTATGAATGGATAAAAGCAAGTGATGGGTTAGTAGGTATGGGTGATGAACCATATTATTTACCATTAAATAATCAAAATTCAGCACCCAAAGCGGATATGTTAGGGGTATTTGACCAGCTTGAAAATTACTTGGATAATGCAGAGTACTTCCGCACTCCTGATAAAAAACCGATTATGTGGCAGAATCTAAAAATTATGTTGTTGCGCGGTAATTGGAGTGAGCAGGAGGTACGTACCTTCCGCGGAATGTTACGCTCGTTATGGGAACATAGATAGAAATTACAGTTTTATTGGTTGGGATGATAGTTCTATTAGATATACTTGATTAATTGTCAATTTTAGATTGATGCCGCTTACATTTCTGAACTCACTGATCATTCTTCCGTTTCGTCCATTATATAGTCTAGTGTAAGCATAAGTTTTATCAAAAACAATAGTTTCAAATCCGGCTGCAGCACCTGATTTTTCTTCATCGTATACGGCAATCCAGACTGAACCGTCGGATTTATGCATCAGCACGTTCTTGATGCCGAGTGGAGATTTTCCAGCTGCTTTTTGATTAGTAAAAGTTATATTTATATCTTTAGAGGGTAAATTTTTACCATTGGGATCGGATAAAAGCTGTGTTGTGTAATGCCAGTAATCGGCAAAAGCCCTTTTTGTACCGTTGGCTTTGTAGAAACCCACTGCATTAGTCATATTATCATTTAAGGCATAAACAAATAATCCGACATTGCCTAGTAGATATGAACTGAAAGGTGCCATATGCATGAAAGCACTATTAGTTACATCACTTTGTCTGGTTGACTGGAACATACCGAATTCTGTCGTATCAACAGGCTTGCCATTTACGGAATAAGCAGCAAGCTCACCTATACGCTCAAGAGCAACGGAAGGTGGAACAGTAGGATTCAAATAGGTATGAGCATTACCGTAATCTGCTGGCGGATGCCCAAAATTTTTATAATTACCTTCATAAAGCGGTGCTACCCATCCGCCGCCGACACTTAATTGTGAAACTTTTACACCAGCACTATTTCCCACAGTATACACTTGCGATTGGAGCAATGTAGAATCGGCAAGAGTTGCACCCAATGCCATAGGGTATGCTGTGTCTGGTTCATTTGCACCTTCTATAACATCAATAATTTTAGGTGATGTTTTTAACCAGTTTTGCATTCTGGCAAGTGCTATACGTTGATTTATCGGCGAGGTTTGAGGGATTGAGATATGAAACGTAATGCCGGTGGCATTATTAATAGTGCTCCATTTTGTGATTAAATCATCTCTAGTTGCCCAGTCTCTTGCCCTTCTTGCGCCAATATATTTTAATTTGTCAATAACATCATTGACATTGCTATAATCGCCGCAGCAATTATCCATATGTACATTAACACCAAAGAAATTAGTTAGAATAGTTTCAGTCCCAACTGCAGTAGCCGCAGAAGATGGTGTAGATAATGTGGCTATTATAGCGGAGCATACAGAAATTTTTTTGATATTTACTAGCGCGATATTCATATCAAATACCTTTCGTTTTTCAAAAGCACTAAGCTTGGGATTACGAAGATTATTTAACCATATAAAAATTAACCGAGCATAAATTAACCATAGCTTTTATGTAGAATGAATATAAAGTTGTTTATAATTTTCCATTCGGAAATTATACGTTTTCTTATTATATATTAGTTGTTTTTTATAATTATATATGAAGCTGCAATGGAGCTATATTTCTTGGAAAAGATATAAAATTATAATTTTTTATTTATCAAATTCTAATTTTGTGCATGCCAGTTATAAGCAGATTGTATAATGCTATCTATGTCACCATATTTAGGTTTGAAGCCAAGTTCACTTACAGCTTTGCTATTATCTGCAACTAGACGGGCAGGGTCACCAGCACGGCGAGGTTTGAAACTGTGTGGAACTGGATGCCCAAGTTTACTAAAGCTTGCTATAATATCCTGAATAGAATTGCCAACTCCATTGCCAAGGTTATAAGCCGACGGTTCCTTACCATTAAGCAGTGCTTCAAAGGCAAGTATATGGGCAGCGGCAAGATCCAGTACATGGATATAATCACGAATAGCTGTTCCGTCTGGTGTCGGGTAATCATTGCCGTACACATCAAGTGCATTAGTTTTTCCTAGTGCTGCAAAACATGCTCGGGGAATCAAGTGTGATTCAGGTTCGTGGTTTTCACCAATGTCACCGTCAAAAGATGCGCCTGCAGCATTAAAATAGCGTAATGCCATCCATGGAATCCCACCAGCATTGCAGAAATCAGCTAGCAATTGTTCGAAAAATAGTTTTGACCAACCATAAGGATTTTTAGGGGTTCGGCGATGAGTTTCCGGAATAGGAACTATTTCTGGTTCACCATACACTGCTGCGGTAGAAGAAAAAACAAAGGCTTTGATGCCGCTATTTTTTAATGCCTGCAGATAAGCTATTTTGCAGGCAAAATTATTTTCATAATATTTTAGCGGATTTGTAACTGATTCAGCGACCTCTATCGAACCGGCGAGATCAATTACTGCTTCTATTCCATATTTACTGACTGTGTTTTCTACTATATCAATGTCTGAAACTGATGCGTGTACGAATTCACCCCAACGTACAAAATGGCGATGACCAGTACATAAATTATCTAAAACTACGGGATAATAGCCAGCAGCATCTAAAGTTTTGCAAACATGTGAGCCTATATAACCTGCACCGCCAACTACAAGAACTGATTTTTTCATGCTTGTTTTTTCCTTATAATATTCTGATAATGCTGCATATAACCGTCTACCATATTATCTACGCTTGAATTAGCCATGAGCGTTGTAGTGAACTCTTCCAGATTTTGAAGAATTTGTTTATCATTGACTGCTCTGATAATTGCATCTGCCAGCGATCTTGGATTTCCAGCTTTAAACAGTAGGCCAGTTTTTTCGTGTTGTACAAATTCTGGTATAGCACCGATATTGCTTCCTATTACACCCATCTTATAAGCTGCTGCTTCCACAATCACTACTGGAGCGTTTTCATACCATAGGGACGGGATAAGCAGCCAATCGCTATTACGGAAAATATTATCTTTTTCTTCTCCGCTAATGTAGCCAAGATAGTTAATTCTTTTATCATTTGCCGCAAGCTCTACAAATTTTTCAGCATAATCACCTTTTCCGGCAACAGAAAATTCAAACGGTAAATCAGGAGGTAATAATTTTAGTGCCTCAAGCAACACCTCACAGCCTTTTTCAATGGTAAGCCTAGCTGCAAACAGGAATTTTTTTGCTGCGCTATTATCATGTTTTTTCTCAATGCTGTTTGGTAGTACAATACCATTCCGCATAACAGCAGTATTCTTAGCGGCAAGACCTGCTTCAATATGCTTATTAATCAGGAATTGGGAGGGACTACAGAATAAATCTATATCGCGGGTAGTTCGTATATGCCATGAGCGATATATACGACAGCCAAGTTGTGGGTTAGTACATATTTTTAATGATTTAGTAAGCAGCAATGCGCGTGGGCAAAGTAGGTGATAATCATGTGCTGTGTGAATAACTGGTATCCCAGCTTGCTTAGCCTTGCGCCATAATACTGCTGACATACCATCAATCAGGTGCGTATGTAAAACATCTGGTTTATGTTTTATTAGTATTTGTTTGAATCTTGTTCCCGCATCTGTGTTCCATGCGTCACGCAAATGCCAGAGTGCTTTTTCATATCCTCGTCTATCGCCGCGTTCCCAATGCCAGTACATATTTTTCGGAAAAAATCGTATTACTTCCACGCCATTTCTTATTTCAACAGGGTATGGTTCAGAATCAGGCGAGCATGTGGAAACAACAGTAACACGATTCCCACGCTCAACCAATCTTTCTGCGAGCATGGCAACAATTAATTCTGCACCACCAGCCATAATAGGGGGGTAGATATTATTGGCGATAAGGATATGCATAATTATTTGTCAGATTTATAAAGTATTTTATACAACCAGTTAGGAATATAAAATTTTCTATTGGTAAGAACAGCACCAATAACTTTTCCACCTAATGAAGTGGTTAGTCGTTTTACTTCCTTTACTACCGGCGCACGAGTGTTTTCCGCCTCCACTATTATGATAGTGCCATGTGCAATTTTAGCGAGAGATTGGCCTAAATCATCACTAAGTAATCCTGAATTAGTAATAATAGTCCAGCTTTCAGGATTGGCGGTAATGAAATCAGAATGCGCTTTTTCTATATTTTTTTGCATATCTTTGGTATTGACAAGCAATACTTTTTTGCCTTTATGGGCAGCAAATGCAGAAAGTTCTCTGGCAAGACGATCAACATTTTCATTTTCATAACTGCTTACAAACTGGATGATTGGTTGTTTTTCAGTAGAAAATAAATGGTCTATACCGTTGAATAGCTGAACCATGGCATCTTTTTTCGGGAAATCCGCAAGCACGGGCAATTTCAGTGATCTTGCAAGTTGTCTTGGTGTGCGGAAACGCTCGTCAAAAATCTCGCGGGCGAAAACCGCTATTCCACCTAAAACCATCCCAGCCATAATTGCGGCAATTAATGTTAGAAGTTTACGCGGACGTGCTGGTTTTATAGGTTCTACAGGTGAATCAACCACCACAACGCTGGTTATCTTTCTTTCCCCGAGAGTTGCATTGATACGCGCTTCTTCGCTACGTTCTACGTAGTTTTTATAGCTTGTTTCATCAACTTGTACTTGTCGTGCTAAGTCATTATAAGTTCCGCGTTGCGCTTCTAGTTGGGAAATACGTTTATTGATAGTATCGTTTTGTCCGGATAATGTGCTTTCTTCTGATGAAGAATCCAAATTCTTTTTGCGATCATCCAACTGCCGTTGTGCTTCTGCTATAGATTTTCTAAGAGCCTTTATAGCAGGGCTGCTGGCTTTATAGGTGGTAAGCATTTCTGCTTCTTTATCTTTCAGTTCAGAAAGCTTCGCCTGTGCATCGTCAACTGCTTGAAAGGCAACTGCTGCCGCATTGCTTTTTTGTTTCAACAGCTCATTTATTTCTTCTTCTATGGAAGAAATTCCAACAGAAGATTTGAAATCACGTAGTTTTTGTTGGGATTTATTCAAACGCTCTTCAGCAAGTTTTACTTGTTCTTGTAAGAAAATGGTTTGCGGTTTGTTGAATATCTCTAACTGACGGGTAATAAAAATATTCTGAATAGCATCAACCAACTCAGCCGCAACCTTGGGGTTGGGGTTCATCACGTTAACATCTATGATATTACTTTGTGAGCTTGATTTTACTGATAAGTGATTACGGTCTAAATTTTTGATTGCCACCTCTATGGGAGAATCTTTTTTTCCAACTTTTTCAGTTAGTTTAGGATATACTCTCTCAATGCCAACTTTTTCTATAACCATTTTCAGTAAATCATGGCTTCTGATAATATCAATATTAGATTGTATTATCTCTCTGCGGTCGCTTGGAGTAAGCGGTTCACCGGATTTCGTTTCTGTTACTTTTGCATCGGCATCAGCCCCGAATTTTATAAGCAGGCTTCCTGATGCTTCATAAAGCGGGGTAGAGATAACTAGCGATACAACTCCAAATAAAATCGCAACAAAAAATATCAGCCGGAATGTTTTATATTGGCGAAAGAAAGAGGCGAGTATATCGCGTATGGTTACAGAATTTTCCATTATCTAGCTACTCTATCTGTTAAGATTATTTTGCGGGTTAAGTTGATATGACATACCAAAAGAAGGAGGCAGGAACTGTTGCACGAATTGTTGGAAATATACATAAACATCAGCGATGTCGCTGCGCGGTACAAATACCACATCATAAGCAGCAAGGTGCGCATCACTCGCAGGGTCAAGACCCGATTCTGCGGCTTTATAGTCAGTTGTATATGCGGTAGGGAGTGCACCGTTTTTATGACGTATAACTATAATACCGGATGGAGAGGCAGAGTTCTTAAGTCCTCCTGCACGGGCGATTGCCTGCATAAGGGTAAGGTTTGGACCTGCAGTTACAAATTCCCCTGGGCTATTTACTTCACCGGCTACATAGACACGGTTAGGCGCAAAGGAACGTAAAATAATAGAAATTTTAGGGTCGCTAAGCTCTTTTTCATATTGTTTGGTTAGGTCAGTGCGTAATTCTTTTATGGTTCTCCCGTAAGCCTGAACATCCTCTGCCATAGTGGTGGAGATTAGGCCGTCCGGCGGGATGATAATGGCTTCATTAAGTTCTGGGTTAAGCCTCAGTTTAATATCCATCGTATCGCCGATTTGCAAAAGATAAGAGTCTAATTCCGGTGCATCTTTAATATTTTTCAGTGTCTCTAGAGATATTTGTTTTTGTTCTATTTTTTCTTCTTCCGCAGTTGCCGCGCTTATTAGAGTTTCTTTTTGTACGGGTTCTGTGCTTACGGCAGATCCAGTATTAAAATTATATTTTGGCTGTGCAGCAATATCTGCTTCCTGGTTGGAAGTCAGGCCGGTTTGCTCTGTTTGTGCGTGTTGGTCTGCTGAATCAGTAGAGCAGCCGGATATAGCAAAGCTTGCCATAAAGCATAATATAGGCAAAGAAAGGGTGGTATGTTTAGCCAAGGTTTTACCTTTCCATTTTATTAAAGAATACGCCCTGTTACATGGAAAATCACTTTTTTGCAACAAAACATTGCTATAAAAATATTAAAATTTAGTTAATTTTAATAGTGCCGTACTTGATAATATGTTGGCAAATCCCTGATTATGTGTTATCACGCCTGAAATTTTAGTGAAATTAACTATGCAAATATTTGTTTATACCTGCCTTATTATTTATTGCGGCTTCTATTTATTTGAAGCACCGGTGCGCTATGGGTTTAATTTAATCGGGGCGGATATGCTTATTTTTGCCCGTGACGTAATACTTGCCATACCTTTGCTTTTTATTGTTTTTATCAGGCAATTTATCCAAAGAAACCTGCATCCCGCCTTTTATATTTTTGCCGCGATTATTATCATCCATGGAACAATCAGCCTGTTTAACATTGGTAGCCCTATAGTATTGTTTTATAGCACTAAAATACTAATTAATGTTTTGGCAGGGGCTGTATTTGCACAATATTTTATGAAAATTCCAAGAGGGATTGTGATTGGAATTTTGATAGTCTGGCTTATTACATTTTTGGGCGTACTTATTGATAAATATGATATTATTGCCTATCCATGGACGGGGATGGAAACGACTATCGGTGATATTAAAGTAGATATTACTAAAAACTGGACGGTAACCGGTTTTGACAAACGGGCGGGCGGGCTAATGCGTTCTTCCATTAACGTAGCAATTATTACTCCTATACTCGCTTTCATTCTCTGGTTTAATTTACGTTTATTGCCGCTTCGCCTGCTAATTATGCTAATGACAGGCTTTGTCTTATATTGGACCACACAAAAAACTTCTATTCTTGCCTTCGCTGCTACTTGTACTTTATTGCTGGCTGCTTATAAGCGTCCGATTCCTGCACTTAAGATTGGAATTAGCGCGTCATTTCTCCTGATGATTGTTTTGCCGATTTTATTGCCGGAATTCACTATGCCTAATGATAAAGGTACATTCAGTATGGAATCTCTTTATTTGCGGGTAGAAGATATGTGGCCGGAAGCATGGGATTGGATTGCCAAGCATGAAGCTTTCCCTTTTGGCGTAGGATTGGGTGGTATTGGCGGGGCAATGCGCCTATATGCGCCGGATAGCGTAAATTATGCTGATAACATGTTTGTATTTTTATACGCGTATTTTGGTATATTTGCTTTGCTTTATATATTCTTGTTATGGTGGGGTTGTATGCGGGTGGAAAATAAAAATTCACCAGAAAGTGCCCAAGCTATGGCTATTATCTTTTTCATTAGCTTCTACGGCATAGCTTTATCCATGATTGAAGATCAAATGGTGGCATTATTTCTTGGAGCGGCAGCAGGTTGGTTTATTGGTAAAGAAGATAAGCGTAAGGTAAAAAATTATGATAATTAATAATTTTACTGTTTTGCGTTTGGTGTTAGCAACTTTGGTGATTTTTGGGCATTTCAAAACCCTAGCAGGTCTTTCTAATGCTGGTGGTATATATGGTTATGTTGACTTGGCAGTAAATGCATTTTTTATAGTCAGCGGTTATCTGGTTTATGGAAGTTTTGATAATTCACCTAAGGTTGGCGGTTTTTATATAAAGCGGTTTTTCAGGATTTATCCGCTCTATGCTTTTATGATTATAGCGCAGATGGTAGCAATGTTTATCTTGCTTAAAGGCAATGTTGGGCTTGCAGAAATGCTAAAATATTTAATTAGTAACCTTGCCTTTGCCAATTTTATAAGCCCAGATATGGGCGGGTTGCTTGCTGATGCCCATAATCCTGCTATAAATGCCAGTTTGTGGACTCTCAAAATAGAGGTTATGTTTTATGCTATTGTGCCTGTATTATGGTTGCTGGTGCAGCGGGTAGGACTTAAAATTTTACCGGCAATTTATATTGCTTCTGTTTTATTTGCGGCCCTAGCTATTCATTACGGGCATGAGTCATGGACTAAGCAACTTCCGGGACAATTACGCTTTTTTGTCGTAGGATTCTTACTTTACCATTATCGTGATAAATTTAGGTTTTCTCTTCCTGTAGCGGTATTTTTGGCTCTTATCTGTTTTATTATTAGCTCTATGCGTAAGGATTTATTCCCCGAATATATAGCATTGCTGGTTGAACCAATAATTATAGGTGCGTGGGTATTTATTTGTGCTTTGCGTTTACCAGTATTAAATCTGAAATATGATATATCTTACGGTGTATACCTCATTCATGCACCTCTTATCCAGATATCTTTACTGCTCGGGATTTATGAGGATGATACCGGATTTTTAGCATTGCTGGTTGGAGTGGTTTACATATTGGCATTTTTAGCAGAAAAACTTATTGAAATACCAATGGTCAAATTAGGTAAAAAACTCTCTACTCGGGCTTCAGGAAAAATAGCTGCCGTAGAAACAGAAAAACTTGAAGTAGAGAAAATATGAACCCAATTGTAATTATCCTCAATGATTATTGCCATATTAATGGCGGGGCGAGTAAGGTAGCGATTGACGAAGCGGTGGGGCTTGCTGCGGCAGGGCAGAAGGTAATTTTTATCGGTGCATGCGCACCAATTTGCCCTGAGCTTGCAAATGCTAATTTAGAAGTTATCTGTCTTGGACAGACTGAGCTTATCAAAGCAGGAAAAAATCCTTTTGTAATGCTGCAAGGGTTATGGAATTTCAAAGCCGCACAAACCATGCAGGATTTATTGAAGAAAATGGACAAAAAAAATACTATTGTCCATCTCCATGGCTATACGAAAGCCCTTACTACCAGCCCAGTGCGGGTAGCAGTTAAGCAGGGTTTTAAGGTGGGATGCACTTTGCATGATTTTTTCCCTGCCTGTCCTAATGGTGCTTTTTTTGATTATGTAAAATGCACTCCTTGTCCAAAACGGGCAATGTCGTTTGATTGCATAACAACCCAATGCGACAAACGCCATTATGTACATAAATTATATCGGGTGGCCCGTACCTTTATTCAGCAGAAATTTGGCGGCCTGCCATCTTCGGTGAAAGATTATATAACCCTTTCCAAACAATCGGCAGGTTTGCTTCGCTCTTATCTTCCTAAAGATGCCCGTTATTTTCCGTTGGAAAACCCGATTGCAATTCCGCATTTGCCGCAAGTGAATGTTGCAGAAAATAAATCAGTAGTGGCAGTAGGCAGGCTGGATGCAGAAAAAGGTATAGAGATATTACTGGAATCTGCAAAAAAATCTGGGATCAATTTAACTTTAGTGGGGGATGGCCCATTGCGCCCGCTTGCTGAAAGTTACCAGAATTGCCAGGTGACAGGCTGGGTAACACCAAAGCAAGTGGTGGAGGAATTAGCAAAAGCCCGCGCCCTTGTATTTCCAAGCCTGTGGTATGAAACTTATGGGTTGGTGGTAGCCGAAGCGGCGGCGCGGGGCGTGCCTGCCATAGTTAGCGATATTTCTGCTGCCTCCGAACGGGTGGAAGACAATATAACAGGTTGGCATATACGCTCAGGTGATATAGAAGATCTTGTCCGTGCTTTGAATATTACTAAGGATGATGAAACAGTAAAAAGAGTAGGGGAGGCAGCGTATCAGCAATTCTGGAAGTCGCCGCCTGTACTTACCAAACATATTGAAGGCTTGCGGAACATTTATAATCTGTTATTGGAAAAAACATTATGAAAAAAATTGGCTTATTCGATACTTCAATCGCTTCAGATAATCTTGGCGATGGTATAATTATGGATGCAGTGAGCAGCCACTTGCGCGCTATGTATCCTACTGATCAATTTATTAATGTGCCTACTCATATAAAAATGAGTGCGCAAAACCGTGCAGATATAAAAACCAGTGAAATTGGTTTCGTGGGCGGAACAAATTTGTTATGCGCAAATTGGCTGCTCAAAGCGCAGTGGAAAGTGGGCTTATGGGATTTGCTCTATGTTCCAAATACTGTGCTTATGGGTGTGGGTTGGAAATTTTACCAACGCCCAACCGAATTTGTTACGGCATTATTTCTAAAGCAGCTTCTTTCCAAAAACTATATTCATTCGGTGCGCGATGCTTATACCGAGCAACGCTTGAGAACGATGGGCATAAATAACGTCATCAACACGGCCTGCCCAACGATGTGGAACCTTACGCCTGAACATTGTGAGTTCATACCCACGAAGCGCGCGCCGCATGTTCTTACCACTGTCACTGCTTATCGCTATGATCCTGAGCTGGATAAAAAATGGTTGGAAATTTTACTCGCTGCTTATGATAAAATTTATCTCTGGCCGCAAATGCAAGGCGATGCTGAATATGTTCAGGCTATGAATCTTGGCAAAAAAATTGAGGTGTTAGAGCCAACTCTTTCTGCTTATGACAATGCCCTTGCTACACTTGACGTGGATTTTCTTGGCACACGTTTGCATGGCGGTATCCGCGCTTTACAGCATAAACGCAGAACCTTGATTATAGAGGTGGATAACCGCGCAGTGGAAATCGCCCGTGATACTGGTCTGCCTACTATCAAGCGCGATGATGTGGCTGGGATAAAAAACTGGATAGAAAGCACTACCCCGATAAAATTAACCCTGCCTTGGGAAAATATCAAAAACTGGAAAGCACAGTTCCGGAAATAATTTTTTATTGGAAAGAAGTTATCAAAATATCCGCGTGCGGTTGCGCGGGTGATTGGGATTGTTCGGATTATTTGGATCTCGCGTACGATCAGCAAAACTTTTGTCGTCCGGATTGAGCGGCGAGGCGGGAGAGATATTAGCGGACGCTCCAAGATTTTTTGCTTCCCGCGCTATTTTTGCATTCATATGCAGCATGTCATTGGCTTGTTTATGGCTTTTATGTATTGCGCTTCCTGCCTGCTTGATGGCGGCCATGTCTATTTTTCCTAAAGCTTCAACTGTTTTTGAATCTCCGCGCAGGTTAGCAAGAACCCTCTCGTGTTGAATAGCGGTGTAAGCCTTATGGGCTGCTTTATTTATTGCTTTATGCATATGTTGACGGCGACGGCGACGGCGCATTTTTTCTGATTGCTCGGCAAGGGCAGATTCGGTTTCTTCTTTATGCTCATGCTTTTTATGCGCTTCAATTTCTTCATTGGCTTTTTCCACGCCGCCTTCCATTTTATGCATCAGGCGGTTGAGGCTCACACTCTGGAATTTTTTTGCACCTTCAATATCAGCTGATATTTGCTGTAGTGATGATGCTTGATTAGGTATTTCTTTAGCGGCCATCAATTTTATTCCATTTGCGCAATTACCCGCTGCATCATTGGCATTTTTTACCCGCTCATCATTGATGATATTAGGGTTGGTACGCATTGCCTCAGAAAGCAGGTTTTTGTAAACATCAAGCATTTCTGAAACCCTTTTAGCAAAGGCAAGTTTTTCATTTGGCCTGCCTGTATCAATTGCATCTTCTATATTCCTGTCGCTGAACGTCATATTTTTTAAGCGGCGTAATATTTCCCGTGCTAATTCTATGGATTCTTCCCGCGCAGGATCCTCCAACGTGTCAATAGAATAAAGCTGCCGCACCGCGTCTTGAATAATATTGCTGACTTCAACCAGCCTATCCACAGGAGATCGGTCGCCAAGCGGTTTATTCAAAAGATGGCTAAGTCCGCTTTCCAGAGAATCTATCAATTGTTCAGTACTCTGCGTTTGCCTGTTATCCCATTCCGGTAAAATTTCATCAAGCTCGCTATCTAAAGCATCTGCCGAAGGGCTATCTTCAGGCAGGTTTTCTAGAGTATGCAGTGTGACAGAAACTGCTATACTTCCCACAGCATGGTTAGCGTGATCAATAGTAAAATGATTAAGTAAATCAGGATTGCTGATTTGCGCGATTTTTACCTGTCCGGTATAAATATTAATCAGGTTTTCCAATATAGATATTTTGGTTTGTTGCTCGGTCAGGCTATCAATCTTAAGCCAGTTTTCCATATCTTGCGGCAGGCCTTGCAGATTCCTCAGGAGGCGCAAATTTTTTCGCACTGTTTCTATGATATTGTCCTGCGTAGGTGGAACAGGTAATGATTCTGGGGATTGCAGTTTATGCGCTATATCAAGCAGTGCGTAGCTGCTTACGAGCAATTTACCTAAAAGGTTTTGGGATTGTTCTTCCATATCTGCTATATTATAACAATATAATATTAGTTATGCTGGTTGGGCAGGTTGTTGGTTATTTTCCTCAGCGGCGGCAGTACCCATTGCGTATACACATAAATCCTCAAAAGAAACATTGTTTTCCAATGCGATTTTATGAAGGCGTTCAAAGCTATCCATAACTTCCTGCGGGATAGTGCCACCGCGAATAGTAGATAGCCACCATGCCTGATGTTGCAGCGGATGGCGGGCAGGGTGGGGTTCGCCTACATAAACATGGAATGGATATTTTACCCCATTAAAATCACACGGAACAGTAAAACGCTTCATAGTTTACCCAATGTTTTTTAAGTTTTTGAATTTAAGATAATATAACATAGCTATATTACAAAATTATGACAGAAAGCTATAAAAAATCTAGCGCAAATAGCCGTTGTTTATTTGGTAATTATCAGTTCTTGTTTTTGTAAAATATGAAATCAGAATTTTTTATGACGTTTACTATATTTTAATAATATCTTAGTAAAAGTATTTTTTATATATTTATTGCATTAGTTGCGTTGTTTAACTACTAGATATGGTATATTCGTAATTTGATGTATCTATAGTATCACAGAATAGGGTAGATCGTGAAAAAAATGTCAATCAGAATTGTTTTGCTTCTGTCTTGCGCTGTTTTGACATCAAGCTGTGATATGAGCCGTAAGGATTATAGCAAGCTAGATCCCATTGATCGTGATGCTTCCCTGACAAGGGAAGATTTCAGGGCAATGCGTGATGCTTCTACTCTTAAAAAACCGGAAATTACCGCAAATGCAACTAATGTGGTTGAGCCACCAATCCCTGATCTAGCTGAGATTCTTGCTGCCCCACCGAAGCCAAAAATCGGTGAAACACAGCTTGTGTCACTTGCTGTAACGGATGATGTGCCGCTTAAAGATGTATTATTGGAAGTAGCCCGCCTTGCTAATATAGATATTGATGTGGATGCCGGCATAACAGGTGGCGTATCGCTTCGCGCTAAGGACAGGCCGTTTAATGAGATAATAGAGCGTATCTCTGATATGGCAGGGTTGCGTTATAGCATGAAAAATGGAGTGCTGCGGATAGAACGTGATACGCCTTATGTTAAACTTTATTCTTTAGATTTGCTAAATAGCGAGCGTAGCTCTAACGGTAGTATAAATATTGGTGGTTCAGCTGGTGGTGCTTCCTCTGGTGGTGGAGCTGATGGCGGTGGAGCTGGAGGCGGATCATCAGGTATGAGTGCCAGTGGCTCTAGTTCCAGCATTACTGCAAAGGCGGACAGTGATTTTTGGAGAAAGTTTGAAGGTAGTATAGGTCAGATTCTTGCATATACCCCGACACCACGTGCTTCAGCAACAACTATTGCACCAGTTCCTGCTCCTCCGCAAGGTGTAGTACCTCAGCAACAATCATCTAATTCTAATGCAGCTTCTGGTTTGACAGTGAAACCAGTGCAGGCATCTGTGTTTGAGCCAGTGCCAAATCAAGTTCCAAACGGTCAGGTAGGATCTTCTACGCAAGTTACGGGCGCACCGGGAACATTTTATGTGGTGAACCGTCAGGCTTCTACGCTTACTGTTTCTGCGACAGAAAAACAACATGAGATGATCAAGAAATTTCTAGATAAGATTGTTGCCAATACTTCATCGCAGGTCTTGATAGAAGCAAAAGTGATAGAGGTAAGTTTAAGTGATTCTTATCAAAGCGGTATCAATTGGACAAAGTTTGGTGGTAATAGCATTAGCTTTGCTGGAGATTTATCAAAATCCGTAGAAGGTACTACTGGCAATGAAGTGCCTGTTATGACCATTCTAAAAAATGATGTTTTACGAACTGGGATTGATCTTTCTGCTGCTGTTAATTTGTTGGATGAGTTTGGAACAACGCGTGCTTTATCTAGCCCACGCCTTAATGCTATGAACAACCAGCAGGCTGTACTCAGTTTTGTTGAGGATTTAAGATTCTTTGAAGTAAAGATTGATACCACTGATCCAATTAGGGATAATGTCGGTAATATAACAACTCCGGCAAAAGTAACGGTTAACAGTACACCAAAAACATCTCCTGTTGGGATAGTGCTTAATTTACAACCTTCTATAAATATGGACAACAAGGAAGTTACTCTCAGTGTTCGCCCAACCATTACACGCTTGATAAAACTGGTATCAGATCCCGGTTTTGAAGTATCAAAAGCAACTGCTATTGCGGCACTTTCTGAGAGCGGATCTCCAGCTTCAACCATTACGGCTCTTTCTTCTACCCATAGTGATTTTCCACAGTTGGAAACACGTGAACTTGATTCTATAGTTAAGGTTAAAAGCGGTCAGACCTTGGTAATTGGTGGTTTGCTGGAAGATAAAATCATTAATATTGATGGCGGCGTACCCTATGCTAGCGAAGTTCCGTTCTTTGGCAATCTCTTTAAGGCTGTTGATAAAAGAAATACCAAGAAGGAACTGGTTATTTTTATCCGTGCTACGATTGTAGGAAGCAGCGGCAGTGCCGATTCTTATGATAAGGCGATATATGACAAATTTATACAAGATCCGCGCCCGCTTAAATTTTAGTTTATAAAAACAGGGAGCTTTTTATGCTTACCAATATCCGCTATATATTAATTACTGCGTTACGCGACAGATTATTTATTGGTTTATTAATTGGCGTTTTAATAGCGACGGCTATATCTGCTACTTTAGGTAGCACTGCATTTATAGAAGAGCGGGAAATGACTATTACCTATGCCTCTGCTTCGGCACGGCTGATTCTGATGGTGGGTATGATAGTTTTTGTTTGTTTTCATATCCGTAGTGCCTTTGACACAAAAGAAATAGATGTAATTCTCTCTAGACCTATTTCCCGCACTAATCTGATTATCTCATACTGGCTTGGTTTTTCGTTTGTTGGTTTATTACTGATTTTGCCTGTAGTGGTTATAATTGCTTTTATTGGTGCTAATAATTTTTCTGGTTTTCTTGGATGGTCAGTAAGTCTATTATTAGAGATGACTCTAGTGGTCGTATTGGCTTTGTTCGCTGCATTTACCATGCGTAGTGCAGTCACTGCAGTACTTGGCTGTATGGGATTTTATGTTCTTTCACGGATGATGGCATTTTTTGTATTTACATCGGATTCTGGAATTTTTAATGATCCTAAATTTATAGTTTTACGCTGGCTTCTTAAAGCAATTTCTACCCTGCTTCCCCGCCTTGATTTATTTGGTAAAAGTGAATGGTTGGTTTACGGTTTTAATTCAGCTTTAGAATGGCAGCTATATGTTTCTCAGGCATTAATTTTTATTCCGCTTTTGATTGCTGCTACCATGATAGATTTTAAGCGTAAGCAATTTTGATTATGGGGATAAAATTACAATTTTTTTTGCGTAATTATTCACTGCTATTAGTGCTGTGCTTATTGCAATTGGGTTTTTGGTATAAAAGCAAGGATGTTGTACCGGAAATGGGAATTGTACCTGATGTGCCGGGGCGAGAGGCGCTACATGCTATGACCTTTGGTGATGACCAGTTTTATTTTCGTATGTTTGCTTTTAATCTGCAAAATGCCGGTGATACTTTTGGCAGATCCACAGCATTGCGTTACTATGATTTTAATAAACTTTACCATTGGTTTAATTTGCTGGATGAGTTAGATGCAAAATCCAATATGATTCCGGCAATGGCTACTTACTATTTCAGTCAAACCCAGAATGTAGCAGATGTACGTTATATAGTTGATTATATTTATATCCATTCTACTCGGGATGTTGCTGCAAAATGGTGGTGGTTGGTGCAGGCTATTTATTTAGCTATGCACAAATTGGAGGATAAAGACCTAGCCCTAAAAGTATCTACGCCGCTGGTAAATGAAAATGTACCGGCATGGGCACAGCAGATGGCAGCGGTGGTGCGTGAAAAGCGTGGGGAGATGGAAGATGCCTTAAAGATAATGGAAACCATAAATGACAATGCCAAAGAGATCAAAGATTCTGATTTGAAATATATGACTTATTTTATTGAGGAGCGTCTTAAAAAATTAGACAAAACACAAAAATCAAAAAGATAATTAAAAAGAATAATATGTTTGGTACGATTTTAGAGCAGCGCGCGATTATAAGTTTAAGTGGTGAAGAAACGATAGATTTTCTTCAGGGGCTTATTAGTAATGATACTCGTCCTCTTACAGAGGGGGAAGTTGTTTATGCTGCTCTCCTTTCTCCGCAAGGAAGATTTTTGCACGATTTTTTTCTAGTACCATGGCTGGGGAAAATATTAATTGATGTAAGCCGCAGTCGTTTGCCAGATCTTTTGGCTCGTCTTAAACTCTACCGTCTCCGTTCAAAAATTGAAATTACGCCGGAAGATACATTATGCGTTGCGGCATTATGGAATGAGAAATTAGATAGTGAAGCAATTAATAACGATAATTATAAAATTTATACTGATCCACGCCTAAAAGAGTTAGGGGTTAGGTTGGTTGGTTCAAAAGACTCTATAAATACATTTTTCAACCAGTTAGTTTGTGAAAAAGTGGAAGAGGCTGCATATAAATATATGAGGATTTCGTTAACTATTCCCGATACAGAAGACATGATTGTTGAGAAATCATTATTGCTTGAATGTGGGTTTGAGCAATTGAATGGAGTGAATTTCTCCAAAGGATGCTATATTGGACAGGAAGTTACTGCCCGTAGCAAGTTCCGTGGTCAGGCACGCAGGTCTTTTTACCAAGTTAAATCCAGTAATGATTTACCGGAAATAGGTGTACCTATAATGCTAGGGGATAAAGTGGCAGGAGAGTTACGTACTTCTTGTAATAATATAGGTATAGCGATTATTTATAATGAGGATTATGAAGCCGTACGTAATAACAATATGGCTTTGATATGCAAAGGTGAAAAGCTTGATGTCTCACCTGCAAGTTGGGCGGAAAAATTAGAATAAATTGGTTATGTTTTATTTTTGTGTTTCATTTTTACAGAAATAAGCTATATTTGTAGCCATGATAAAAAATATAACAGTGGCGAAACAAAAAATAATCCCGTCGGGGTTAAACCCTGACGCTAACTATGGCGTAGGTTATCGCACAGGTTCTCTCGCCGGAAAATTTTTGGTGGCATCTCCAGCACTTTCTATGCAGGAATCCTGCTTTACCCGCTCAGTGATTTATGTATGTGCGCATAATGAGTCAGGGGCTATGGGTGTTATTATTAACTACGCCATAGAAAATGTCAAAATTGATGATGTTATGGAGCAGGTTAATATAAAAACCAAAGCCCCTTACGGTTTGCCGGTATATTTCGGGGGGCCTGTTGAGAATAACCGCGGATTCATTATTCATAGTGATGATTATTTGGCTGATGGGGTCATTGCTCGCCATGATGGGGTGGTTGTTACCTCAAATGCAGAAGTATTGCAGGCAATAGCTGATGGTGTAGGGCCTAAGAGTTTGTTGTTAGCTTTGGGCTATTCCGGTTGGACAGCAGGACAATTAGAGGCAGAAATGGAAAGCGGTAGCTGGATAGTAGTTTCAGCTAATAAGCAGCTTTTATTTGAAACAGATAACGATATGAAATGGGCTCTCGCCATAGCTTCGCTCGGGTTTGATGTCGGAAATCTTTCCAGCGTTGTTGGTCACGCTTAAAAATAGATTAATCACCTTGTATCACTACTATACCCATCTTTTGGCTATTGATGGAGGCAGCATTCATATTGAAGATGTAGCATATTGATAAATATAAATATCACCAATGCGAACTTCAAAATGTACCACCATTTTTTGAGGTTGTACATAAACAACTATGAATGGAAATAAACACAGATAACCAATAAGCCTAGAAAAACCAATGACTTGCTAAACTCAGGCAAACATTAACAAATCAGGAGGGGAAAGAAAATGGTGGAGGAGGCTGGATTTGAACCAGCGAACTCCTAAGAGGACAGATTTACAGTCTGTTGCCATTGACCGCTCGGCCACTCCTCCACATAAAAACAAGAAGCAATCAGTTACGGCACTTGTGTCATAAAGTCAAGCCGCAATCAACGCAAAGGCTGATTAAATCTGTCTTTATAATAATAAAGGGCAATAAGGGAGCAGATATTGCAGAACATTACATACCAACCGATGGAGCTGTTATCTAAGGTGGAGCGTATAAGCCATTCACATACTATGGGGGCTGTGCCGCCAAAAATAGCAGCGGCAACGTTATAAGCAATTGCCATTCCTGTAAAACGAATATTGGTAGGGAACATTTCCACCAGTAGGGCAGGGACTGCGCCTGAATACATGCCAACCAGAGCGGCGAATATAAATTGTGCTACCCCAATAGATAACATAGGTTCTCCTATAACCATTTGGGAGAATAAAATAGGAGTTATAAAAAACATAGCAATTACAGCTGTAATCATCAGTTTTCTGCGTCCTATACGGTCAGAAAGCCAGGCAGAAAAAGGCATGGTAAACAGCATAGCTAACATATTATAAACATTAAAATTCAAGGCCTGTTTCATGCTGGCACCGAGATGATGCTCGCTAAAGCTGATAAAATAGACTGAGGCAAGGTAAAATGGCATAGTAACGCTCATATATATAGCAAAACCACGCAACATTTGCCATGGATGTTTGGCAAAAGCCTCACGTACCGGAGTTTTAGATATATTATTATCCTGCTTGGCCGCTTCATATACAGGGCTTTCTTCGCAGCATCTGCGGATATAAAAACCAACCAGACCAATGATAATTCCGGCTAGGAACGGTACACGCCATCCCCATGCAGTAAACTCTTCAGTGCCAAGTAAGCTTACAGTAAAATTTACTACCAGTGAACCAAGTAAAAACCCTAAAATTAAACTTACTAAAGAAGCAGAACCAGCCCAGCCGCGTTTGTTTGCCGGTGCATGTTCTACAATATAAGTAATAGAGCCGGCAAATTCTCCACCTAGTGATAAACCTTGTAACAGGCGGATGATAGTAAGCAAAACCGGTGCGATAATACCAACTTCTGCATAAGTTGGAAGTAACCCGATGCAACCTGTTGGAATCGCCATCATAAGCACCGCAATTACCATAGCATTTTTGCGACCATAAGCATCACCTATCCAGCCAAATAATATCGCACCTAGTGGGCGTACTATGAAACCAGCGGCAAAAACTCCGAATGTGGCAAGTAGCTGTACGCTTGCATCACCTTTAGGGAAGAATAAAGTGCCAAGCAGTGCAGCCATTTGTCCATATAGGGCGTAATCATACCATTCCAACCCATTACCGATCATGCCGGAAGCGACGACTTTTTTCATTTTTTATCCATGCTTAAAAAAATTACTGGCAAACTAATAGCAAAGTACGAAAGCAGCAAGCTTTTTTGATGTTATAAAAACGAATGGGGAAAGTTAGTTTTGAGGATTGGATGGCTGTGGAGGGTTTATAGGTGCTGCAGATAATATTTTATCAAAGTCAATTTCAGTATCACTTTCCTCTAGATCTTTAGGGTTAAGACCAAATATTTCAGCTACTTTCTCAGTTACTTCACGTGGTGGGGTTCTTCCTTTGCCTGATACGACAATTTCACCATAAGAATCTTTTACAAAATTCTGGATATTATATTTATCAGCAATTGCTTTTTGGAATTTTTTAGCAAGGCTAGGCTTTACTGCTACATAACACCAATATGAGCCGCGTGTTTCCATAAGACCGCGTACCAGCATAACAAGGCGTGATGTGTTATCTCTATCATCAGCCGTAACGCCTGACATTAGTTCTACCTGTGCACCAAGGCAACCGTTGCATCTTGCATTCTTTCGGCAAATTTGCTTGCCCAATGTCCTACAACGCCGCCAGCTATAGCAGAACCAATAGCAGTAAGAGCTTTACTCCCACCTATAATTGTTGCTACTTCTGCGCTAGAAGCCACAAGAGCAGTAATAGCAGCCGCTCCAATAATTACAGAACCCCAATTCACATCTTGTAAAGCCATAATCTTCTCACTATTTAAGTATGTCAAAAACTTTATGTTCATATAGTAACATAAAATATAAAAAAATTATATTACAATTATATGAAAAGATCATTACATGCTAATATTCATATTTTTCAGTATATTAATAAATTGTAAAAAATATATTATTTAATTTAATTATATATAAATTAAGATTTATATAGTTTAATATATTTTAAGCAATGTCTTATTATGTTATGAATAACAGGTAGATTATGAAGTATCTAAATTTGAGTGTCAGTAATTCTACTTTTGAAAATAAGAGCAAGAGAGTTACTCATTTGCATGAAGATGGAACATCAAATAAAATAGATATATTTTATGAATTCGACAGAATTATCCCTTGGTCTGATAAAACTCTTTTGGATGCTCATCTGTTGTCTGTTTTAATGTATGCTTCAAAGCGTGGGAAAAATATAAAAGTTTACGGTACAATTTCTCATCAGTTGTTGCGTAATATAGAGGAATATTTATTAGCTTGGCATAGATGGCGGCCGGAGATTTATAAAGTTATAGAAATTATTCCTGAACGAATAGAAACAGTTATTAAAAGTCCTTCTCAGGAAAAAGCCATTGCTGCTTTTTCCGGTGGTGTTGATGCTACATTTACTGCTTTGCGTCATACTAGAATGCTACCGGAATCTACACGTTATCCATTACGTGGTGTTGTAATGGTGCATGGGTTTGATGTGGATATATATAATCATAATGGTTTTGCGCGTCTTATTAAGAGAGTGCAGCCATTATTGGATGATTTGAAGCTGGATTTACGTACAATCCGTACTAATAGCCGTGAATTAAAACTACAGGATTGGGAAGATTCGCACGCGCTAGAATTGGCAGCATGTTTGCATATGTATTCAGATGAATTTAATTTTGGCCTTATCGGTAGTACGGATTCTTATGAGGCCTTAGTGTTGCCGTGGGGATCTAATGCAGTTACAGATCGTTTGATGTCAGGAAATAATTTTTCAATAATTCATGATGGTGCCGGATTTTGTAGGACAGATAAAGTTGCAGAAATAGCAAAACACCCTCTTGCCTGTAAGGTATTAAAAGTTTGTTGGGCGGGCGCAGATCAAAGTGATAATTGTGGAAAATGCGAAAAATGTGTACGGACTCACCTTAATTTTCTAGCTGTAGGAATGAAGGATAAACCTTCTTGTTTCCCTCGCGAACTTGATCTAAATCTTATAAGTAAAATGGAATTACAGTCAGAGGGGCATTTTGCAGAAGTTGTAAGCATCGCAGAATATGCAAAAGCTCATAATATAATTGGTAAATGGGTAGATTTATTGAATGAAAGAATAAAAATATGGCATCCTATGGATGCTGATATATTAGAGAGAAAGAAAAAAGGTGGTTGCCTGAAAATTGTAATAGTGACAATATTGCAATGTGCGAATCTGGAAAAGCCGGCAAAAAAAATATGGCGACGGTTGCGTCGTGCCATGGTAAAGCTGAGCATAATACCGCAATAATATAATCATTTAATTGGCACCCGTAGCTCAGCTGGATAGAGTGTTGCCCTCCGAAGGCAAAGGTCGGACGTTCGAATCGTCTCGGGTGCGCCATTCTTCGATATCGGTCGCTTTGGCATAGAGGTCAAAGAGCTTACGCAAGGAAAACAGCAACTCTCCGCCTTTCAGCGAGAGGTTAGAAAAGACAAACCCCAGAAGTCGGCGTTTTCCGCTATTGTTTGAACTGATGAACAATTCGTGGGCTTTTCTGCCGAGTTCGAGCGTATCGGCCACGGCATCGCGGAATCCGTCATCGGCCATGTGGTAGCTGTTCAGCTGGTTGGCGAGCTCAATCTGGCGGGCTTTGAATTTCTGGCGTTTCAGGTCGTGTTCCTGCTTGGACACCGCACCATCGAGCAGCAAGTCCATCAGCTTGTCGAGCTTACCCTGAATCCCTTCGCTTTCGCTCTGGAGCTTCTGAATCTGGCGTTTATGGAACACCTTCTCGGATTCACACGCCTAGCGCGCATAAGCGACCACATCCTAGAATAAATCATCATCGGGCGACATGGATTTGAACACCTGCTCCACCTGCGCCATCACCTGTTCTTCACGCACCCAGAGCTTTTTAGCTGGATTCTCAGTACTCCAGCACATCAGGTAGGTATATTCCGCCCTGCGGCCATTGCCGTAGGTTTTCACCTTGGTGTCCGCCGTCACCACCTTGCCCGTGGTGGCGCAGGTGAGAAGCCCACGGAAGACATAATCTTTCTCGCCGTAAGCAAAGGGCTTTTTGTGCCAGCCAAACCGCACTGCTTGACACGCATCGTAGAGTTTTTTGGTAATCAGCGGTTCATAGACATGGGGGAAATTCCTCCCCTTACGGGCAACGAATGCGGCAAGGTCTGACAGGTGGTTTTTACCAGTCGCCCCACCTTGACGTAGGGCAGATCATAGCGGCTTTCGCTCGCCCACGCGTCGAACAAAACGCAACAAAATAGGTGTCGTAAATGTCCTGATGGTGGGATGGTAATGTCATAAGCCGCTGCCGCTGTTTGGTTTTTTAACCACTATACAACATCCACGTGATTGCACCAGTATCTATGAAACTATCCGTGCAGTCACCCACCATACCCCCCACGGCTTAGGTACGTCCTGCGATAATCCTATACGGGGGCGCAAGGCGCAGCATTTCGCTAGCGACAGAAAACATATTTGCATTTCGTTTCGGTTTTATTGGCGCAAGCGATTGAAAATCGTGACGATGCTGAAAATCCGAACAGAAAAACATGCCGTGAAACATTTCGCAAACAGCTACAGGATAGGATGCTTGCATCCTTGTAAACTGAAAACTCAACTTTCAATTTTCAAGGATATTTTGTGCGGATTGTGTGAAGAAGTGGTTATATTGGCTTGCGAATTTAAAAGCATAAATCAACTAATGTTGCAATTTTACGCGGATCGCCTTAAAAGCAATTGATACACATCAATCATTCCTATTAAGACTTATGAAATCAACATTATCACCATTTTATTCGCTTAACGAACAGCCGCTTTTCCAAAACCAGCCAACGGTATTACATTCACTTATGCCGCATACCAAAATAAAGATTTACAATAAGGATGATGTTGTTTTGCACCACGGCGATGTGGCAGTAAGACTGTGGTTGGTGCTAAAAGGCTGGGTGAAGCTCACGCGTCAAACCCCAGATGGGAAAGAAAGTATAATCGGTCTGTGCACTGAGGGGGATGTATTTGGTGAAGCGGCGTTGTTTCCACATGCAAATTATCCATATCACGCGCAAACACTGGCGGCGCACACGCAGCTTGCGGCAATTCCAGCGGATATTATTCGTAAATTGATTGCAGAAAATGCAGCGTTTTCGGGTGTCGTCATGGAACTGCTAAATGAGCGAACATCACAGGCGCAGCTTAAGCTAGAGCAGATGAGTACCATGTCCGCATCACAGCGCTTGGGATGTTTTTTGCTGCGGTTGTGTCACACGCAGGCAAATGGATCTAAGACGCTGACGATTCCCGTAGAGAAGCATATTTTGGCAGCTTATTTGGGCATGAAACCAGAAACGCTTTCGCGTAGTCAGCAGCAATTAAAACCGCTTGGGCTATCGGTGACAGGGCAAGATATCACTATTAGTAATATTGAGAAACTCCGAGAGTTTGTATGTAATAGCTGTTCGGAATCTGGCAGTTGTGAAGCGGAAGCGACAGGCTAATCCTGCAACATAGTCTCTAACGCCTTTGTAAGTCTTCCCGTATTAGAAGGCGCACTAAACCACGCCAACATCAGTGGATATTCAATTTCAGCTACTACTTGTTTGGACACGGAAATTGGCAATGAAGCCTGCGTCCACGAAATATCATTGGCGCTGCCTACCAATACAAGCTGACTAAAATCACCATGTTCCAAGGCATTAGTTAGGCGATCACGCAGATCATTTGCAAATGAGGATATATTGCTCCCATTCTCCAAGAGCGGTGACAGATGCCCATCCGATTGCTTCTGGAATAATGCCGCCATCCCCTCGCATGCTGCCAGCACCCATACATTTGACTTTGTGCGACAACCGCCACTCTTGCATTTGCCAGAGCAGGCTTTGTTTGTGGTGATGGGTGTGATGGTACAGCCAGACATGGCTAGAACTTATAACCAAAAAGTACCGCTAGTGCACCATAAACAATCTTTTTCATAAGTTCTCCTTCATTTATTACTGCGCTGAAAATAGACGAGTAAACCCAGCAATCCTTGATTTGTGTCAAGCGCTCACTTCACCTGCGTGACTATGTTGGTTGGGAACAACAAAAGTAGTTATGTATGCCACTTGAAAATCACAGCCTGATCAATGAATTTCTAGAAATGCGCGAGCGCATTCACCAGATAAAAACATCTGACAATCATTTTGCGAGGTTATTTGCGGAATATGATTAGGTAGAACATTCTGTACACCGCATTGAGTCAGGTGCATAATCAGGCTCAGATGCGCTGGAGACATTGAAGAAACAGCGCCTTAGCCTTAAAGATGAGCTCTTTGGCTTGCTGATAAAAGCGGCGTAAGCCGCTACCACTCCATAGTTCGTGCCATGGTTTCGTGGTGCAGGCGTGAGCGGATTACCAAATCCTGCCATTGTTTGTGCTGCATTGCCTGCATTTGTAAGAGGTTTCCAGTAGCGTGGCCAATGCCAGAGGCTCGTTGCCAATCGTTCCATGCATCCAGCATCGTCTCAGGAGAAATCCCAAGCGCTTTACTGTGTGCGTGTAATTTATCACGCCAGAAATTTTTGGTTTTTTCATCATGACCGTGGCTCATATGCGAGGTGGCTAGGCGCTGCGGATGCTCCAACATGATCTTACGCCAATGCTCTAACAATTTTTCAGTTTCAGCATTTGAGGTATCAAATGCCGGAAGCTGATTGACATAATCATGCAGTAACAAACCGATATTCTGCACCCGACCGCTGCACTATGGGGTCAAGTGTTTTCTCAATGGAGATGCGCGGAGCATCTGTCGATATACGGTGGCGCGGTGCGCTTGTATGTTCTTTTATTTTTAGATTTTCCAGCGCTTTATTTAGCAGAACTGGGTCTTCATGATGCATCAAATCATGCACGGCATGCGGTAAATATGTGAGCAAAAAGGGAATATCGTCACCATGCCATTTCATGCTACGTCCTCGTCTTCGTCATCACGCAACACCCGATGCGCTGCGCCGTCTAAATCCTCAAACTGCCCATTTCTCATCGCCCAGAAGAACGCCACTAGCCCAGCCAATCCCAAGGTAAGCGCTATGGGAATGAGGTAGAGGAGTATGTTCATGACTTCCTCGCATTGAGTCGAATCGCATTAGCAATCACTAGCAGCGACGAGCTGGACATGGCAATGGCGGCGATCAGCGGCGTCACCATGCCAGCAACGGCCAATGGTATAGCAACCACATTATATAGAATCGCCAGCAAAAAATTTTGTTTTACCAGTGTTTGTGAATATTTTGCGGTTTTCCAAGCGTTGATTACGGGCTGTAATCTATCACCCTGAAACACAATATCAGCCGCATTTTGTGTAATGTCCATCGCACTAGCAGGCGACATGGATATGGTGGCAGAAGAAAGTGATGGTGCGTCATTTAGCCCATCACCGACCATTAGCACCTTTGCGCCGCTGGTTTTTAGCAACGCGATCTTTTCGGTTTTCTGCACAGGCGATAATGCGCCCTCAAATATCTCAATCCCCAGCTTTTTGGCAATGTCTTTTGTCACTTCCTGCCGATCACCTGAAAGCAGAATGGTTTTGATGCCAGCGGATTGCAAGGTAGTGATAATTTCTTTTGCATCGACGCGTAGTTGATCGGCAAAGGTGAAGCGAATGGGCGACCTGTCATCTTCTGTGAGCCATAATTCCAGTGTATTTTCACCATCATCAGCCAGTTGCGTCGCCCAACTTCTTTTACCCAATTTAATGCCCTTGGCTTCAAGCCCGCAGCCTTGTACTTCATTTACCGTAAGTGGCAATAATTGGCCAGCATAGGCCTTGCTAATTGCCTGTGATAGTGGATGTTTGCTATGTGCTGCGAGTGAGGCTGCTAGCTGTAATTGCTCACTGGAATGAGTAGAAGAGAGGGTTGGTTTGCCCAGTGTCAGCGTTCCTGTTTTATCAAACACAGCATAGGTGATTATCGCAAGTCGTTCCAACGCACTGCCGCTTTTAAGCAGAATACCGCTACGCATCAGCTTGCCACTGGCGAGCACCTGCACCACCGGAACAGCAAGACCCAGCGCACATGGGCAGGTGATAATGAGCACGGTTGCGGCATAAAGCAATGCCACTTGCCACGCTACGCTTCCAAACACCATCCAACCAATAAATGTTCCCGCCGCCAGAAAATGCACCACGGGCGTGTACCAGCCGGAAATTTTATCCGCGACAGTGACATATTTCGCCTGGGTTTGCTCAGCAGACTCCATGAGCTTGATGATTTCCGAAAGCAGCGAACGCTCGCCCGCCTTGGTAACGCGCATGGTGATGGGCGCGGTCATATTGATGGTTCCTGCAAATAACGCCTCACCCACATTCACCTTACGCGGCTGGCTTTCACCAGTGATTAGACTGGTATCAATTTCGGATGCGCCAGAAATTACCACGCCATCCGCACCGATCTTCTCACCCGCTGCAACTAGTAGCACTATGCCTTCTTTTATCTCAGAAAGTGGGATTATTTCTTGTTTGCCACCTTCATGTAAAACAGTCGCAAACCCCGTCATCATTTTCAGCAAATCATGGGCAGCAGAACGAGCGCGGCCACGAGCACGGGCTTCGAGATAACGCCCGATGAGCAGGAAAAACAGCAGCATCACGGCGGAATCAAAATAGGAATGTGAGCCAAAGGTGACAGTTTCAAACAAGCTCATAAGCGTGGCGAGAATAACCGCCACCGAAATCGGTACGTCCATATTGGTTTTCCACGCACGCAAGACCTTCCACGCCGACCGGTAAAAAGGCATGCCGCAATAAGCAATGGCTGGAATCGCTATTGCCGCCTGCAACCAATGGAAAAATGTGCGTGTTGCCGCGCCCATTTCAACACTATCGCTTGTCCATAGCGGGATAGAAAATAACATCAGATTGCCACTGGCAAAGCCAGCTACAGCCAAGCAGCTCAGCAGGAATTTCTCTTCTTTCTTCTCGGCAGTTTCAGCGGTTGTTGGGTCAAACGGCACGGCACTGTAGCCCATGCCATTAATTAGCTCTACCCACTTATCGCCTAGCTCCAAAGCACCGTTCCACGTTACGCGCAAACGTTTGGTAGAGAGGTTGAGGCGCGCTGTTTGGACTGCCTGCTGCTTCTTCAAACCATTTTCAATAATTGCCACGCAACTCGGGCAATGTATTCCATCCACCAGCAGATTTACGTTGTGTGTGCCGTCAGATTCAGTTGTGATGAAGGGTTTGGTGGTCATTCTACGACAATACGTTTTCTTTGCTGATAATGCACGCCCTCATGCTCGGTATCTACCCGCACTTCCCACAAACCGTTTGCTGGAAAATATATAGTCGTTTCCGCGCCCTTTAACTCCACCGTAAAATCCATACCTTGTTGTGTCGGGCGGGTTATGGTGGCGGTGGTTTTTTCAGGAGCGATAGGCAGATTGTTTTTGTCGTGCAGCGCAAAATGTAGCGCACCATTTTTGTAATCAATAACGCCTTTCCACCCAAGTGACTCTTGCTTTTTCTCAGCGTCCACCACCTGATTATAAACAAGACCTTTTTCATATGGATGCTCGGTGACAACGCCGCTATGGGTGCGGATGGCGAGCGTGACCATCACCGCATTCACCGCTGCGACAAAGCCGAAAAACGCCACAAAATACCACCATACGCGCCTGCCAGTCATCGTCCCTCACTTACAAAAATTGTGTCTTTGGCTGTAGTGATACTGCTGCTGGTTTCCATGAGTTGGAATGTTATTTCACGGCGATGATTGGTTTGTTTTTCAGCAGTGATGAACACGCGGAAATGCCCTACGGAATCGGCGAATACGGGCAGATTATCTGCAGGAATATCGTTGCTCGCCTGCACGCGAATGGCAGCATTTTCGATGCCTTGTACGGTGAGCGCGTAATTCTTATCCTCATGATGTTTGTTGATGATCGTAATGTTGTAGCCATTACGCACAGAACCATCGGACAGCTTCACGAATAATGGATTGCGGTCGTGAATAACATTCATCTCCAGCGGTGAGCGCGTGAGCAAGCTATAGAGCATTAAACACCCGACCAGCGCGATAATTCCGCTATACCAAAAGGTGCGCGGACGGAAGGGGTTAAACTTTTCTTTGCTCTCCGTGTCATAGCGGATAAGGCCTTTGGGTAGACCAATTTTTCCCATCACATTATCACACGCATCGACGCATAATCCGCAGGCGATGCACTCCATCTGCAACCCTTCACGAATATCAATTCCCATCGGGCAGACGACGACACATGAGTCACAATCAATGCAATGGCCTTTACCTTCCCAACTATCGCCCGCTTTATGTTTTCCGCGTGGCTCACCGCGTGTTTCATCATAAGCTATAATCAGTGTATCTTTATCAAACATGGCGGATTGAAACCGCGCATAGGGGCACATATAGGTGCAGACCTGTTCACGTGCGAAACCCGCCATGAGGTAGGTAGAAAAAGTGAGTCCTAGAATCCAACCACCAACGCTCCACGGCACATCTAAATGTAAAATTTGATCGAGTAATGTCGGGGCATCATTAAAATAAAACACCCACGCACCGCCAGTGCAGAGGCCGATGATGAGCCAGATGATGTGTGTGAGTCCCTTTTTGCGTATTTTCTCTAATGTCCATTTTGATTCATCCAGTTTTTTGCGGGCATTTCTGTCGCCCTGCACAATGCGCTCTACCCACACGAATAAATCTGTCCAGACCGTCTGTGGGCAAGCATAGCCACACCATACGCGCCCAAATAGGGAAGTGACGAAGAATAATCCTACCGCCGCGAGAATTAAAATGCCGGTGATATAATAGACTTCCTGCGGCCAGATTTCTATGCCGAAGAAATAGGCGCGTGTGTGATTGAGGTCGATAAGAATTGCTTGATCAGGGGATTGCCCGCCACGATGCCAACGCAGCCACGGCGCACCGTAATAAATAGCGAGCAATGTCACCATCGACAGCCATTTCAGCTTACGAAACCTGCCCCATACACGCCGTGGATAGATTTTTTCTTGTTTTTTGAAGAGCTGTATAGGCGCTGCATTGATTATTCCTTCGGTTTGTCGGCTTCGCCCCCACCGAGTGAATGTACATAAATACTCAGCTGCTTAATAGTCTCATCCGGCAGTCGCGTCTCCCAGGTTGGCATCACACCATGGCGCGGATTAGTCACTTGCTGCATGATGCTGGCCTTGTCACCGCCATAGAGCCAAATCGCATCAGCCAAATTTGGCGCACCAACTTGTCGCCCTCCATGGCCGGTATCGCCATGGCACGAAGCACAATTCTGCTTGAAAATGGCTGCCCCTTGTTCACTATCACCTTTGCCACTGGAGAGGCTAAGTACATGGTCGGCAACGCTTGAAATTTCATCGTGCTTCAGGATTTCACCAAACTCAGGCATTTGCGATGTACGCGTATCTTCATGCGTAGAGCGAATACCAACTTTGATGGTGTGGTATATGGATTCAAGGTCGCCGCCCCACATCCAGTCATCGTCGTTTAGGTTAGGGTAGCCCCTTCCACCGGCTGCACCAGTGCCGTGGCACGCAGCGCAGTTTTCCTTGAACATGGTTTTGCCGCCTGCGATAGCGAAAGCGTAAAGTTCGGGGTCATTCTGGATTTCTTCCAGGGAGTGCGATTTTATTTTTGCTGCAAGCTCTCCCCTCAGACTGGTTATTTCCGCCTGTTCTTCAGCCAGTTTTTTATATGATGACCAGCCGAGCGTGCCTTTGGTATACCCTGAAAGTGTGGGCCATGCAGGGTACACTATCCAGTATCCTACCGCCCAGATACAGGTGATAGCAAACATAACCAGCCACCAGCGCGGTGCCGGAATATTCAATTCTTTGATTCCATCCCACTCATGACCAGTGGTTTCCACGCCGGAATGCAGGTCTATATCTTTGTCTTTATTTTTATGGTCAGCCATTAATTTTCCTCCGACAGTGGGATATAAGCATGGGCTTGTAATTTTTCTTTCGCACCAGGGCGATATGCGCGGTACGCTATCACTACAAATACGCTGAAGAAGAAAACCAGACCTATGGAAGGCGCATGTTCATATAAAAAATTCATTATTTGCTCCCACTAGCGTCTTTTTCATTAAGATTAATATCGTAATCTTTTATATCAGCAAGCGTGCCGAGCGTTTGCAGATAAGCAACCAGGGCATCCATTTCCGACACAAAGTTTTTCTGCCCATCGAAATCACGGACATTCACTTTCTTGCCATAGCGGGCGTTTAAACCAGACGGGTCGCTGTCGGCATGTGCCTGTGCCATCGCGTCATTATAGGCGTTCTCGATCATATCATCGGTATAAGGTACGCCAACAGTGCGGTATGCTTTCATAAGGTTTTTAATATCCAATAAATCTACCCCATGGTTTTTCATGAAGCTGTAAGATGGCATGATGGATTCAGGCACTACATCCCTTGGGCGCGTAAGATGTGCTGTGTGCCATTCGTCGGAATATTTGCCGCCCACGCGCGCGAGATCAGGACCTGTACGCTTGCTGCCCCAGAGGAACGGGTGTTCATACATGCTTTCCGCCGCGAGGGAATAATGCCCGTAACGCTCTACCTCATCGCGTAATGGGCGTATCTGCTGGCTATGGCATGCTGTGCAATTCTCGCGGATATAAATTTGTTCCCCAGTTAGCTCCAGTGGTGTCAGTGGGCGCATGCCGCTGACTTTTTCGATGGTGGTTTCTATGCGAAACAGCGGTACGATTTCAACCAATCCGCCAATGGAAATCACTATGATAGAGAATATCAGCAGAAGTACGGAGCTTTTCTCAATTTTCTCGTGTTTTTCAAGCATTGCCAGCATCCTTATTATTGTGGGCATTTGCGCGGGATTCGACATTGTTTCCAGTGATGGTTTTATAGCAGTTATATATCATGATAAGCATTCCTGATAGATAGAGAAGACCGCCAAGTGCGCGGATAATATAATATGGGTGCATAGCTTCCACAGTTTCCACAAAGGAGTATTCAAGGAAGCCCATAGAGTCGTAAGCGCGCCACATAAGCCCCTGCATGATACCAGCAACCCACATTGCGGTGATGTAGAGCACTATGCCTATAGTGGAGACCCACAGGTGGATATTCACAAGGCGCATGGAATACAAGCCTTTTTTTCTCCATAGCACCGGCACCATATGATAGAGTGCTCCAAAGCTTATGAATGCCACCCAGCCAAGTGCGCCGGAATGCACGTGACCGATGGTCCAATCGGTGTAATGCGACAGTGAATTAACTTCCTTTATAGACATTAGTGGTCCTTCAAATGTACTCATGCCATAAAATGCCAGAGCGACAACCATGAAGCGCAGTACGGCATCGTCGCGTAGCTTGTTCCACGCGCCAGAAAGCGTCATTACGCCGTTAAGCATCCCGCCCCAGCTTGGCATCCATAGCATGATAGAAAATGTCATGCCCAGAGTTTGCGCCCAGTCTGGCAGGGAGGTGTAATGCAGATGGTGTGGCCCTGCCCATATATATATGAATATAAGTGACCAGAAATGTATTATCGAAAGGCGGTAGGAATATATAGGGCGGTTGGCACGTTTGGGGATAAAATAATACATGATGCCAAGGAATCCTGCGGTAAGGTAAAAGCCAACCGCATTATGCCCGTACCACCATTGGATGAGGGCGCTTTGGACGCCACCCCAGACCGATACTGATTTTGTGCTCAACAAAGATACGGGAACGCTTACGCCATTTACCAGATGCAGAACGGCAACTGTTGCGATAAATCCCAGAAAAAACCAGTTTGCCACGTAAATATGTGGTTCTTCGCGCCTGGCCAGTGTCATCATATAAATTAGCAGGTATGATACCCAGACTATGGTGAGCCACAAATCAGCGTACCATTCCGGTTCGGCGTATTCTTTGTTCTGCGTAATGCCAAATATATAGCCTGTTGCCGCCATAATGATAAAAAGCTGGTAGCCCCAGAAGGTAAAATTCGCGAGCTTATCGTTCCATAAGCGCGTACGACAGGTGCGTTGTACAACAAAATAAGAGGTAGCAAAAAGCACGCTGCCGCCGAAGGCAAAAATCACTCCCGATGTGTGCACAGGGCGCAGGCGGCCAAAGCTGAAATACGGTTCAAAATTAAGATCGGGAAATGCTAATTGCAGAGCAATCACCAGCCCCACCAACATTCCCACCGTGCCCCAAAACAGTGCGGCAATGGTGAATTTCTTGACAATGTCGTCATTATAAATTGGCGCAGCCTTCGTTGGCACATAACGTGGATCGATTTCAACTTCACGTTCGTTTGGGGATTGCATGTTTTTACCTCATTACTTTTGCGGCCAACACTAACAGTGCCAGCCCGTTAAGCACTATACCAAAGCGGCCAATTCCGCGCATCATTTCCTGCCATTTCACTGCCAGCATAGCAGCCCCGCCGCTTGCCACCAGCAAGGCCGGAATCGTCCCCAACACAAATAACCACATCGCAAACATTCCTACGAGTGGGTTGGTGAATGTTGCAGCCATCATCAGCGCGGCATAAATCAATCCGCAGGGCATAAAACTCATCAGCACACCACGTAAAAAAGCATTTTTAGGCGTATAGGCAAGCAATGCATGTTGATTAGGTACAATAGCACTGAGCAGGAATAATCCACCCGCCATCACCATCATCGTCGCTGAAAGTGCTGGCCAATACGATGCTGCCGCAAGTTGCTTGGAAAGTAGTGCGACAGAAAAACCAAGTGCTCCATAGGTTAAAAGTCGTCCCAGATGATACTGCCATTGCGCTGCCGCGCTCATACGCTTGCCACACCCACCGCCACATGCTGACTGGCACGCCACCACCGGCCCGCACATGACAAGGCAATGGGTGAGGCTGCCTGTCAGTCCTCCTAGGAAAAATACGGCAAACAAGCCCCCATGCTGGGAAAATGCCACTGAACAATGCACTAATAATGCTTCCATCAACAATCCTTTGGGAAGCACTCTATAATTAAGATGTTTCAGTGCCTTGATTTGAATCAAGGGTATTAGATCAATATCCTCAATTTACAAGCTGAAAGCTGAATAATTTCCTATACTCATCCCGCCAGCTATTTCACCCGCAGGCAGTGCATGGTGATATTCGGTGAGCAGCGATAGCAGCTTTTGCTTATATTCCGTATCGTCATTGCCATTAAGCTGAAGACCTTTGGTTTCAAGCACCAACATCCGATCCCCATTTATACACGCAACAAAATCGGGATAGATTTTATTGCGTTGCCAGCCTTGTAGTGAATAATCTTGCCGCGCAACCATGCGGTGCCACTAGGCGACTGCCTCGTCATCTGCTAGGTACAGCGCGAAATCCTTTTCGAGCGAATTAAATTCTTTTTCAAAGACAAACTAGAACAGATTGTTCTGTATCAGCGTGTTATCTTTCCGTATCAGTTTGCGATCCTGCTTGCTGGCGAGTTGTTTCAATTCCCGCGCAATCTCAAAATTCAGGCGTTCATTGTCGTTTGTCACGAGGGGGAAGGTGACTCGCCCCTTTGCCAGTTTATCACGGAAAATAGCCTCTGATTGCTCATGCACCACCTGTTTGAGATATCGTTTGATGCTATCAATCAGGAAAAGGCGGTTGTTAAACAGCGTATCATCCTGCTGCCCTTTTCCGATGCTTAGGAAACTCTATGACAGCCGCCCGCTGTTCGGGTAGGGTTCTAACGGCGTCGATAGCCGCGCGCCATAAAACATTATGATTTTATATATTAGTTATACAGAATAATTTCTGTACAGAGTCCTTTGTCGTGCGTCATCCCTGTGCAGGCGGTAATATTTTCTGTTTTTGGTTACCCAATAAATCATGAAGCAGATGCAGCATGGTTGTTACGCCTAAAACAGGCACAGCAAGATTAAGTAAAGGAATTGTAGAGAAAAAGCTAATCGCTACACCTATTAATAACACAGTGTTTCCAGCTTTTTTCTGTAGCTGCAAGGCTTGGGATTTGGACACCCTTCTTCCTGCTGCCATACGAAAAAATTGTGTGCCTAGTAAATAGCCATTTAATCCATAATAAATAATAATCCCAATCATTGGGATTATATAAAGCGGCAGGAAAACTATATTAAGTCCGATAGCCTTTAATGAAAACATTATATCACTTGTTATAGTAGGCCAGAAAGGTGGCTGGGCTGTTGGTAGTTGAGTATATTCTTCGCGCTCAATTATTTCAGCAATTTTATCATCAAAAAAACTGATTAATATGGGATAAAGCAATGGAAAAAAGAACCATCCTATCATCACCCCGCCAAAAGTACTAAGTATACCGATAAAAAAGCCTTCTGCACCTGAAACCGAAATATAGCTGGATATAATTTCTGAGATAGCAAAGGTGAGTATTCCCCATCCGACTACATAGGCAAGCATACATAATAAGAAAATTTTTATAATGTCAGGGAGTAATAAATTATGAAGTGCTTTGGTGAAATTTGAAAGTAGCATAATTGTCTTCTAAAAATTTTATACTCGCGCCAATATAGCATAATTGCTGAAAAAAAGAAGGTAATATCTTTGTTGTTTATTTTATGTGCAGAACACAAATAAGGGTAAATAATCTTCTGGCTGTTGGGAAATCCACAACAATTCTGTCTTTTAATATATCTTGTAGCATCTGTGAACCTTCGTTATGTATGCCGCGCCTGCCCATATCAATGGCTTCTATTTTACTGGGGTTTGCTGAATTAAGGGCGGTTTGATAACTATCAAAAATTATAAAATAATCACGGATGATACCACGCAGTGGAGTAATAGAAAGTATTACCTTTGAATGCTTTTCTTCTTGTGGGGACTGAACATCCAGCACCAGCTTACCTTCCTCAATAGCCAAGTGGATATTATAAGGGCCGCTTTTCATACAGCGCGGTTCAAAATTATTTTCATCAAGTAGGTCAGCTATTGCTACATTCCGTTCATGCTCTGCCTCTGGCGAGCGTTTTTTCATGCTGCTTTCATCCAGTGAAATCTTTGCTATTTTCTCACTCATGATCTTATAGAAACAGATAGTTTATGAGCGTGAAGACCTTCACTTTCTGCTAATGTTTGCGCATAACGGCTAAGCTCTGCAAGTGATTTTTCACTACACCCTATAATTGAAGTACGTTTTATAAAATCAAAAACAGAAAGACCGGAAGAAAAGCTTGCTGTGCGTGAAGTTGGTAGTACATGAGATGGTCCTGCGATATAATCTCCAATTGCTTCTGGTGTATAACTACCAAGGAAAATTGCCCCAGCATTGCGTAATAATGGGAAAAATTCTTCCGGTTGCGCAATTGCTAATTCTAGATGTTCAGGGGCGATTTTATTGGAAATATCACAGGCTTCCTGCCAGTTCTTCACCAATATTACTGTACCAAAATCCTGCCATGATTTTTTCGCTATATTACGGCGTGGCAAGTCAATTAAAATTCTCTCCACCTCTATAATAACTTTTTCAGCAAAAGTATCATCATCCGTGATTAAAATTGATTGAGCCTGTGCATCATGCTCAGCTTGCGAGAGTAGATCCGCTGCGATCCAGGCAGGATTATTGTTTTTATCTGCAATAACCAGAATTTCTGATGGTCCTGCAATCATATCAATACCTACCCGTCCAAATACCTGCCGCTTTGCCTCGGCCACATAAGCATTACCCGGACCTACTATTTTATCTACTGCTTTAATGCTGGGTGTGCCATAAGCAAGGGCAGCAATTGCCTGCGCTCCGCCAATTTTATAAATTTCATCTATTCCTACGATATGACAAGCAGCAAGCACTGCTGGGTTTAATTTGCCTTCCGGTGCAGGAACAACCGCAACCAATCTTTTAACTCCAGCAACTTTAGCCGGCATCGCATTCATTAGAACTGAACTCGGGTAAGAAGCTAACCCACCCGGCACATAAAGACCGACTGCATCTATTGCCGTCCAGCGATGACCAAGCCTTGTCCCGCTAGCATCTACATAATCCAAATCCTCCGGTAGTTGCTTTTTACTATAATCGCTAATACGCTGCGCCGCAATTTTAAGTGATTTAATTAATTCTGGCGAGCATAACGCCAGCGCGTTTGCGATCTCTTTTTCATCAACCTTAATATCATCTAGTGTGGCAATAAATTTATCAAATTTTTTTGTATATTCTAAAACTGCTGCGTCACCATTTTTTCTGACGTGCATAATAATATCAGATACTACGCTGCTTACCTCAGCTTCTCCTCCTTCGCGCATTGTAAGGAACGCCTCAAATTTCTTATTAAAATCGGGTAGGGAAGTTGATATTCTAATCACTAACCGCCTCACGAAATTTCTCTATAAGTTCACTAATTTCAGTATTACTGGTTTTGAACGCGGCACGGTTTACAATCAAACGTGAGGAAACTTTTGTTATCTCCTCAACTTCTTTCAAGCCATTGGCTTTTAAGGTGCGTCCTGAACTCACCAAATCCACTATACATGGTGCAAGGCCGAGTTTAGGTGCAAGCTCCATGGCCCCGCTTAATTTTATGCATTCTGCTTGAATGCCTTTTTGCGCAAAATAACGTCTGGTAATATTAGGATATTTAGTTGCTACACGAATATGACTTATGCGTGATAAGTCAGCATCATTTTTTCCAGAATCCAGTTCAGCGACAGAAAGTCGGCAATGCCCAATATCCAAATCCAGCGGTGCATATAAATCAGGATAGTCAAATTCCATCAATACATCGCTGCCTGCGATTCCTAGATGTGCTGCCCCAAAAGCAACAAATGTCGGCACATCAAAACTCCGCACGCGGATAATTGAAATATTAGAATCTTTACAGGAAAATTGCAGTTGCCTTTCATTATCATCAAAAAAAGCCTGTTCAGGAAAAATACCAGCTTGCCTTAAGATAGGCACAGCTTCTTCCTGAATACGTCCTTTAGCAAGAGCTATGATAATTGGTTTCATGTTCTTTTTTACCTGTTAACCATATTGTTTTGTAATTCATTTTTTACCATAGCTATTATTGAGTTAAAAGAAAATGACATTATTGGCATTTGCGGTGGAATATTCCGGTTATCTTTTAACATATCGCTAAGTAGTGCCATTTTGCCATTCGCAACATGGCTGTAAATCCCAGATGCCAAATTTATAGCCCCATAATATGGATTTTCATTTGTGATATTTTTTTTTGCCGCATCAACGACTGCTTTGGAATTTTGAGAATTCTCCATAAGCTTATCGTAGTTCCAGTTTGGAACTTCTTCAATATTGCTGACGATATTCATTGTTTTATCACATATTTTTATTAATTTAGTATTAGGAGAGGCGATCCCGATATGTTGCACCTGCCACTGTGTTTTTGTAATGCTATTTCCATCTGAATCTCTGAATTCCTTAGGGTTGGTTAGTTCATGAAGGGAAAAAATAAGTTTTTTTGCAAAATTTTTATCGTCAAATTTAGATTCAATTATTCCTATGACTTCTTTACGGGCACTCTCTTCTGTTGTTGATCCAGATTTTATTTCTTCTTTTTTATAGTCCTCTATTACATCATGGAGCAGGCTTGCTGCTAATGTTACATCTTTATTTTTTATATTTCTGGGTAGGCATCTATTTACTAAATCATATACCTGTACAGGGTGTGTTATATAATCCAGTTTATCTATGCCTTTACGGTATTGCCCTTCATGAAGCTGCACCGCCAGAAAGTAAGCTATGCGTACAGGATCATCTTTTTCTCTCTTTAGAATATCACCGTTAATTATGTGATTTACATATTGTGGATATTCTTTATTTTCCCCCATGGCATTCTAGGCTGCTTCTGTCAAAGAAAATGGTCGGGTTGGACGTTCACTAATTCGCTCAATTCGTGCGCCACAGGCAGATAATTTTTCCTCTAACCGCTCATAGCCCCTATCCAGATGGTAAACGCGGTGTATAACTGTTTCCCCGCGCGCAGCAAGGGCAGCAATTACCAAGGATAAGGAAGCCCTGAGGTCAGTCGCCATTACCTCTGCGCCAACTAATTCTTCTTCACCCCTAATCATTGCGCTTGAACCATGCACCACAATTTTTGCTCCCATCCGCGTAAGCTCAGGCACATGCATATAGCGATTCTCAAAAATCGTTTCGGTAATCATGGACGCTCCATCAGCCACGCATAGTAATGCCATCATTTGTGCCTGCATATCTGTAGGGAATCCCGGATATGGTTGAGTTATAATGTCAATACACTGAATTCGTTCTTTGGCTATCACCCGCACACCACGCTCAGTTTCATACATTTCTACGCCAGCATCAGTGAATTTTTCTGCAACCGCCTGCATATGTTCCATGCGGGCACCAATCAGTTCTACATCTCCACCTGTAATAGCGGCAGCTGCGGCAAAAGAGCCAGCTTCAATCCGGTCTGGCACCACGCTATAATCGCAACCATGAAGTTTTTCTACACCTGTGATACGAATAGTATCCGTACCAATTCCTTCAATTTTTGCTCCCATTTTCTGCAGGCAATAGGCAAGATCACAAACCTCCGGTTCACGCGCTGCATTACGCAGTACGGTTACACCTTCGGCAAGGCTTGCCGCCATTAGGATATTTTCGGTAGCACCAACAGAAATTTTTTCAAAATTAATTTCAGATCCCTTTAGTCTGCCATGAGTATGGGCATGAACATAACCTTCTGCTAGTTCAATATGAGCACCCATTAACTCTAGTGCTTTTAAGTGTAAATCAATAGGGCGTGTACCGATTGCACAGCCGCCGGGCAAGGACACTTTTGCTTGCCCAAACCGTGCAAGAAGCGCGCCTAGAACTAGTACTGATGCCCGCATGGTGCGTACCAAATCATAAGGCGCAGTAAAGTTGTTAATATACTGAGAAGAAAGCGACATATTCTTGCCAAATTCCTGCGCAGATGCAGAAAAAGAAATATTGGTTCCATGTTGTGCTAGCAAATTTGCCATGGTCACAATATCAGCAAGATAAGGAACATTGGAAAGCTTTAATGTATCTTCTGTAAGAAGGCTGGCAGCCATCAGCGGCAAAGCAGCATTCTTCGCGCCGGAAATCTGTATTTTTCCAGTAAGCCTGTTACCGCCAATAATCCTGATTTTATCCATTACGCTATCTTCTCTATCCGTGGTAAGGTTACACCTTTTTGTCCTTGGTATTTTCCTTTGCGGTCACCATAAGAAACTTCGCAAACAGAATCACCTTTCAAGAATAAAAACTGGCACGCGCCCTCATTGGCATAAATTTTTGCCGGAAGCGGGGTGGTGTTGGAGAATTCTAGTGTTACATGTCCTTCCCATTCCGGCTCAAGTGGAGTAACATTAACTATAATCCCACAACGTGCATAAGTTGATTTGCCGACACAAACCACCAAAACATCACGCGGGATACGAAAATATTCCACTGTGCGGGCAAGAGCAAAGCTGTTCGGAGGGATGATACATACATCGCTTTTCCTATCAACAAAACCTTTAGGTGAAAATTATTTAGGGTCAACAATTGCCGAATCAATATTGGTAAAAATCTTAAATTCGTCTGATACCCGTGCATCATAGCCATAGGAAGATACCCCATAAGAGATAACTCCTTCACGGGTAAGGTTCTCTACAAACGGTTCAATCATTCCTTTTTTTGCCTGTTCCCTAATCCAGCTATCCGACATTATCCCCATATCATTACCTCTTGATTTGCGTTATTTTATAAATAATGTTAATTTCTACTGTTAATAATGAAAAAATCAAAGGGAAAATTAATAAATATGATTGATCAGCTTACACTTGCCATAGCCGGCTTTACCGGTCGTATGGGGCAGGCACTTATAGCCAGTGCGCAAGGCAACGAACGAATAAAGATCACAGCAGGCAGTGTCCGCACTATGAGTGCGCAGCCAGCAACAGACTTGTATGTTACTTCTAATCCGGCAATTTTGGCTGATAAAGCTGAGGCAGTGATTGATTTTACTACTCCGGAAGCGACCATTGCTCTTGCCCGTGAAGTGGCGAGGACAGGTGGAATTATGATTGTGGGTACAACCGGTTTTTCTGACGGTCAGCAAAAGAAACTTGCTGAATGTGCAAGTAGTGCCCGCATCATCCAGTCAGGCAATTTTAGCTTGGGGGTCAATATATTAGAATCATTAGTAGAACGGACAGCCGCACTGCTTAACGAGCAATATGATATTGAAATTAATGAAATGCATCACAAATATAAAAAAGATGCGCCATCTGGTACTGCCCTAATGCTGGGGCGGGCAGCGGCCAAGGGGCGGGGCGTATCACTGGACAGCAAAAAAGTTGTGGATCGTGCTGGTGAGCGCAAGGTCGGTGATATTGGTTTTTCTGTATTGCGCGGCGGAGATGTGGTCGGCATCCATAATGTATTGTTTGCAGGCGGCGGTGAGCTTATTACTCTTTCACATCATGGGTTTTCGCGTGCTATTTACGCTAACGGCGCAATTGCTGCAGCACTCTGGGCGAGGGATAAAAAAGCAGGATTGTACTCCATGCACGATGTTATTGGGCTTTAACAATAGCTCCACGTGCTAGCGCATCAGCACGCTCGTTCATTGCATGCCCGTTATGGCCTTTTACCCAATGCCATTTTATGATGTGGGGTTTGGTGGCTTCTTCCAGCCTTTGCCAATATTCCACGTTTTTTACCGGTTTTTTATCGGCAGTTTTCCAGCCCCGCGCTTTCCATGCCGGCAGCCATTCATCTATCCCTTTTAATACATACGAGCTATCGCTATAAATATCTACAATACAAGGGCTTTTAAGTATTTCCAGCGCAGAAATCACAGCCATTAATTCCATACGGTTATTGGTGGTTTCCGGTTCTCCGCCTGAAATTTCTTTCTCATGTTCGCCATACACCAGAATCGCCCCCCAACCACCTGCACCTGGGTTGCCGGAACAGGCACCGTCTGTATATATTTTTACATGCTTTTTAGTCATAGAAGCTTATTATTATTGTTTTGCAAGGAAGAGCAGTGTAATTTCCTTTATAAGAAAAAAGCAATAAAAACATGGAAAATATAGAAGATATAGAAAAAGCCGCGCAAGCGTTGCGGGATGGGGATCTAGTAGCATTTCCCACAGAAACTGTATATGGGTTGGGCGGAAACGCGCTTTCGGATACAGCAGTTGCGGCTATTTACGCGGCTAAGGGACGGCCTAGTTTTAACCCACTGATTGTTCACATTCCATCAATTGCTGCCGCGAAAAAATATGTTGAGTGGAATGAAATAGCGCAAATTCTTGCGGAAAAATTTTGGCCGGGGTCGCTTACTTTTGTCCTGCCGCGCAGGCAGGGTTGTGAGCTTTCTCTGTTGGTAAGCGCTGGATTGGATTGTGTAGCAGTGCGGATGCCTTCCCATCCTGTAGCTCTTGCCTTACTGGAAAAAACAGGATTGTCGCTAGCAGCACCAAGTGCCAACCGTTCCGGAAAAATCAGCCCAACCCTTGCTGAACATGTTGCAGAAGAGCTGGGAGATAAGGTGAAAATAGTGTTGGACGGTGGGGCGTGCAGCGTGGGCATTGAGTCAACCATTGTGGATTTAACTACCACACCGGCAACCATTCTACGCCATGGAAAAATCACGCAGGACGAGTTAGAAAAATATATAGAGATCGGTAAGTATAGCGCAGGTGGAATAAAAGCATCGGGAATGCTCAAAAGCCATTACGCCCCCAATGCAAAAATTCGTCTTAATGCAAGTGATATTCAGGAAGATGAGGTATTATTAGCCTTCGGTAAAGCACTAGCCGGAGCTAATATTGTAGAAAATCTAAGCGCAACACGAAATCTGGAAGAAGCAGCGGCAAATTTATTTCGGATGCTGCGCGCACTTGATGCAAAAAACCCCATATCAATAGCAGTGATGGCTATTCCCGAAGAAGGGTTAGGAATAGCAATTAATGACCGCCTGCGCCGCGCCGCCGCCCCCAGAAAATAATTAATTTTTTATTAATTTAATATTGATTTTCTTAATTATTATGTTAATATTTTCTAACTTTAATCGTCTTATCTAATTAAAATGATTGGTGAAAATATGAGCAGCGTTATTCATTTGCGAGTTTCCAATTCTGTAAAAAACGGTAAATCACGCCGTATCACACAATTATCCAAGGATGATGGTAGCAAGCCAATAGAGATATTCTATGAGTTCGACCGTATAATTCCTTTTACTGATTCATCCACTTTAGATGGTCATGTGCTTGCTGTATTGTTATATTTAGCTGGGCAAAGATTGCCGGTGCGTGTACATGGCTCGCTTTCGGCTACGTGTTTGCGCAATATGCGGGAAATTCAACTGGCGTGGAAACGCTGGCGACCAAAACTATATGGCTGCGTTGAAATAATTCCTGATAATGTAGTAAAAGTTCCTTCTCCTATAGTTCAGAATCATGCGATAGCTGCATTTTCAGGAGGTGTTGATGCAACTTTTACTGCTCTAAGCCATACTAAGCTATTGCCTGAATTGGTGCGTTATCCTCTGCAGTCTGTTTTGATGGTAAAGGGTTTTGATGTAGATCTTGATAATAACCATGATTTCAAGCAGCTAGTAAATCGTGTAAAACCTTTACTGAACGAATTAAATTTAGATCTGCGCACCATGAGCACAAACAGCCGTGAGTTACGGATCCAGAATTGGTATTATTCTTCTGGAATGGAACTGGCGGGATGTCTGCAAATGCTTTCTGATGAGTTCCAGTTTGGTCTTATGGGTAGTAGTAATTCCTATGAATCACTTGCTATACCGTCCGGTTCAAGTCCGATATTTGACCATTTAATGACAACTGACCGTATGTCCATAATTCATGATGGTGCGGGTTTTTGCCGTACTGAAAAGGTTCATGCTATAACAAAATTCCCAACTGCACTTAAAACTCTTAAGGTGTGTTGGTCTGGTGCTGACCAGAGTAATAACTGCGGGCGTTGTGAAAAATGTATACGTACCCGCCTTAATTTCATTGCAGCAAATTACCCGAATCCAGATTGTTTCAAAGGTAATTTGGATTTAGAGCTTATCAAGGATATTTATGTTGAAAATGAATGCCAGCTCAACGAACTGAAAGGAATATTAACCTATGCTCAGGAGCATAATATCAGTGGACTATGGGCTGATTCACTGATGCAGCGTATTAATAGCTGGATTCCGGTTGATGACGAAATACTCAACCGCAGACGTTACGGCAGCCCAACAAAAAAAGCCGTTGTCAAAGTTATAGAAAAAGCAGGTATGCGCAAACCAATACAAAAAATATGGCGTACCTCCCGTCGTGGCGTTTTCAAGATAAAGAGTGTATAAAGCCTGAAAGTTGCGTGCTTTTAAGTGTAAGCTGCTAAGATCGTGGTAATATTTTAGGAATGGTGCCGCTTGTCGGATTCTGTACCACAAAAATAAGCTAATGTATTATAAAGCGTATTTAGCATATATAATTGTAGTAATGTACTAGTCCTCTGTATTAATTGCAATGGCAAAAATACCTTAATACCTCGTCAGGGATTCTAGACAATACATCCACTCATCAAATAATATAAGCATGCAGGGGTGGCATGGGGACATAGGGGGTATATGGGTATTCATATATTAATCCCCTATAAAATCTCCATTTTGGATTTTGTAAACCACCCCAAAATATATAAAATCTTACAATTTAGGATATAGAAATATTAGGAATAATTTTAGTGAAGTAGTTGCAATATTCACTTTTCTTTCAAATTTATATGTGCATATTCACTTTAGCACTAATCAATTGGAAAATTTATGCTCCCCAAATTAAGCCGTTCTATTCTTGCGTTAGATGATGAGCAGCTTGAGGAGCTAATTCTTAAATGGATATATAACCATTCTGAATACGATAGTGTGGAAAGCTTCAGGGGAACTGGTGATAAGGGAAGGGATGTTGTAGGCTTTTATTCTAAATTAAAACACGAAGGTGAATGGGATAATTACCAATGCAAACAATACGGCTCCCCCTTAAATAGCACTAATGTCATACGTGAGATTGGCAAAATGCTTTATTACTCGTATCAAGGTGAGTTTTCATTACCTAAATCATACTATTTTATCGCGCCTAGAGGACTTAATAGAGAAGCTGAAAAACTTTTATTCAATCCCCAAATTTTTAAAGAGACCATCTTAAATGAATGGGATAATAAATGCCGTAAGAACATAATAAAAACAAAAGAAATCTGTTTAGGTAAAGACCTAATTAAGCACATTAATAAATATGATTTTTCTACTATATTCCGAATAAATCTTGATAAACTCCTAATGTCTGCAGGAATCAAAGCCGTACTGCACAAAGATTTTGGGGTAGAGCTTGATGCACCACCACAGGGAAATGTCCCCCAAGCAGTCCAAGACATAGAATTACCGTATATAGGACAACTTTTAGATGTTTATGGTGAACGCGATAAGTGCATATATTGTCAAGATGAAGCTACAGACCACCTTGTACATGGAGAGCATCTAAGAGAACAGAGAGAACGATTTTTCCATGCGGATGCTTTTGAAAGACACTTTCGGGACAATTCTTTTCAGGACGACTTAGGCTTGCTAAGGGGGGAAGTTTACAGCGGTGTAAAAGATGTACATAAAAAAACTTATACAGATGGCCTTGAAAGACTAGGTGCAGTAATGGCTCAAGCGGCGGTAGCAAACCCTACTAGCCCCCTAGCTAAATATGCACAAATTCAAGTTAAGCAAGGGCTTTGCCACCATTTTGCAAATGAGGGAACATTAAAATGGAAAAAGTAGCTTCTGTAACAACGGCTGAACCTGCTTTGTTTAATAGTATGTTAGAAACTGGATTACGTGCAGTCATTATATTAGATGCAGCTTATCCAAAATCTTATGATCTAAATTGGCTTACTTGGTTAGATTATCTGGTAGTTCATACAGCTGATATAGATGGTCCTCCTAGCTTGCATCCAGAAATACCTCAACGTACTGGTGAATTACTAGTACGTAGAAGACTTATTGAAAATAGCTTAACGGCAATGAGAAAACTTCATTTAGTGAACATTAATACGGATGAATCTGGTTTTTCATATGAGGCAAGTGATGAGGCTACCGCTTTAGTTAGTGTATTGCATACAAAATACGCAATAGCGTTAAAAGATAGGGCTAAATGGCTTATAGATAAAATTAAAGTATACGATCACAAATCTATGGAAAATATTATAAATGAACGAATTAATCATTGGAAAATTGAATTTCAACAGAAAACCAAAACTATGGTTCAATTATGAGTGATGAGAGAATTGTAATTAAACATTTAACATTTACTGGTGAGAAAGCAGCGCAAGCCGACTTAACTTTTCAAGAAGGAGTAAACGTTCTGTATGGAGCTTCAAATACAGGAAAATCTCTAACTGTTCACGCAATAGATTTTATGTTTGGTGGCAGCAAACCACCACCTTCAGATTTAAGAGAGATTCAGGCATATAATAAAATATGGATGGGATTGCAAATAAATGAAGAGACCCCAGTTACATTGATGAGAGCAACAGCCGGCGGAAGCTTTGAACTGCATCCTAATTTAGTAAGAGAAAGTATAAAAGGTACAAATGATATTAGAACACTTTCTGCGCGCCATGATCGTGTTAATGAGAATAATTTGTCTTACTATTTGTTAGAAAAGCTTGGATTGTTAAATAAATCTATTGCTACCAAAGCTTCTGGAGAAAAACGTGGTCTTAGTTTTCGTGATATTACCCAATTATGTATCGTAGATGAAACTAGTATTCAAAGTACAACTTCTCCCTTTGAAAGGGGAGATACTATGACAAGAACAGGTGAAAGAAGTGTCCTAAAGTTTTTTTTAACAAAGATTGATGATGATGCGATTGTTCCTGTCGTAGACCGTAAAACTTTTAATGCAGCTAAGGCTGCTAAAATGGAACTTTATGATGACATGATTGAATCCATAAGCGCAGAACTTATGGCAGATTTTCCTGAACCTGAGGAGTTATTTAATCAGTTAGAGCATTTAGAAGAAAATTATAAAAATTTACGCCAAACTGCGGATAATGCCAATAATTCTATAAGGGATTTATTTCATCAGAAACATAGTATAGGACAAGATATTGATGCTTTTAATACAAGGTTAGAAGAAATAGAAATTAACCTTGAAAGATTTACTAAGTTAGAATCCATATACCAATCAGATATAGAACGTTTGGAATCCATAGAAGAAGTAGGATTTGTTTTATTATTAGATGGAAAGCAGGATTGCCCTTTGTGTGGTGCGGTTCCAGAGGTGCAAAAACATATTCATGGGCTTGATGATGTAGAAATGACAAAGAAGGCTGCAATAATAGAGATTGCGAAAATAAATCAACAGCAAGCTGATTTACAGATAAGCATTGAGGATTTAAAAGAAGAAAAAGCTAACATAACTAAACAATTGCCTGAGATTATAAAAAAAATTAATGCTATAGAGGATGAAATAAAACTATTTTCTCCACATGTAAGTGATGCTCAAAATAACTTAGCAAACATACTGCCAATACGAGATCGTGTAAAACATGGTATACGTTTAATTACAGAACGAAAATCTTTGAGTAATAAAAGAGATGAACTGTCATCTATAAAAGCAGCTGGTAAAACTGCCCAGCCACAACTAGGAGTTTCTAGCCTTATTGCCCATGATTTTGCACAAGAAATAAGCCGAACTTTAAAGTTATGGCATTTTCCAGGAGACTGCCATGTCGCGTTTGACGAAAATACCTATGATTTTAAGATAGATGGTAAGCTTAGACAAAATAATGGTAAAGGTGTAAGGGCTGTAACTCATGCCGCTATAAAAGTATCATTGCTAACATATTGCAGAAAACATGGATTACCTCATCCTTGTTTCTTAGTGCTAGATACCCCACTTTTAACTTATCGTGACCCACTAAATTCCAAAGAAGGTGAACTATCAGATGATGAAAGAGTTCTAGCACATAGCCCGCTTAAAAAACATTTCTTTGAACATCTAATAAGCCTTAAAAACGAAGGACAATTTTTAATTATGGAGAATGTTGACCCTCCTTCTTTTGTATTGGAAAAAGCTAATGTAGTAGTTTTCTCTGGTCAGAAAAATTCCAAGCGAGCAGGGCTTTTATGGTCATAGTTTTTATCGTTTAGGCTCACCTTTATCACCATACATAAGCCAAATAGCAGGTTTCTTTAGTATTCTGGCAAGGGCATCCAGTTCAACATCAGATACTCTTCTTGACCCACGTTCTATTGCTGAAATCATTGACTGATTCATTTCAATATCAAAATCTACGGACAAAGCTGCCGCTAGCTCCACTTGGTGCATTTCCCTATCAATTCTAGCTAATTTTATCTGTTTGCCACAAAGGTTTGATTTTTTCGCCTTCATAAACCCGCCTATTGGTATGTTAGGCGTAAAAGCTAGCAATATTAGTTTATTCAAGTAGCTTGTGTATAACTATGATAGTTGATAATAGAATATAAAATCCTTTATTTAACTAATATATTGTATATAACACTAACTAATGAGGAATTTATGAAAACTAAAATATCTATAAATTCTGCCATCTTCGTAACAATTTTATGCTTTTCCCAATCAGTAAACGCAAAAGGCTTTAACATGAATGACTTTGCGAAAGGTTTTTTAGAAGGAAATCAAGGAAATGAATGTGAAAAAACATATAGCCCAGCTATGTGCGCCCAAATGGAAGATGATTTAGCAGGCACTCGTTCAAAATTGAATCAGCTTGAGAGTCAGCAAAACCGTAATAGCCGTAATAGATAGTATTATGATTGGTTTTATTCTTTCAACTTTTGATATTTTAAGCGGCACTATCGCTGGAGTTTGGCTGGCATATAAAGGCGAATGGAATTATTTGATTTTAAGCCTTTTGTTTTTCTTTACATCTGGTTTTGTTTTAAGGCTGCTAATAACACCAGTTGTAATCTTTGCTGTTCCTGCATCAAGAGCAGAAGAGAATGGCAGTTATGGGCTATCTTACTTTCTTAGATTGCTAGCATCATTATGGATTCATATTGCAATTACGATATGGTGCTTAACTATATTCTTTGTCTTTGCCAATAATACTCCAAAGGAATTATTGATACTGGTTTTGGTATGGTCATATTCTGTAGCTAATAACCCTATTAAGGAAATGGCATGGAAAGAATCTAAGCAAGGTGACGGTGGTGATATATTGACGTTAGCTATATTTTCTTCCTTAGCTTATATTACCATATCTGTATTGAAAATTTCTAGCCATTACTCAATGGCAGAGTTGATAGCAGTATATGCCTCATTCATTATATTTGGGTACTTTGTAGTCATATTTAATGCTTACAGAAAGCCATCGGCAAATAACCAAACACCTCAATTTAAAGCTGGTAGTTCTGTGGTGTACCCTTCGCATGGGATAGGCAAAATAATCTCGGATGAAATACAGATGATAGGAGATATTGAACTTCGTATGCTGGTTATTACTTTTGAAAAGGATAATACCACTCTTCGTATCCCTTTATCCCGTGCCTTTGATGCTGGTTTAAGACCAATAAAAACGGAAAAAGATAAGAAAAATATAGATTATGCTTGGTTTATAAATGTAATCTTAGCTGTATTTCTAATCGGTTCTGTATTGACGTATTATGAGAATACACAGAAGAAATTAGAAAAATCTAGTCCTGACAAGGTGTCATTTAATTGGACTAAAGACAAAATTGTTGGTGACAGCGATATGATTAAAGATATGCTCTCGGTTGATAAGTTTCATAAGGGGCAGGATTAGATATATCTTCCTCTTTTAGTGCTATTAATTCCTAAAATCGCAGTAGTGCTATATGTGCCCTTTAAACGCATTTAAATGCCTGTTTCAGAGGAGTTAGTTAATTAATATGGTAGTTGTATGAAATCCAATTAAGCCTCTGTAATGGCTTGTTTAACGCCTTAAAATTGATATTAAGTAAACTCGGTTAATATTTGTTAATAGTATGGATTTAATCCCACCTATTAGCCTATCTTTATGGGTAATATTTTAGACTATAAATGGCTCTCAATAATGGTTACAGAGTTTTTTGTATGAGTATATGGAATACCACTAGGTTATTATTAATAAGTAGTAATAGGCATAACCCTTTACCTATAGTTTTACCTTAAGGATGCTTTAAGTAATACCTACAGGAAACTTAAGGTCAGAGTATCCTACTTGTAGGGATATATTTAGTAATATAATATTCTTTAAACAATGTTTTAATGGTAGTTATAGTCAGCCGTAATGTTTATAGGGCAAACAATAACCCACTTATATTACCTTTAGGAGTACGGATTAACTTCACTACTCTTTGGTAATTATGGGAGCTTTATCAACCTTCATTATTTTACGGTATGAATGTTCCATAAGTTCTCTAAGTTCAGCTTCATATTTAGCATCGCAAATAAAACTATCATGGAGGCATAATATAGGCTTTCCTGATGCTGTCATAGATTTGATTATAAGTTCTGCTATTTGTGAATCCTTATTTTGTAGTTTAATACCAACCCCAGTAGATAAATACTTTGCTATAGGGGAGTTATGGGATTGGAACTGTTTATCAAGTAGTTTTAGGTTTTCAATATTCTTTATATTATCGTCACTAGGGAATCTATTACCTTTAGTAGTCACATCCTTTTCAATAGCTTTTTCTAGTGCTCCCCATGCCTCACCGTCATCAGAAGCATTAAGCCGTATTAGAAGCATTTCTTTTAGGAGATTACGGATTTTCTTTTTATCAGGATGATTGTCATAGTTAGGAAGAGTATAAGGGTCAAAACCATCTACCCATTCAGCATCTTCCATTTGGTATAGCATAAACGGATGGTATGCCTTGAAATCAAGCTCTATAGTAGGCTGACCATTTATAGTTATACCTTTACGGTCATTCTTTTTAATATCAAATTGCCACCAACCACCATAAAACCTTCCTCCATTAGTCCATTTCTCATTATTGAAAACACGGTAGACTAATTTACTACCCCAAGCACATCTTAACTTATAATTGGAGTCAGTGTGGCTAATATCGGATTGGTGTAAAAGGGCATTATAATCACGCAATATGATACGCATCTTTTTTGTTTTTTCAGTATATGTATAATCAATCAAAGGCTTTATTTTCAGTTCGTTCTCAGGAGCTTTAAACTCTACAAATTCTTGTTTACGGTGAGGTATAAAACTAAGGTAAACATCAGAGAATGCTATAAGGTATTTATCTACCAGCTTATCAGTAGCTTTCATTCTTGAAACTATACTATTGCTTCTTCCTGCGAATGCTTTTCTATCATGGAAGCCCATCTCATTACTAATATAACCAAGCTCAGATAGGCTATCCACAACGAAGATAAAATATTTATAACTAAAACCAGATTTACGGTAGCGTACAGGAATATTAATACGATTTATATCCCGTGAATAAGAAAGCCAATATTCCCTGCCTCGTAATACTCGTACACACTGTAAATTAATTAGAACAATTTTAGTAACCGCAAATATTTGGTCTTTTTTATATCTGGTGGATTGAGAATTTATATCAAGTTCAGAACATAACCTATCTACTGACTGGTCAATTTCTGGGTTTTCATACCATTCATCTTGATTGAAAGAGCCACGTTTTTTATAAGAATCTTCTTTTTCCTGAGACTCAATATACATTTCCAGCATTTCTGGGCTATTAAGCCATGTATCAAATTCTTCTCTTTTCCTTTTTATATAGTCTGCTTCTTGTGACTCTTCGCCATCATCAAGCATATTTAGCATTTCTTCATCAGTGTAGTCATCTAGAGGTATTGTCGTATTATCTGCCATATATATTCCCATCAATAAACTTGGTTAGGCTTTCAGGATTAATCAGCAAATCAACCAGTTTAGTTTCACTTGTTACAGGTTCTTTTAGCAATCGTTTAGATAGTGGCAATCCCTCAGGGTAATCAATGATATTTTCCTTAATTTCTTTATCTAAAACATACCATGTGTTTTTGCCTTCTAGCTTATAGTAACAAGTTACACCATCAGGTGAGTATATAGCTTTATTCAAGTAAAATTCTATCATCTGATGTTTATCAATTTCTTGCTTACTTGCTTTACCCCTATCAGTATCAATCAGTTTACTAGAGCTTATGGGAGGCATTATAGGCTGTTGGTTATGCCCTCTTTTCATACATGATAGTAAGGCGTGTTTGTTATTCCCAACAACTATTTCATAATGAATCCATCTATCACCAAAATGTTTACTAGCAATACGGTTATATGCTTCTGCCAGTGATAAAGCCTGCATTTGTTCTTTTACCAACACGCTCTTTGGTTTTGATGCAGGGGAAATCACAGCTATTTGTTGAGTAGCATTGTATAAGGCAGGATTTAAAGCGTAGTTGGTTTTTATGTAATAACTACTCAAATCTATTGGAATGACAAATTTCTGTAGTTCTTCATTGAGTTTGCTAATGCTTATACCACCGTACCTATCACCAACGTTTGAGGAACTATGCCCAGTTAATCTATGATGAATATCTGTATGTACACCACAGTTACGGATTGCCTCTTTGAAAGTATGGCGGAAGCTATGAAAAACCTTCATTCCAGATTCAATTCCTTGAGCTTTTTTAAATCTACCAAACCATTTAGAAAAATAAATAGAATGTCTTCCATCATATAATTTTAGATTGGGAAACAATAGGGATTTAGGGGTTTTCCCCATATTATGTACA
>CAUJIB010000008.1 GCA_963205245.1 Pseudomonadota bacterium
AAAACCAACAATTCGTTCATCACTATAATATTTTACAGCTATTGACACAATTATGGCGTGTAATAAAAACCGCCAAAATACAACACTCCTAATAAATTGAGATATTTTGCTAAATGAAAAAAATTTATAACCACTGATAAATATCAGCACAGTAAATATAAGTTGTAATAATACAAAACTTTGAAAAATATAATCTCTATAAGTAAAACCCATAAAAAAAACCGACAGCGCATAAGACATTATGAAAATTATAACGCATTCTAAAAAACTAACCACGAGACCTATCGGATAATTCATATCACTTCGCCCAATCCGCGCCACCGAGCGCATCAATTGCTACTTGTTTTACCTCTGCAATGCCAAAGCGTGTGCAGAAATCGCCAAACTCTTCACCAGAACTCCGCTCTTTATTCCACAAGGCAAACATCGGCGAAAGAACCTGCATAATCGCATCATAAGGCACTTTATCAAATATTTTTTCATTAAGGCGCGTACCGGCAAAATCTCCGCCAATATGCAAAGCGTAATGGTCAGGCATCCTCCCTACTATTCCAATATCGCCAATTGTCGGACGTGAGCATCCATTAGGGCAACCCGCGATACGGATAGAAATCTTTTCACCACCTACACCATGTTTTTCCATTTCCTTTTCAATCTCAGCAATCAAAGGAAGTTTCACCCGCTCAGCCTCCGCTAGGGCTTTGCCGCAAGTCGGAAGGGCAACACAAGCTAGCGTGTTGCGGTAAGCAAGCGTCACATCCTCAAAAAGCTTTACGCCATGGTCACGCAGGATTTTTTCAATACGCGATTTTTCGCTCCCTTCAATATCACAAAGGATAATATTCTGGTCAGCGGTTAAGGTAATATTCATTCCGTATTCTAAAATCACCGCCCTGAGCCCTGTACGTATTGCCTCACCTTCCCTATCCACAATCCGCCCGCTGGAAACCGGAACACCCAAGAACCATTTGCCATCTCCCTGCTCATGCCAACCCATATGGTCTTCCACATCAAATTTCGGCATAGCTTTAGGCGCATCCATTTCCCGCCCGATATATTTTTCCAGTTCTGCTTTTGCCCACGCCTCACCTTTTTCCGCTATCAGATATTTCAGGCGGGCATGTTGCCTGTCGCTGCGGTCACCATGGTCACGCTGCAATTTAATAACCGCTTCCGTTGCCGGAATAAATAATTCATTTGGCACATAAATTATTGGCTTCGCCAGATATGGATAGGTTTTTGGGTTATTATGCTTCATCCCGAGTCCGCCGCCGAGGGCAAAATTATAACCCACATGTTCACCCCCATCAAAAAGCGATAAAATGGCAAGGTCATTAGCAAGCACATCCATGCAATTATCTTCCGGCACCGCCAGAGCGATTTTGAATTTGCGCGGCATGTAAGTATCACCATAAAGCGGCTCCGCTACCCCGCTCTCATTGGGAGTTGGATTGAATTTATAATCATGCACCTTTTCACCATCCATCCACACTTCATAATAGCTGTTAGTTTTAGGCGCGCAGTGCGAAGCAAGCTGGTAACAATCTTTCTCCAGCTTGGCATGAACCACATTTTTAATTGGTGCTGGGCACATAATAATATTGCGCGTAATATCCCCGCAACCGCCAAGGGTCGAAAGCAACAGGTAATTTATATCCGAAATAAGCGGCTTCATACTTACTTTTTTAATGCAGTGGAATTGGAAAGTTTCGCGGGTGGTAATACGTAGCGTGCCATTGGCATATTTTTCAGAAAGCACATCTAAAGCTAGATATTGCGCGGCAGTCATCCGCCCGCCTGGGCATTTCACCCGCACCATGAATTCATATTCTTTATCAAGCCCAGCTTTTTTGCGTTCCGTTGCACTGTCACGGTCATAACCAAAATAACTGCCATGAAACTTCAGTAATTCATAAGTTTCATCACTGACCTGCTCGCTGGAATTATCTGCTAGTTCCGCAGCAATATTACCCTTAAGATGCTCGCTTCTAAATTTTATTCCTTCTGTGCCAGAAAGTTTTTTGACAACATCAGTCATAATGGATTTTCCCTGTTAAAATATTATTATTTACATATTTTATAAGCAAAATAAAATAATATCAATACATATAAGTATAATTTATTATACTACATATATATTATGTTTAATTATGCATTTATTTAATAAAAGACATAATATTAGATATTTGTGGATAGGCAATGCAAATAAATAAAGCAATCGCCAGAGCTGGCCCAAAAGGGAATACCTGCCCTTTTCCTAAAGCCCGCCATATCAACCCCAGCACTATTCCCAAAGCCCCAGCTAAGAATAAAAATACTGGTATAACACTAAAACTTAGCCAGATACCTGCCACTGCAAAAAATTTAACATCGCCAAAGCCAAGCATGGTTCGACCGCGTAAATAGCTATAGCCATAATGCAGCAACAGTGCCAATGCCGTCATTACTCCAAACCCGAGTAATATTTCCGGTGACAATGTTCCCTGCACGTAATGATATAACAAAGCCAGCGGCAATAATATGACATGGACAGAATCAGGAATAATAAAATGCTCAAGATCCGCCACTATCATAATCATCAGCATAACCACCATGCCAGCGAGTATAAAAGTTTGCGGGCTTAAACCATAACGTAAATATAAAAAAGAAAACAGCACCCCAGTTGCAAGCTCTATCATCGGGTAGCGCACAGAAATTTTTGCCGTGCAATGCCTGCATTTACCACCCGAAAAAATCCATGAAAATACCGGAAATAAATCCCTAACACCCAATTTAGCCTGACAGGAAGGACAGTAGGACGGCTTTTTAATCACATCTATATCAATAGGCAGGCGATAGCTGGCACAGGTAATAAAGCTGCCGAAAACCAACCCAAAAACAAAAACTATCAAAAGCTCTATCAAGCCGCGAACTCCAATGGGCTACGCCTGTCAAAAATCAAATCCTCGGCTGCTTCCACTTCATGCTTCGGTATTTTATGCAGCGGCATAATTTTAGAAACATGGATAATTGCCCCTGTCATACCGCGTTTTTGCGCATGATCCAGATATACCGAATTCAGAACATGGCGGGCAGCGGGATTAAGGCCAAAAGAAATATTAGAAAGACCCAGCATAATTTGTATATCAGGAAGCTCCTTGGAAATGCGCTCTATAGCTTCCAGTGTCCATAGGCCTAATTTCCTGTCATCTTCATTACCAGTGCAAATGGTAAAAGTCAGCGGATCAATCAGTAAATCCGAAGGCGGCAAACCATGTTTATTACAGCAGAAATCATAAAGCCTGTGCGCAAGTACCACTTTCTGCTCCACTGTTTTTGCCATGCCTTGTTCGTCAATGGTAAGGGCAATTATAGCCGCCCCGAACTTCTTGGCCAATGCCATGCGTTTTCTGGCTGGTTCTTCCCCATCTTCAAAATTGAGCGAGTTAATAATGGCTTTACCGCCATAAAGTTTAAGCGCCGCTTCCAGCACATTCAACTCGGTTGAATCTATTACCAGTGGCGCGGTGATTGAACCACGCAGGCGGGTTAACATTTCGGTCATATCGCGCACTTCATCGCGTCCGACAAAAGCGGTACAAATATCCAGCGTATGCGACATTTCCCGCACCTGCTCCTTGGCCATATCCAAGCAGGTTTCCCAATCTTCGCGCTCCTGCGCCTCACGGAATTTTTTCGAGCCGTTAGCATTGCAGCGTTCGCCAATGGAAAGAATCGCATTTTCCTGACGCAGTTCTACTACACTAAATAATGAAGCCACCGCCGGTATAAAATGCACTTCGCGTTTATAAGGCACCGGACGAGCTTTACCCGCTCCTTGCTGCTTAAGCATCGCATCTATCGCTGCGATATGCTCTTCATTGGTGCCACAGCAGCCACCCACAATATTGATGCCGTCTTCTTTAAGAAAACGCTCCAGCCACTTCGCCATTTCATCAGGCGAAAGCGGGAAATGCACTTTTCCGCAATGTAGTTCTGGCAGTCCGGCATTAGGCAGAACTGAAATTTTACGCGGCCAATTGCGTGAAAGATAACGGATATGTTCCGACATTTCCTGCGGGCCTGTAGCGCAGTTTAAGCCCATTACCTCTACATCCATAGCATTAAGTATAGCGGTTGCCGCGGCAATATCCGTTCCCACCAGCATGGTACCAGTGGTTTCCATCGTCACTTGCGCCATAATCGGCAACTTAACGCCCATTTTAGCAAATGCTATTCTTGCACCATTTATCGCTGCTTTTATTTGCAAAGGATCTTGCGCAGTTTCTATTAAAATCGTATCCGCCTTCCCCAAAATCAACCCTTCGGCCTGCATGGCAAATGATGCTTCCAGCGCATCATAGGCAATATGCCCTAAACTCGGGAGCTTAGTTCCCGGCCCAACTGAACCAACGACAAAACGTTTGCGCCCGTCATGGGAAAATTCAGCAATGGCCTCATGTGCCAGCTCGCAAGCTCGGCGGTTTATCTCAATAGTCTTTTCTTCCAGCCCAAATTCACCAAGAGTGAGGTTAGAACCGCCAAAAGTATTGGTTTCAACCGCATCGGCGCCAGCTGCCAGATATTTCATATGCACATTACGGATAAAATCCGGACGGGAAAGATTGAGTATCTCCGAGCAGTTTTCCTGCCCCCAGTAATCTTCTTCCACTTTAAGGTCTGCACCTTGGATCTGCGTTCCCATCGCCCCGTCAAGAAGCAATATTTGTGAATTTATAAACTCTAAAAAATTACTCATTTTTATTTTTCTTTTCAATTTTCGGTAAAGTTTTAATGAAATGATATCCCTTTATAATATATCCTTCACGAAAATAAAAGCGGTGAGCAGCATCGCTGGTAACATAGCTATCCAGCCCTGTTTGCGTGCATCTGGTTTGTTTTGCCAGATCTTCTACCCAGGCAACCAGTTTTTTGCCGATATTTTTGCCCCTTTGTTTTTCATCAACCACCACATTATCCAGATCAATAAAATCACCACACCAGAAACGCGTTCCCTGCCAGAATCCGCAAACTCCTATATACTGCCCGTTTTCCACATAAGCGATACAGCGATAGCCTTGAGAGAGCATTTTCTTGAGTCGTTTATTAAATTCGCTCTTGCTAAGAGTCGGGTTCATCTGTTCCACCAAACGGTAAGCTGGCTCAAAATCCCCTGCGGTTTTAAGTTCAATTATGGGCATGTTTTTATCATTAAAATTTTAAGCTTAGAGCGCAATTTAACCCATGGCCGCCATTAATTGACATAGAATATTGCTGCATCGCCCCGCCTATGTTGCTGTTATCGTAACATGTATCGCTCGAAGCTAAAGTTGCTGATGTATCAATTGCCCCCTCCACTCCACCACCTGATGCCCAAGTTAAAACTCCCCAATTAAGATCAGAATTTATATAACGAGCCAAAACCCTACCCAATTGTGGAAACCCGTCATCTATTTTACTGTCTATAGCATAAGCCTGCTGTGCACTCATACCTAAAGAGCTTACTTCATTTTTAACTGAACCATTTTGAACAAAAGTAATTTTTGATATTACATAATAGTAACTATTCACATCATCAGCCCAAACTGAAACAAAATTACCATTCCCAATTTTTGCTTCAGGCAATAATTTTGATATTGACGGATTTACCGGATTAGCCCCGCCAAAATTTTGTGCAGTAATAGCAGGAGTAGCAGTAGCTGTATTAAAATTACCGCTTATCAAATTAGAGTTTGTGGATAGATCCATCCAGAACCAAGCCGTTTCCCCTTTTATAAAAAAACTTATTGTATTGCCAAGCGTATTAATCCCCATTAACCGACCATTACCATCACCCTGAGCTTCCGTTCCTAAACGAACCGGAGCTGCCTGAAAACCAAAAGATAAAACTTCACTTGCTTTAATATCACCAGGAATTGAATTATATTTTAGCCTAAATGTGTTAAAAGCCGTCTTATATTCTTCTATCTGCTTTATTTGTGAACGAATCTCTGCGGATTTTATCAAATCTCCACCAACCAAAACTCCGCCAACAACCAAACCAATAATGACAATAACTATTGATAACTCTATAAGTGTAAATCCTCTAAAATTTTTATCCATCTTGTGTAATTTAATGTTATAAATATATAAATCGTGTCATTTCACTCACTTGAAATAACATAAAATAACAAAAACAGAAACATAAAAAATGGCTAAACCAAGCTCTCAATTTATCTGTAGTTCCTGCGGCTCTGTGCATCCAAAATGGTCTGGCAAGTGTGATGATTGCGGGCAGTGGAATACCATTTCCGAGCAAGTATTGGAAGTAACCCCCAAAGGGCTTTCAGCCAGCGGCAAAGGACGCAAAATTGATTTTGTACCGATGGATGCCAATTCAGAGGATGCTAAGAGGCAGTCAACCGGAATCAGCGAATTAGACCGCGTACTCGGGGGCGGCTTAGTAGGCGGCAGCGCGGTTTTAATCGGCGGCGATCCTGGCATCGGTAAATCAACTTTACTGCTACAAGCGGTAGTATCTCTAGCAAACCTAGGACTGAATTGCGCTTATATTTCCGGTGAGGAATCGGTAGCACAAGTTTCCTTACGCGCTAAAAGGCTGGGCTTGCATAGCAAACAGGTTATGATGGCTTCTGCCACTTCAGTTCGCGATATTCTGACCAGCATTGATAAAGACCCGCCTGATATTGTTATTATTGATTCAATACAGACCATGTTTATTGATAATATTGAAGCTGCTCCGGGAACAGTTTCACAAGTGCGTGCTGCCAGCCATGAACTAATAAAAATGGCGAAGAAACGTCATATCACTTTATTTTTGGTCGGGCATGTAACCAAAGACGGTCAGATAGCAGGCCCTCGGGTGCTGGAACATATGGTAGATACTGTTCTTTACTTTGAAGGTGAGCGCGGCCATCAGTTCCGAATCTTACGTGCGGTAAAAAACCGCTTTGGCGGCACAGATGAAATTGGCGTATTTGATATGCAAGAAAGCGGGCTTAAAGAAGTCACCAACCCGTCAGCATTATTTTTATCCAACCGCGACACAGCAATTAGCGGTGCCTGTGTGTTTGCGGGTATGGAAGGAACCCGCCCGCTACTGGTAGAAATTCAGGCACTTGTTGCACCTTCTTATATGTCATCGCCGCGCCGCGCTGTTGTTGGCTGGGATTCCAACCGTCTTGCCATGATTTTAGCGGTACTGGAAACGCGCTGCGGAATTCGCTTTTCCGATAAGGAAGTTTACCTCAATGTGGCAGGCGGTATTAAAATCTCCGAACCTGCTGCCGATATGGCAGTAGCCGCCGCACTGCTTTCTGCCCTTTATGATGTTCCCTTACCAGACCGCGCTGTGCTGTTCGGGGAAATCGGCCTGTCTGGTGAAGTACGGACGGTATCACGCATGGACGCACGCCTTAAAGAATCAGAAAAACTGGGTTTTACCACCGCCTATACACCATCGCATACCCTTAAAGATGTAACTCTGAAAGTAAAAACCATAGAAACAATACAAAACTTGGCGAGGCAGCTATTTGGTGCTAAATCTTAAACTGTGTAAAATTAAAAATTGAAAAAACCATGACCAACGCTATTGAAATCCGCCAGTTACACAAAACCTATATTGACGGAAAAAAAGGACAGCATAAAATTGCCTTAAAAGGTATTGACCTTGATATTCCTGAAGGGTCATTTTTTGCCCTTCTGGGGCCAAATGGCGCGGGAAAATCCACCATGATAAATATCATGGCCGGACTTGTGCATAAAACCAGCGGTACGGTTTCTATCTGCGGTTATGACATTGAAAAAGAAATGCGGGAAGCAAGGCTTTCCATTGGCGTAGTGCCACAGGAACTAATTCTAGATACATTTTTTACCGTACGCGAGGCACTGGATATCCATGCCGGTTATTACGGCGTGCCAAAAGCAAAAAGACGTACACAAGAAATTATAGACGCACTGGGACTTTCTGACAAAGCAGACATCCATTCCCGTCGCCTGTCCGGAGGAATGCGCCGCCGCCTGCTGGTGGCTAAAGCTCTTGTGCATAACCCACCTGTACTTATTCTCGATGAACCAACGGCAGGGGTTGACGTAGAATTGCGCAACCAACTTTGGGATTATGTGCGCAAGCTGAACCAGTCCGGCACAACCGTTTTGCTGACTACGCATTATCTGGAAGAAGCCGAGCAATTATGCGATAGGATAGCAGTGATAAATCACGGCGAAGTGGTAGCCTGTGAAAAAAAGCAAGATATGCTGCGAAGCTTTGACCAAAAACAATTAGTTATTACACCAACGATGCCAATAGAAGAGATTTCGGAAAAAATAAAAAACTGGAAATCAGAAATTAGCAAAGAAGGAAAATTAATTATTGATTATAAACCAAGTAAGGATAATATTCAGGATATATTAAATGCAGTTAGCTCAGCCGATATTTCTGTTCGTGACTTAACTACCCGTGAACCAAATTTAGAAGATGTGTTTTTACAATTAACAGCTCGCAATAGAGCAGCTTAATATCCCAAAGGAGTTAGATTATGCTACATGAATTCAAACAATTTATCACCCGCGGCAATGTTCTTGACCTTGCAGTCGGTATAATTATCGGTGCAGCTTTTACTGGTATAGTCAATTCTTTGGTATCAGATGTTTTAATGCCTCCAATCGGGAAAATCATGGGCGGAATTGATTTTTCCAATTTCTTTATTAATTTATCTGAAGGTCATTATAATACCCTTAAAGCTGCAAAAGAAGCTGGAGCAGCAACTATAAATTATGGATTATTCCTGAATCAGGTAATTAATTTCCTAATTGTTTCTTTTGTAATTTTTATTATTGTCAAACAAGCAAACCGCTTCAAAAAAGCTCAAGAAGACGCTCCTGCAATATTAACAAAGTCGGAAATGCTACTTGGTGAGATCCGCGATCTAATAAAAAACAAATAATATCTAAACAGTTTAATGCAAACTACTGCCAAGATTCCAGTAGGGAATTATTCCTTACTAGGTAGAAAAGCATCTGAATAGATATTATTATTAGAAAATCCTGCCAGAAATACTTTTACTTTAAGGGAATTTACCAGTTCAGGTGCACCGCATAAATAAACTTTTGTATTATTTTTATCTTCAGGCAGGGCAGATAGCACTATATCTTCTATATTTCCTGTCTTATAGAAATTTCCTTCTTCACCTCGCAAAACGCATGGCACATAGGTAAAATTACTATATTTCGCTGCTATTTTATTCAATTCGCCAATAAAGTATAAATCAGCCTCTTTAAGCGCACCGTGATAAAGCTTTATATCACCGGTATGACCATTTTCCAAAGCATCCAGCAAGATCCCGTAGAGCGGAGAAAGTCCTGTCCCTGTTCCAATCAGAAGAATCGGGTTATCAATCTTGCCATTAGCAAAATAGAAACAATCACCAGCAGGACCACGGACTTTAACTTCATCACCTATCTGCGCTACGTCCTGCAACCATGAACTCATTTTTCCGTCCGGAAGAAGACGGACATGAAGATCTATATTTCTATCTTTCTTGGTTTGGTTGGCGATAGAGTAGCAACGCACAACCTGTTCGTTATTAGTAATAGTTATATATTGTCCGGCCAGATACTCAAAATCCTCCAGCAAATGCAACCGTACTTTCAGTACATTACTACTTAACAAGCTTTTCTCCAATATTTTAGCTTGTACACTTAAACCACTATCATTAGGCAGCTGGACATTAATATCGGCTTTAGGATAACACTGACAGGAAAGAAATAACTTCATCTGCTTAAAAGTAGGCTTAAGCCCCTGTTGTGATATTTCTGGAATTTCTCCATCAACCATCTTCATCAAACAGGATTGACAAGACCCAGCTTTGCAAGAATGGGGAATATTCTGCCCTTCACGTAATAAACAATCTAAAACGGTTTCTTTTTCACGTACCGTATAACTTTTATTATCATATAAGACTTGTATTCCCACCTTCTCGTTCCTTTACAAATTACTTATTCAACACATCATTACGAACACTATTAGCAATAGCTGCAACTTCTGCAATATCCGCATCTGGAACACCCAATTCTTTAAGGGTAGCACCTAAATGTTCAACAACTATATCCACATGGCTGTCATTAAGACCTTTAGATACAAGTGGTGCATGGCTGGTACGCATATCTCTACCTGTATAGCTATTAGGCCCGCCAAAAGCCATTGTAAGGAATGCTTTCTGTTTTGCAATCTGACCATCCATATCGGTATTATCAAAAAAACCTTTTACACGATCATCACCCAACATTTTACGGTAAAAAATAAAAACTGCGGCCTCAACAGCTGGTGCTCCGCCTAATCTTTCATATAAACTCATAAATCCTCCTTTTTGATTGTTGCTTAATTAGTAATAATATCTTTAAGTGTGCTGCTATTTAGCACATCGTAAAACTGGTTGATAGATTTATGCAAAATGTTCTTTAATTTACAACTACCGATTATACGGCAGCTTATATGACCGCTGTCAAAACATTCAACTATCCGGAAATTAGGCTCTGTTTCCCTGACTAGCTTCCCAATATTTATTTCTTCTGGGTTTTTATTAAGGCATAAACCTCCACCTTTGCCACGGGAGCTTTTAACATAACCAAGCTTAACTAGATTATGCGCAATTTTTACAAAATGCTGCTTTGGAAGGTTATACCATGTAGCAACCTCATTAATTGTCACCAGACGATCAGGGTGCTCAGCTATATAAATAAGCATCCGCAAAGAATAATCTGTAAATTTTGCAAGTTGCATACAAATATCCGATTCCGTTAAATAAAGATGGATTTTGAATACATCTTATAAAACAAAAGTCAAGCATCTATTTAATTCTACTTTACTATTAAAGCGATGTATAAACCTAACAATCTGTTTTGTATGAAACCAATTTTATTTTTTATAACTATTTATAATTTTTTCTACCCTTATATCCGGTACAAACCACACTACAAATACTATGATATAAAGTAAGATAGATAAAGACGTATGGATAAATGCCAGAGGTATTGCACATATATAAAACAGCAGCGATATTACAGCTTTCCAGTCCCTGCCAAGTGCATTTGCCAATTCAGTATTTTTTTCATGATGCGCCAGACTTCTTGCCAGTATATAATAAGCGATTGCCGCCATAAGCAATACCATCCCATAAAGCACCACAGGAATTGTGGCAAAATTATTTTCCCCCATCCACCCAGTTACAAAAGGAACAAGAGAAAGCCAGAATAATAAGTGCATATTAGCCCACAAAATACGCCCGCTTATTCTTTTCGTAGCTTGCAACATGTGATGGTGATTATTCCAATACACTCCTACATATAAAAAGCTCATAACATAACTGAAAAAAACCGGAACAAGAGACATTAAATCGTTCCATTCTATACCATGTGGCACCTTCAACTCTAATACCATTATGGTTATAATAATAGCTATCACACCATCGCTAAATGCCTCCAGCCGGTTTTTTTCCATATAAATTACCTGAATAAAAACTTATATAAATTTACTTCCTTCAAATCAATACAATATAAAATCCTCTTTCTCTATATAATTATTGCAACCTGCCCGCACGGAAATCGCTAAAGGCCTGATGAATTTCGGCTTCTGTATTCATCACAAACGGCCCTGCACCGACAACGGGTTCATTAATAGGCTCACCACTTAAAAATAAAACCTTGGCATCATTATGAGCTTTCAATGAAATAACATCACCATCTACATCAAACACCGCAAGCTCTGCTGCATTCAGCATTTTATCACCCACTTGCACTGAACCACTTAAAACCAGAAGCATGGCATTAAAACCATTTACAACAGGCAGTTTCAGCTCTGCATTTTTTTGCAGACGAATGTCATAAAGATATACTGGTGTAAATGTTTCAGCAGCTCCCTTCACCTCATTAAAATCTCCAGCAATAACCCGCAGTGATCCACCTTCAAATTCTACAACCGGAATATTTTTATTTACAATTTCCTGATATTTCGGCGCAGACATTTTATCTCTCGCAGGCAAATTAACCCATAGCTGTACCATTTCCAGAATTCCGCCTTTACGCGTAAATTCTGCGCTATGCATTTCTTCATGCAAAATCCCGCGGGCAGCCGTCATCCACTGCACATCCCCAGCACCAATTTTACCGGAATTGCCAGCCGTATCCCTATGCTCAACTTCACCATCATAAACAATTGTCACCGTTTCAAACCCCCTGTGCGGATGCTGCTCCACACCTCTGGGTTTATCAGATGGCTTAAAATCAGCAGGGCCAGCATAGTCTAACAATAAAAACGGGCTGATACCCGCATCGCTGCCATAAGAAAACATGCTGCGAACAGGGAAACCATCCCCCACCCAATGCTGACCATGACCTTTAGTGATAGTTACAATTTTACGATTACTCATAACCAATTCCTTTTCAGAAAATATTTTACAAAACCAACTATTGTTATATAAAATTTATACGGTATTTTTACAAGTACGTACATTTAGGATACTGTTAGAACAATAGGCAATATTATGAATAAAAAAGAAAAATCCTGCCATGTAGAAACAACATTACATATAATATCCGGACGCTGGAAAGTACTTATAATCCAGCAACTCCTAGAAGACAAAAAACGTTTCAACCAGCTACAGCGTGAACTGGGTGGCATAACCCACCGCACCCTAAGCAAACAATTGCGGGAAATGGAAGATAACGGACTTATTAAAAGAAAAGATTATGGCGAAATCCCACCACGTGTTGAATATAGCCTCACTCCACTGGGTAAATCACTAACCCCTATCCTCTTTGCGATGCATGATTGGGGAGAAAAATATGGCAAGAAACCTCCTGCCAAAAAATAAAATGGGTACAGTCAAATTAATTGACACTCCGACGCGGAATAACATACAATTACTTGGAGCAATTTCTGTCCACATAAATCATTGCAACAGCTTGATTGTACTGGTTTTGAACGGCAATCTGCGAATAATCAATTAATACACTTGGTACTGTATGAGTATAGAAAATCAGATCTTACTGCGCCTCTACACAGCTTATATTTGTATCATAATCGCTCTTTGCAATATTGGAGTGTTAGCTAAAGATTATTACTGTAATGTAGTAGAGAATAATTATATTGTAGTTACTAGCATAATAGTAAGCGTCATGGGATTGCTATCACAAAACCAACATAGGGAAGGCATGCAACTTATAAATACAGGCAGTACTTTAGCAGAAAAAGGAGAGCATGAGAAACGCAAAAAATATCTTCCTTATTTCATTTGGAAGCCTTTCAAAATTATGCCAGACATATTAATAACAATAGGCATTATCATGTCGGCATTGACAAGTATAAAGTAACTATAGACGATACCCGTACCGTAAACATCTGGATAAATTAGAACAGCATAATAGCAATAACTAAGATGGTGCCTCGGGTCGGAATCGAACCGACACGCCTTGCGGCACCGGATTTTGAGTCCGGCGCGTCTACCAATTCCACCACCGAGGCACTAGATACTTAAACAAGTATGAAGAGAGCTATAATATAGTTCACACTTGGTCAAGATTTGTTTAGCGTATTTACGCTTGTTTCGCTTCTTCCGTAGGTTTTATACTTGCCACCGCTCCATCCAGATGGGTTTGCGTGCACAACCCAAGCAGCACAGGATCACGCGGTCGTATGTTACTGCTGTTCCAATGCGATTTCCCGCGTACTGCAGCAATAGTATTTTTAGTTGTTCCCACCAGCTTGGCAATTTGACCATCGCTCATAGACGGATAATTCTTTACCAGCCATGCAATCGCATCCGGCTTATCCTGACGGCGAGCCACAGGCGTATAACGGCTGCCTTTGGTTTTTTGCATTATATATTGCTTAGCACTACCTAAAAGCTCAAGGCGTTTATCTGGATCTTTTTCACATTCCTCAATATTTTCGCGTGAAAGCTGCCCGCTAGCAATTGGATCATTACCACGAATGCCAGAGGATACTTCCCCATCAGCAATACCCTGCACTTCCAGAGGGTGCATTCCACAGAAATCACCAATCTGTTCAAAAGTAAGGGCAGTATTTTCAACCAACCATACAGCGGTTGCTTTAGGCATCAAAGGTAATGTCATAATTTTACTCTATCTCTACAAAAAATAATGTGAATGACTTATTTAGTAGTTTTTTACGAATATTCAAGTATTTTAAGCAGCATGAGTAATGAACAGACCGTAAAATATGAAATTCACGATGGCAAGATAGCCATTATCACCCTTTTCCGACCGCAATCCGCCAATGCCCTTAATTCACAAATGGCGTTGGAATTAAAAGATATTTTAGAAAATATACAGAGCTCGGCAGGAACCGTAATTTTAACTGGTGCTGGCGAAAAAGCCTTCTGTGCAGGAGCAGACCTAAAAGAGCGCAACTCCATGAACATAACAGATTGGCAAATCCAGCATCTGCTTTTCCGCCAAGTCCTGCAGTTAATAATGAAATGCCCAATTCCGGTAATTGCCGCAGTAAATGGCGCAGCCTATGGCGGCGGACTGGAACTTGCTCTGGGTTGCGACTTTATTTATGCTGCCCGCAACGCGCACTTTTCCTTACCTGAAGCAACCCTCGGCATAATGCCAGGTATCGGCGGAATACAAAACCTGATCAGAGCTGTTGGAATAAGGCGCGCCAAAGAATTACTGTTCACAGGAAAATCTTTTACAGGAGAAGAGGCCTATGAATGGGGCATGGTGAATAAACTCTGCAAACCAGATTCTTTAATAAACGAGGCTCTGTCCTGCGCAAAAACAATTTCTGGCAATGCTCCCCTTGCTGTAAAGGCAATAAAAAAATCTGCCCATCATGACGAAAAACTATTTAATGAGACACTTTCTTTTGAATCAGGACAGTATAAACTCTTACTTTCTACTAATGATAGAATTGAAGGAATAACCGCTTACAATGAAAAAAGAATGGCAAATTTTACTGGATCTTAAGATATTATTTCCCTGAATTTTAATATGATGCATAAAAGCAACATTCGTATAAAAAAAAAATCCCCCTATCAAATTACTAAATATTATTTATAATAATCAATATATTAAATATTTGCACATAATAACAGTCAAGCTGCTATCTATACCTACAGTAACGAATTTTTAATAAACTATATATAGGATTGATAGTCAGTATATAGAGTATTTGGATTTACAATCTAAGCTAGATTTTTAATAATCAACACAGAAGCAATTTAATTTTAGGAGTACCAAAATGAACATAATGTTAGAAAAACTGATAAAAATTAGAGAAAAACAAAGTAAAGAACCGAAAAGCATCGTAAAAAAAGCCGGCTTTACTCTTATTGAGTTATCTATCGTACTAGTTATTATCGGTCTTATCGTAGGCGGTGTTCTGGTTGGACAAGACCTTATTAAAGCCGCAGAGATTCGTGCAACCATCGCTCAATATGAAAAATATAACTCTGCTATGAATACCTTCCGTACCAAATATAACGGCATGCCGGGGGATTTATTATCTACCCAAGCTTTAGCTTTCGGTCTAACCTGCCTTGGCGGTTCTGCGACCACCTGTACCGGCGGAACAGGCTTAGGTGATGGTAACGGATTATTAGAAGGTGCTGCTGCCGGCACTGCCGCTCAGATCGGAGAGCCACCACTAATGTGGCGTCAGCTAGTTGATGCAAGCTTAATAGATGGTTCAGTTGGTTCTACCATAGTACAAACCTCAGGTGCTATGACAACCGCTGGCCCTGCTAGCTTCTTCCCTGCCGCAAAACTTGGCCGCGGCAACTACTGGATTGCCGGTGCCAACACTGGATTCAATTATTATATGCTTGGTTCTGTATCTACAACATCAGCAACTGATGCTGCCTATGCGGCAACTCCGCAGGGCTCTACTCCAATTGAAGCCTATAATATAGATAGCAAACTTGATGATGGTATGCCTAATACCGGTATCGTTCAGGCTCGTGGTACTGCAATCGCTCCAAACACATTAATGGGTGCCATTGTAGCGGGTAACGCTGCTGCTGGTGGTGGTTCTGCTACAGAGGCTAGCACCTCTTGCCAAATCAGTGCCACAACTACCGCAACCGCTACAGGAAACACCTATGCGCGCGGCTCTACAGCTGGTAACTCTCCAAACTGTTTGTTACGTCTGCGTTTCAACTAATCTAACTTAGTTAGGCTAAGTAAAACCACCCCTTAATTTTATTAAGGGGTGGTTTTTATTTACAAACAATTGATTTATATATTTATAGTGCTATATTGAAACAAGTATATACTAAAGTTAATTATATAATTACCCCATGAACACCGCGCCAAATCGTAACCATTGTAATTTCGGCTTCACCTTGATTGAGATGGCAATCGTGGTGGTGGTTATAGGATTTATAGCAGGTGGAATTTTAGTTGGGCGCGATCTCATAAAATCCTCTGAAATTCGTGCAGCCATCGCCCAATATGAAGAGTTTAACAACGCCGTAAGTGCATTTTCCATGAAATATAACGATGGCTTACCCGGCGATTTACCCGTCACTGATGCGGCTAATTTTGGTCTTTTTTCTGGCTCCCTTACAGGTAACGCTATCGGAGATTGTGATGGGAATGGATTGATTGAAAGCGGTGTGGATGGAAGCGGAATACGCGAATCTTTTCAGCATAACGAACCATTAATTTTTTGGCGACATCTCAGCGAAGCTGGCTTTATAAAAGGCAATTACGGTGCTAACATGACCACATGGGGATTTGTTTCTGCTGCCGATTCTGCCTCCAATAATATTACTGCATATTTCCCTCCTGCATCTATTATAGGTAACTACTGGTTTACCGGCTCTTACGAAGGCTTCAACTATTACATACTGGCTGGCATTAACCCTATAACGTCTGGTGGAAGCATGAGTATACAAGGAAAACTTAGCCCCAATATAAGTTATAGCATAGACAGTAAAATAGATGATGGAATGCCCAATTTAGGCAATGTACAAACACGCAGAGGCGGAATCAATACCGATACAGCTTTTTATGATGTCAGCTCTGCCAACGCTGCCTACTCATCTGTTGCTGGAACAAATGCTCTAAACTGTTTAGCAGGAAGTAACACAAAAGAAGCTGTAACCAACGTATATGCCACCAATTCAACCGTTGGTAATTCTCTAAACTGTACATTACGACTGCGTTTTCGGTAATACCCACCAATATTGTAATTAATTTGTAACGTGATTTTTAATAAAAAATACGCTAAAATTAGCAGCTATAGAATAGAACAGGGTACAAACAATGGCTGATGGCTTTGATTTTAACAACGTTATGATGCAGCAGCAACAGCAGCAAAACGCTATTTCTGCCACCAGTAATTCAGCACCGAAGAAAGATGATATAGTTGAAAATAGTGCGACTCTTCTTGACCGAATATTAGGTCTTAGGCTCTCAAGTATGTTTGGCACTGGCATCTTTGCCCATTTCACCCCTCCTCAGCAATATGGTTTCAGTAAACAAATTAATCAGGGAGCAGCGTCCCTTACTGCGCGCGGCGGCGCAGGTGCTAACTTCGCCATGGAAAGCCTAAGAATTTCTACACTGAATAATTTTAGCCAGCTTACAAAGCCTGCCATTCAAAATCCGACCATTGGCGGCGGCTTTCCGGTAACTAATATGTCTTTTTCTTCTTTAGGAAATCTCACCCCGCTAGACACTGGAAACAGGGGTCAATCACAAGGCCTTGGTTTTGCCTAAAAAAGCAAAAATCTCCTTTGCAGTTTTTTGCAAAAGCTACTACAAATAGCCGAAGGTTTACAATTTTCTTTCTGCCATAGGAAAAACATGAAAATAGCTATATTACGCGAAGAAATAAACGGTGAAAAACGGGTTGCAGCAACTCCGGATTCTATAAAAAAATATATCGCTCTTGGTGCAACTGTTACGATAGAAAATCAAGCCGGCACTGGCGCATCTATAGCCAACTTTGAATATGAAAACGCAGGAGCAATTATTTCCGATAATTTAAGCGACGCCGATATTGTGTTATGTGTACGCCCACCTTCTGCTCATAAACTCTCGCAAATAAAAGAAAATGCTATTTTAGTGGGAATGCTTGAACCTTATGGTAACCAAGAACAAATTTCTATATATAATGAGCGCAATATATCAGCCTTTTCGTTAGAATTACTTCCACGCATCTCACGAGCACAAGCTATGGACGTACTTTCCTCGCAAAGCAACCTAGCCGGCTACAGGGCTGTAATAGAAGCAGTAACAGCACTTGGGAAAGCCGTTCCTATGATGATGACGGCAGCAGGTACAGTCACACCTGCTAAAGCCCTTATCCTCGGTGCTGGCGTTGCCGGTCTACAAGCTATCGCTACAGCAAAGAGGTTGGGAGCAGTAGTTTCCGCTTTTGATGTACGGCCAGTTGCCAAAGAACAAGTGGAAAGCTTAGGGGCAAAATTTATTGAGGTAGCGGCAGAATCCGGTGAAACCAGTGGTGGCTATGCTAAAGAAATGAGTGATGATTACAAACGCAAGCAAAGCGAATTAATCGCAGAAACAATTAAAAAACAGGACATAGTAATTTCCACAGCCCTAATTCCTGGTCGACCTGCTCCTGTTTTGATTACCGAAGATATGGTAAAAACCATGAAACAAGGTTCTGTGATAGTGGATTTAGCCGCAGCAAGCGGTGGCAATTGCCCGCTTACTGAACTGGATAACATAACAGAAAAATATGGGGTGACTTTAATTGGCTATAGCAACCTTCCTAGCCATGTAGCAATTGATGCCAGCCAACTTTATGCCCGCAATTTATATAATTTTATCTCCACTTTATTAGTTGAGCAAAATACAATAAATGTAAAATGGGACGACGAATTAACAAAAGCTACCCAGCTTAAAAACGGATAATCCAAACGGAGCAAAAACATGTTTAATAGCGACCTAGTAAACCAAAAAGCACAGGATTTGGCACAGCAGGCAGCAGAGCTCGCCGAAGAAGTGAATGCAATGCATCTACAACTGCAACAACAAAACGGCATTGATCCTTTTATTTTTGGGCTTACCGTATTTGTACTGGCCTGTTTTGTCGGTTATTATGTGGTATGGAAAGTAACCCCTGCCCTACATACACCGCTAATGGCAGTGACTAATGCCATTAGCGGTATAATAATTGTTGGTGCAATTATCGCGCTCGGTCCTGAAGGTTACGGTTTTTCACATCTTGCTGGATTTATAGCAGTAGTTATCGCTTCTATAAATATTTTTGGCGGTTTTGTGGTCACACACCGCATGCTTGCCATGTTCCAAAAGAAAGCCCACAAATAGATATTTACTCTATAACCTCATTAGGATAAACACCCCATAAAGCGGTTTTTTCGAGCCAGCCTTTCCGACCGCTTATCTGGATACGACACCAATCTTTTATACACTCCACCAATCTGACAACCACCGTTGGCTCTACTTTAATCAAAGCTTTAGAATCCTTATCATGGTCTATACGCACTATCTGGGCTTTCTTACCTTTTATGATAGCATTACGCTTACCATCCAGCATAGTTTTATGTAGCCAGCCGGTTGTTCCTTCTGCATCACGGATTTTACGCCACATATCAAACTCCTCAATTACCTCCACCGGCATTCCTGAACGCCGATAGACCCATAAAATAGGATAACGCGTTCCAGGGCCTGTACGGATATTAGCCTCATCTGCTTTTAATGAGACAAAACGCGGAATGGGCAGCCCTGTACTACCAATATCAGACGCATTAGAAGATAGCGGCAAGTAAAAAATAACATTAATACAAATAAATAAAATTCTGCGAAAAATAATCATAATAGCACAAGTAATAACAACCCAGCCCCCTTTTGGGAAGGGGGGATTTTACAAAACAACTAAAAACTATAAAAACAAATGGTTGCGCAGTAATAACTTATATGCTAAGGCGAACAATAAGATATACAAAATAATAAGCACAGACACTTAATAAGTGAATTACTAATAATATTGGCGAAACCATTCAACACTATAAAACAAGCAGCAAAGGGTAAAAAAATCATGACTAAATCAGGCAATTTCTTGCGTTATAAATTTCTTCTTGCGCTAACCACTTCCGTTTTTACGTCATTGCCTTTCGTAGCCAATGCCGTAGTTGTACCTAATGCCGCCCGTCCAGAAGTAATTCAACGCCAACTAAAAGACGAACAACGTCCTGCCGTAAGCAGCAAGCCACTTATCACTATTCAGGATCAAGAAGGAAAAGAAATAAAGGGCAATGTAAATTTTGAATTAAAAGAAGTGCAGTTTGATGGTACGGCTCAGTTGAATACCGCCGAATTAAAACCTTTTTATCAGGATAAAATAGGAAAACGGATCACCCTTGGCGAATTAAACAAAATTGCAAATGACATAACCTCTTATTACCGCAACAAGGGATTTATTTTAACCCGCGCCGTAGTGCCACCACAGCGCATTAACAAAGGTATCGCAAAAATCCGTATCATTGAAGGCTTTGTAAGCGATGTACAACTTAAAGGAGATGTTGGAAGTCCAGATAGTGTACTTTACAAATACGCTGAAAAAATCAAGGCTTCTAAACCTCTAAACGCACAAACCCTTGAGCGTTATCTGCTGCTTATGGAAGATCTACCTGGAGTTGAAGCGCGCGCCGTTTTGCAACCTTCTCCTACCGTTCCGGGAGCATCACAGATTATCGTAAATATTAAACGTGATATGCTTCAAGGAAGTGCTGCGCAAATAAATAACCGCGGCACACGCTTCCTCGGTCAAACTCAAGCCAATGCTATTTTAGCCGGCAACAATATAATGGGTTTTGATGAACAAACTGCTATTCGTTTTATGACCACCCCTTTTGAACCGGAAGAATTAAAATATGTCGGCGCACATCATGAAATGCAGCTGGGTTCTGAAGGCACAAAATTGCGCTTTGATGGCAATTACGTTAAAACCGAACCGGGTCATACCCTAGAAGATTTTGATGTTGAAGGCGAAAACTATACCGTAAGCGCCAGTGTTAGCCACCCGATCATTCGTAGCCGGCAGGATAACTGGTTTGTTAATTCTGATTTTTATATAGGCCGTTCTAACTTAACAACCCTTGGTGCAAATATCTACCAAGATAATGTCCGTGTATTAACAACTGGAACTTCCTACGATTTTGTTGATTCTTACAATGCGGTCAATCGTTTTGAAGGAAATTTTTCCAAAGGATTTAATTGGTTTGCAACCAATGATAGCTTTGACCATTCTCGCAACGGTGGAAAATCCAGCTTTGAGAAATTTACTGCTAATATCACCCGTATCCAGCCTGTTTATGGATCTTGGTCCATTTCTACCGCAGTTGACGGACAATATTCCCTTGATCCGCTTCTTTCATCAGAAGAATATGCAATTGGCGGACTTCGTTTCGGATCTGCCTATGATCCAGCAGAAATAAGCGGTGATTCTGGTATCGCTGGTCGCCTTGAATTACAATATAACAATACCTTGAATGATATTTATCTACCCGGTTATCAAGCCTATGGTTTTTATGATGTGGGCAAGGTATGGAATCGCAATATTGTAGCCGCTTCTGAATCTAAAGATGAATCCCTTGCTTCTACCGGCCTTGGTGTTCGTCTCAACATAACAGAAGCCGTAACTGGTGACATGGAGCTAGCATTTCCGCTTACGCGCAAAGTAGCAGCAAATGGCGAAGATGGCTCAGCCCCACGCTTTTTCTTTAATTTACAATATCGCTACTAAGTAAATTCAGGAATTAGTTAAAAAAAGATAAAGATAAATGTTAATTTATAGTTAATAATGCTTGACCTAAACCTGTTTTTAGGTTATGTGATTAACCATTAAAGCTAAAATTTTATCTATATTACAACATTTTGTTAAAAGGAAATTTAATTCTATGAGTAATTCATCAATAAAAAAAGCCCTTCTATGCGCTTCTGCAGCGTTTGTACTGCTACATGCAAACAATGCCTATGCTAATCCACAGGGTGCTGATATTATTGCTGGTTCTGCGACCATTACTTCACCTAGCATTGACAAACTCGTTGTAACTCAAGGTACTGATAAAGCTATAATTAACTGGAAAAGCTTTGATATTAGCGAAAGCGAATGGACACAATTTATCCAGCCATCATCAAACTCTGTTGCCCTTAACCGCATAACAAATGGCAAACCAACAGAAATTCTAGGTAAGCTGTCCGCTAATGGCAAACTAATGGTGGTAAACCCTAACGGTGTGTTTTTTGGTAATAATTCCAGCGTTGACGTAGCCGGTCTTGTAGCAAGCACCGCAGATACCACCAACGCAGATTTCCTAGCTGGAAAAACCAACCTTTCTATAGCTGGAAAAGCGGACGCCAGCATCGTAAACAAAGGGTCTATAACTGCAGCTGAAGGCGGGCTTGTTGCCCTTGTTGCGCCAAGCGTCCGCAATGATGGTGTTATCCAAGCTAATATGGGTACAGTTGCCCTAGCCAGCGCGCAAACTGCAAGCATAGATTTTTATGGCGACAATCTTTACAGCTTCGCACTGGATAAAGAAACCACTGCAGCTGCCCAGAACGAAAAATCAGCAGTTACCAATAACGGCCTTATTTCTGTTGGCGGCGGCAAAGTTCTACTAACCGCTAAAGTCGCTAAAAACGTGGTTGATAATGTTATCAACAATACTGGCATAATTGAAGCAAATTCTGCCCACATGGAAGGTGGTGACGTAGTTCTTGATGGCGGTGAAGGCAATGTAGCCCTCTCCGGCAAAATAGATACTTCTGGCACAACCGGTGGTAACATAACCGTGACTGGTAAAAATATAACCCTTGCTTCTGCTGATTTGGATGCTTCCGGTAAAAACGGCGGTGGCAAAATAAAAATCGGCGGTGATTACCAAGGCAAAGGTTCATTAGCCCACGCTAAAACCGTAAATGTTGACAGCTCAAGCAAAATCAACGTAAGTGCAACTGATTCCGGCAATGGTGGAACTGCTATTGTATGGTCAGACGAACTTACCGATTTTAATGGTTCTATTCTTGGTACAGGTGGAATAAATGGTGGCAACGGTGGGTTCGCAGAAGTTTCTTCCAAAGGAGAATTAGGTTATAACGGTGCAGCTGATCTTCATGCAACTAACGGCGAAGCCGGTACTTTGCTTTTAGATCCTGACAGCTTATTCATCGGCGGTTTTGCTGATCATTTCATCGGTACTGACCATTTTGTAAACTTTGCACCGATAGTAAGCACCCTTAACGGTGGCACAAACGTGACAGCAACCGCTCTTAATAATGTTAGCGTACTTCGTAATATAGTATGGACAGGCTCGGGTTCATTCTCTATCGCAGCAGGCAATAACGCAATTATTGAAGCAGATATCAGAGCTTCTTTTGCTGGTTCTTCAACCCAAGGCGCAGTTAACATAAATGCCGGGAACAAGATTCAGATGGGTGATGCTACCATCCGTACTGCAAACGGCGATATAACCACCAACAGCATTGATATATCTATGAGCAATAGCCAGATGATAAGCGCAACCGGTGATGTTGATATTAACAATAGCGGTAAATTCTCAAGTGATACGGCAAATGTTCTAAAAGGTAATTCTGTAAGCCTTAACCAGAGTGATGCTGGCAGCATCCAAAATGCTATTGATGCAGTTGGTGCAACCGGTTCTGGCGGAGCATTGCTTCAGCTAGCTACCGGCACATGGAATGAAGACTTCCATATTAACCAAGGCGATTTTATTATAAAGGGTAATGGCGCAGCTAATACCATAATTAACGCTCCTTTTGCCTTCTCCCATGTTATTTCTGTGAGTAACAACGCAGATAAAGTTATCATTTCTGATCTAGCTGTAAATGGCGGAACTTATGGTGTTCATGTTGGAAACAATAAAGATTTCAAACTACTTAACTCTTTAATCAGCAATGCTTCTACCGCCGGTCTATTCATGGAAGGTTCAGACAGAGCATTAATTCAAGGCAATGAATTTTTCAAAAACAGCACAGGTATAATTAGTAAGAATACAGTTTCCAATAGCATTCTTAATAACGAACTATATCGCAATTACACAGCTATGCAATTTACTGGCGATAGCTGGCTTAGAATTAAAGATAACTTATTCTCCGGCTCTGCTACAGGCGTTAAACTTAACAATGTAGTTGGATCACGCATTGATGATAATACATTCCAATATACTGATACCGGCATTGTTGCGCATAACGGAAATTCTATATTCATTTCTGACAACGAAATGGATGGGGTTTACAAAGGTATAGACACAAATAATACAACTGGCGTTTCCATTGTAGATAATAACATCAGCGGATATGATTACCTGACCGGCGATGAAGGGTTATTCGGTATCCATGTATTTGGTGGGCTGAACACATCAATCCAAGGAAATGAAGTTAGCAATTTTGAAAAAGGTATACGTGTTGGCGGCAGCAACAGCACCAGCATACTTTCTAACAATATCCATGATATAACAAAAAGTGCTATTTACCTGAATAATGATTCACATACTCTGGTGTTTGATAATGATATTGATTCCGCTAAAAACGGTGTTCATGTAACCAACAGCTCCAGAACTGATATTATAGAAAATAATATCAGCAATACTCTAAACGGTATTAAGGCTAGAAATAATAGCTTCCTATCTATCTTTGATAATAACCTGCATGATAATTTCATAGGCATCAACAGCAAAAATTCTATCTTTACCAAAGTAGCAGGCAATGAAATCCGTGATGGTTTCGGCGGGATGATTTTTGATGGTGATACATTCCTGATTGTAGACAATAACAATTTATCCAATTTATTTGGCGGCATCGGTCTTGAAGATGTAGTAGGCGCAGAAATCACCAATAATAACATTGAAGATACTTATTATGGTATTGGTGCCGTAGGCGGAAATTCTCTAGTAGTTGACAATAACACCCTGAACAGGGTTAGTTATGGTATCACTACCGAAGATACTACCGGTGTAACAATCACCAATAACAATCTTTTTGGCTTCGGCTTCTTCTCTCAAGAAGAAGGCAGCGGTATCGGTGAGTATGGTATCCATGTAATCGGTGGTTTGAATACCTCAATCCAAAGCAACAATGTTGATAATTTCAACATGGGTATCGGCGTTGAAGACAGTGTAAATAACCGTGTTGATTTCAATATCGTAACTAATACAGGTGATACCGGAATCTACCTATATAACAACTCAAACACCTTGGTAATCGGCAATACCGTTGATACTGCAGCTAGAGGTATTTACGCCCTATCTGCTGGTTCTCTATTGCTAGATGGCAACAGCGTTCTAAACAATCTTTACGGTATGGTAGTAGAGAATACTGACAATGTGGTTCTACAAAACAATATCTTCACTGATAACGGTACTGGTGCAGCATTCTATAACAGTGACAATGCATCTTTAACCGGTGATATTTTTACCGGCAATGTATTGGGTATAGATTTAGATAACAGCCAAAATGCCTTCATCCGTGAAGCTACCATGAATGTCCCGACAGGCGGTATAGGCATGTTCATCCATAATGCTTCCGGTGGTACATTGGTACGTGGTCTCAATATTACCGGTGGAGATATCGGTGTTTTGATAGATGGCGCGGGTAGCTCTATGCAGTTTGCGAGTAACACCAGCAGCTTTACTGGTCAAAACTTCTATTTTGTACTGCAAAACAACGCTATGTCAGCTGGTGGTTCTTTAGCACAAGCTGATTCACTAGATGCCAGCCAACAATTTTTTGAAGGTGTACGCGCTAGTGATTTCACTTTAGCACAACGTGATGCAGCAGAAGCAAAAACCATAGACGTTCAGGATGGTATCCCAACTATCGGAAACGTGTTCTATAAAGACTTCTTTACATCAGCACGCTTAAATGGTCTTGATGGTCTTACCGAATTTGAAGAATATCCTGTACTTGGTTTATTCTCTTATGCAGGTCGTACTATTACCAACAACCCTAATGAAACATCTCCGCAATATAGCGTGCCAACCCTAAGCCTAAGCTTGCTTAGCTCAACAGGCGGCAGTGGTGCTTCTGTACAAAATCCAGCCAACCTTACTCCTGGTCAGCTTGGCAACCTAGAACCAGCAGCAGGTGGCACACCTGCTAACCTAGCAGCTTTAGAACCGGCAGCAGGTGGTGGTGAACCAAACTGCGGCAATAACTTCTTAGGCTCTGGTTTTAATAATAATTTTGATATGAAAACCTGCGCAATTGTACAGCAATAATAATTTATAATGGCAACATCTAATAAAAAACCAAGTAACAAGCCAGAAGGTATACCACCTTCTGGCTTGCCGCTTTTTTATAAACAGCCCATTCCTTTAGATAGTCTCCGCCACGCTACATCTTCTGTTATTCACAAGAATAATTTCCCATTCGCTAAAAACGTTAATTCTATTCCTCTTAATACCATAGAATTTATTGAAGCTTCTAAAACCTACCCTATTGTTTTTACTGTTGGTGAAAACCCATTGCCAGTGGCCATTGTTGGCTTAGAACAGGAAAATTACTTCATAAACCCAGATAATTCATGGCGGCAGGGAACTTATCTTCCAGCCTATGTTCGTCAATATCCTTTTATTTTTATGGAACATACTAAAGAAAAAAAGTTTTTCCTCTGTGTAGATGAAGCAGCAGAATCTTTTTCTAATACCCAAAAAGATGGGGCAAGCAAGTTATATAACGATAATGGAGAAGCTACCGAATTTACCAATAACGCCCTTAAATTCTGCACTTCTTTTTATCAGCACCATATTATTACCAGTGGCTTCTGTGCTGATTTACAGGAACATAAATTACTTCAACCTTATAGCTCTGAAGTAGTGCTTAGTTCTGGTAGGAAAGCTCAACTTTCTGGATTTCAAATGATTGATGAAAAAGCTTTGAATGCTTTACCTAATAAAGCTTACCTTGCCCTGCGCGACAAAGGCTGGATTCCATTTATCTATTTCACCCTTGCTTCTATTTCTAATTGGAAAAATCTCGCTGATATAGAAGCTAAGCAGGATAACTGATATAGATTGCAGATACAAAAAAGAAGTTGTTATCAGTCATCCGGCATTAAACCCATTTGACCTCTGGCGGTAGAGACATAAGTATCGCCTCGGTATTACCGCCTGTCATTAATCCAAAACGTGTACCACGGTCATAAAGCAGGTTGAATTCAACATATCGCCCGCGCTTTATCAATTGCTGGTGACGTTCTTCCTCTGTCCATGATTTTTGCATGTTACGGCGAACTATCTGCGGATAAATATCCGCGAAAGTTTTTCCCACTTCTTGGGTAAAGGCAAAATCATTCTGCCAATTACCGGTGTTGATATAATCATAAAAAATTCCCCCTACCCCGCGTGGTTCATTACGATGTTTTAGGAAAAAATATTCATCACACCATTTTTTGAATTTAGGATAATATTCCGGATCAAACTTATCACAGGATACCTTAAAGGCGGCATGAAAATCCTGCGTATCTTGTTCAACCGGATATACGGGTGTTAAATCCCCTCCCCCGCCAAACCAGCTTTTGTTTTCTCCCACTACAATCATCCGCGTATTCATATGCACAGCAGGCACAAGAGGAGATTGCATATGCGCCACCAGCGAAATACCACTTGCCCAAAAGCGCGGATCGGCATCAGCACCTGGAATTTCCTTACGCATTATATCTGAAAATTCACCATAAACAGTGGATATATTGACTCCGACTTTTTCAAATACACGCCCTTTCATAACCGATATTTCACCACCGCCACCGCCTTCACGTTGCCATGGTGTGCGCACAAAACGCCCTGCTGGGCTAGCACTTCCCGACAGTTCATCTTCCAATGCCTCAAAACGCCCACAAATATCATCTCTAAGTGCGCGAAACCATGCTGTAGCCTGCTGTTTTTGCTGTTCAATCATTTTTTAATCCTCCACATAAATTTCCGGTTTGCCTTAATGCCTCACCCAACACCATACTAGTAGCAAGCGCAACATTTAACGAACGCGCTCCCCCATACATCGGTATTTTTATTTGTGCGTGGCTAGCTTCTAATACATAATCCGGTACTCCTGATGATTCACGCCCCAGAAGCAATATATCATTATCATTAAAAATAAAATCCGTATAAATATCTTTTGCTTTAGTGCTTAATAAAACTATGCGCTGGTTCTCTGTTAAATTTTCTAAAAATTTCTGCCATGAACTATGCCTTTTTACTTCTGCTTTCACACTATAATCCATCGCCACCCGCTTTAACTGCTTATCATCCAATAAAAATCCGCACGGCTCTATAATGTGCAAACGCACCCCAAGACATGCGCATAAACGCATTATACTCCCTGTATTTTGTGGAATATCTGGCTCAAATAAAGCTATATTCATACTAATCAACATGTTAAATTGTAATCAAAACTTCATAAAAAACTAATTTATAATATAGTAAAAATCTGTCACCATATATTTACTATAAATAATATATCAGGAGATAATATATGGTTCGCAGCTCCGGTGCCGTTTTACCCGTGCTAGGCATAACTCTTGCCGCTTTTGGATCTGGTTTTGGCGTATGCATGTTTAACATGGATACAGTTGGGGAATGCCTGAACGTTGCTGGTGGTTGGGTAGGTAAATTCGAGATCATGGGCAACCATGTTATGGCTTGGATTATGACAATGCTTAACACAATGAAGCATTAATTTCCTGATTTTTTATATTCATCTCACAAAAATTGAATTTAATTTCAATCTAATGGTTGAAACTTACTAGGGTTTTGTTATAGAAACTCACAGTATTATTTTTTTGTAGAGATTATTTCATGAGTCAAAATACACAAGCTACCTTGCTTTCCAGCAAAAATTCTAACGATAATACTGGTGCTACACGCCGCGATTTTATGGCTCTCACTGCCGGAGCCTTAGCAGCAGTTGGTGGTGCATCAGTTGCTTGGCCGTTTATTGATAGTATGAATCCGGCAGCAGACGTTCTTGCCCTTTCATCTATTGAGGTGGATTTATCCCCAGTTAAAGAAGGTCAAACTATTAAAGTAAAATGGCGTGGCGTACCTGTATTCATCCGCCACCGTACCAAAGAGGATATTGAAGAATCACGCAAAGTTCCTTTAAGCGAATTGAAACATCCGCAAAAAGATGAAGAGCGCGTAACAAAAGGTCATGAACAATGGCTGGTAATGGTTGGTGTTTGTACCCACTTAGGCTGTATCCCGCTTGGCGGTGCTGGCGAGTATGGTGGTAATGACGGTGGCGGATGGTTCTGCCCTTGCCATGGATCACATTATGATACTGCCGGTCGTATCCGCAAAGGTCCCGCTCCTAGAAACCTTGATGTTCCCAAATATACTTTTCTATCAGATAACCGTATTAAGATTGGCTAGTAAAAACTATGGCTCACGAACCTAAAACACAAGCACCTGGTGTAAAAGGCTGGATTGAATACCGCCTACCGATTTTCTCATTTCTTGATAATAGCCTTGGCAGTAAATATCCTGCACCGCGAAATCTTAATTACTGGTGGAATTTCGGCTCTATCGCCGGTATTTGCCTTGTGCTGCAAATCCTTACCGGTTTATTCCTTTCCATGCATTATGCTCCGCATGTCTCCCTTGCTTTTGACAGTGTAGAGAAAATTATGCGTGATGTTAATTATGGCTGGTTGATGCGCTATTCACACGCAGTTGGCGCCTCTATGTTCTTTGTGGTGGTATATATTCATATTTGCCGCGGTCTATATTATGGCTCATACAAAGCACCACGTGAAATATTATGGTGGCTCGGTCTGGTTATTTTCTTGCTTATGATGGCTACCGCATTCATGGGTTATGTGCTTCCTTGGGGGCAAATGAGCTTCTGGGGTGCTACCGTTATCACCAATTTATTCTCTGCAATTCCCGGAGTTGGCGAATCTATCGTACATTTGCTATGGGGTGGTTTTTCTGTAGATAACCCTACCCTGAACCGCTTTTTCTCCCTGCATTTCTTGTTGCCGTTTGCAATTGTTGGCGTAGTGGTGCTGCACATTTGGGCGCTGCATGAACACGGCTCAAATAACCCACTTGGAATTGATGTTAAAGGAAAACAGGATACTATTCCTTTCCACCCTTACTATACCTATAAAGACTTTTTCGGTTTCGGGATTTTCTTCATGGTATTTGCATGGTTTGTGTTTTTCTCGCCGAATTCCCTAGGCCATCCTGACAACTATATTCCTGCTAATCCGATGGTTACGCCTGCGCATATTGTACCTGAATGGTATTTCCTTCCTTTCTATGCAATTTTGCGGGCTATTCCTGATAAATTAGGCGGAGTAGTAGCGATGTTTGCCTCCATACTTATTATGTTTGTACTGCCATGGATTGACCGTTCTAAAGTACGCAGCGGAACATTCCGTCCATTATTCAGTAAAATTTACTGGTTGTTTATCATCAATGCCGTTATTCTTGGTTATATGGGATCCCAACCGGCAGAAGGCATCTACTTAATTATTGGCCGCATCTGTACCGCTATATATTTTGCTTATTTCCCTATCTTATGGTTTATTAGCGGCAATGAAAAAACCCTGCCTTTACCTTTAAGCATCAGTGCTGCAGTAACTGCCAAAGCCAATCATAACGCACATCATTAATCGGAAATCATAATTATGAAAAAATCTGTTTTAACCGCAGCATCTATTATAGCTTTAGGTTTGGCCAGCCAAGCTTTTGCAAATAGCGGTACCCATCTCAAAAAAATGGAATGGAAATTTGATGGTCTATTCGGCACCGTTGATAAAACCGCTGCCCAACGTGGTTTACAAGTTTACAAAGAAGTATGCTCAGCCTGCCATAGCCTGAACCGTATCGCTTTCCGCAATCTTGCTGATATTGGTTTCTCTGAAGGAGAAATTAAAGCTTTGGCTGCCAGCTATAAAGTAAAAGATGGTCCTAACGATTCAGGAGATATGTTTGAACGTGACGGCAAACCGTCTGACTATTTTGTTCCTCCATTTCCTAATGAGCAAGCTGCCGGTGCGGGATTTAATGGTAAAGCCCCACCTGATTTAAGCTTAATTGTTAAGGCCCGTCCAGATGGTGCTAATTATCTATACTCTCTACTCACCGGTTATGGGCAAACCACACCAAAAGAAGTCACCCTTACTGATGGTCAGCACTACAACCCTTATTTCCCAGGTGGGAACATCCTTATGCCTGCACCGCTTTCAGAAAATCAAGTAACATATTCTGATGGGACTAAAGCCAGCGTTGAGCAAATGGCACATGACGTAACCACTTTCTTGCAATGGGCTGCTGAACCGGAAATGGAAGCTCGCAAGCAAATGGGGATAAAAACCTTGATTTTCTTAGCCATTTTCACTGGTTTTATGTATGTTGCAAAACGTAATTTATGGAAAAAACTCCACTAAAAAATAGGCATAAGGATTGCAGCTTAGGGATTGAAGAAAAGATAAAAACATCTGCTTTCTTAAACCCTAAGCTACAACCCATAAGCATTTTGCTGCCTGTTGCCTGCCTTTTATTATCAAGCTCTTCTGCGTTTGCTATTACAGTATCAGTTGGCCTTAATCCTACTCCTGCCTTTCCAAAAACCAGTATAAAACCTAAAGGCAAACCATCATCTAAAGACCCGATCCTGCTCACTGCCCAATATGTTGACTACGATAAGGAAAAGCAAATTGTCTCTGCCAGCGGCAAAGTAGAAATAGTACAAGGTGATACTATCATGCTGGCCGATCATGTACTTTATGATCAAGTAGACAATACTGTTATGGCACATGGCAATGTCAGTATTCTAGAATCTGCCGGAAATGTGTTATTTGCAGACGATATTGAATTAAAAGATGATCTTAAAGCTGGAGTTATCAATCAATTCAAAGCCCGCCTTGCCGACAATTCATTATTTGTAGCAAATAACGCCAAAAAACATGATGAAAATATCACTGAACTTTATCAAGCGGCATATTCACCATGTAAAGTTTGCTATTCTGGTAATGATGGCAAAACCCCGCTATGGCAGTTAGAGGCAGAACATATTACCATTAACAAAGAAGAGCAAACTGTAAAATATGATGATGCATTGATGGAAATTTATGGTGTACCAATTTTTTACACACCTTATTTTTCCCATCCTACCCCAAATGCCGATAATAAATCCGGCTTACTTACCCCAACATTAAAACAATCAACCAATCTAGGTACAGTATATAAACAACCAATATATTACAGCCTTGCCCCTGATAAAGATTTTACTATCACTCCAATATTCACCACATTGGAAGGCCCTGTGGTGGCCGGAGAATACCGCCAGCTATATGATAGCGGTACATTAAATTTAACCGGTAGCATAACAAAACCTCAAACCCGTGATGCCGGTGGTATAAATTCTAAAGGTCAAAATATCCGTGGACATATTGACGGGGAAGGTCATTTCAAAATAAATGATTATACTGACTGGGGTTTTAATGTCCGCCGTGCCAGCGATGATACTTACCTACGCCGTTACGATTTCAGCAATGATTCTCTTCTTACTTCCCGCCTATATGCTGAAAAGCACGATTTTCTTCAGGATTTTAGTGGAACAAAATCCCGTAGTTTTGCCAGCTTACAAGCCTTAAAATTTATGGGACTTACCGCTGCCGATAATTCCAGATTATCTCCGGTTGTATTACCACTGGCTGATTTTGACTGGGAATCTGCTCCAGCTATTTACAACAGCCGCTTTATAATGGATGGAAATATCATGGCTCTAACCCGTGATATTGGCGCAGAAAGTCGTAGAATCTCTACAACTGCCGGCTGGAAATTGCCTTATATCACTGAAAATGGGCAAGTTCTTGAATTCGCAACCCAACTCCGTAGCGATATTTACTGGATAGAAGACCAGCAGCTTGGAGCAGGCCAAAATTTCAGCGGGCAAACTGGGCGAGTAATTCCGCAAGCATCACTTACTTGGCGGTATCCTTTTATCAATAGTTTTGATAATGGAAATATTTTGATTGAACCAGTGGCTATGGTTGCTGCCAGCCCTAACAGTTCCAACTCAAATAAAATTCCCAATGAAGATTCACAAGTGCCGGAATTCAATACCAGCAATTTATTCAGCCCGAACCGCTTTGCTGGTTATGACAGGGTAGAAACCGGCACACAGGCAAGTTATGGAATACGGGGTCAAGCTCAAATATTTAACGATAAATATATAGATCTTCTGGTTGGACAACATTACCGCAGCAACACCAGCAATAACTTCCCCTATAGCAATGACCCCGATAGTAACTTTTCCGATTACGTTGGGAAAATAGGTATTAATTATGACCCTATATATATCTATTATCGAACAAGGCTTGATAAGGATAGTCTTGCGTTTAACCAGAATGAAGTAGCTGGTTCATTTAATTATTATCCTGTTACTGTCAGTACCTCATATTTATCACTAAACAATGACCCGACTTTACAAGATAGGGAAGAAATAACCGGAGCATTCGGGGTTAACTTAACCAGAAAATGGAATCTGGGATTCAGTGCAACTAAAGATCTTGATCTTAATAGTATGCGCAATGCCTACGCTACTCTTACCTTCAGCAATGAATGTATTTATATCACCAACAGTTTTGGTAGAGATTATACGACAGATCGTGATATAAAACCATCTACCACATATATGTTTCGTGTTTCCTTCAAGAATTTGGATTAGTTATAATGCTCAGCAAAAAAACCATCTGCCTACTTAGTGTTACACTACTAATAACGAGTGCCCTTAACAACGTAAAGG
>CAUJIB010000009.1 GCA_963205245.1 Pseudomonadota bacterium
CTTCTTCTGCCAGTTTTAATAGCTGATCCGGCGTTTTCAGCTTAAGGTCTTGAAGTTTCATGATTATATAAACGTAAAAAGGAGGGTTGATAACTTAAAAAATAAAATCTGCGGGGGAGTGCAAACGCGACGCGAAAGAAACGTACAACAAATCTAAGCGCGACAATCTATGAATACGGGTATTATTAAACATTTTGCATATACGGTCAATGATTTTATTATAATGATTTTACAATATTTGACTTGCAATTAAGAATTATTCGCAATACCAATAATCAGCAATTGCACTATAATCATTTGAGAATGCCCTCCCCAAAGGAAGGCAAAAGTAAAAGGGTCTGACACCGAGAAAAACTTACATCAAATGGATATATAAATTATAAATCACCATCACCTGATTTTTAGGCATACCATGACAAAAACAACTACATCTTTATTATTTGCTCTATTTTTTACATTATTTTCAAACAGCAGCAATGCTAATGAAAACCAAGAAAATGTATATACACAGACTAACCTTGTTGCTAATAAATCCTCTTATAAAGCACGATTTGCTACGGAAAAGAATTTTATTAATGCGTGGGGAATAGCTATTCGTCCCAAAGGTGCGGGCGGTCATTTCTGGATTACTGCGAAAGATATAAGCTATGAATATGTTGGCGATGTAACTTCTTCAACCGATAAAACATTACAAAAACTGCATCAGGATGAATTAAAAACTGTCAAACTACCAGTGGGCGGCGACGATAAATTCGCAACCAGCACCGTATTCAGCAACAGTAAAGAAAATTTTATTATAACACAGGAAATAAAAGATGCAGCCCCAGTTACAGCACCAGCTAAATTCCTATTTTCAAGTGACGGCGGTATTATTTCTGCATGGACGGAGCGCAGGCTAGAAGATGGAAACTTTGATAGGGCGGATGAAGCTAAAGTAGTTATTGATGAATCAGCTAAAGGAGCGCAATTTTTTGGATTAGCTGTAAGCCATAACTATGACCGAATCTATGCTGCCAATTTTGGTAAAAACGCAGGAATTCAAGTATTTAATGGTAAATTTGAACCTGAAGCAATCAACTTTGATACACCTTTTGATAATAATAAAAATGGTAAAGTTGATGCTGGTGAATACGCACCTTTTAATGTGCAGGCGCTCACCACCCCTGCTGGTGAAAACCATATTTTTGTAACTTACGCCAAAACACAAGCCTGCCCTAAAGAAGAAATAACAAAGAAAACCTGCAAAAAAGACGAAGTGTTTGCAGGTGAAGAGGATACTTCCAAGGCAGGATACGGTAAAATTGCAGAATTTACCGAAGAGGGTGAGCTGGTAACCGTATGGAAAGATAACGGAAAATTAAGCGCACCATGGGGAATAGCTTATGCTCCTTCTGATTTTGGAGCGGTTTCTAACACTCTGTTAGTGGCAAATTTTGGAAGCGGCACAATAGCTGCGTTTGACCCTGAAACCAGTTCATTTGTTGATGTTATGCGCAATAAAAACGGCAAACCAATAAAAATTGACAAAATATGGGGATTACTCTTTGGCAATGGTGAAAGCCTTGGCGATGCTAATTCCTTATATTTCACCGCAGGTCCTAATGATGAGAAAAATGGTTTATTTGGGAAATTACGAAATTTCACCAAATCCACCAAATAAAATATACAATAATTCTTGGAATTCCAGTCAATCTGCGCTATAAGCATTCGCCAAATAAATAATGGTATAAGGGGAATTACATGAGCGCACTAGGAAATTTGATCAATAAAGACAAAAGCAAAGTACAAAAAGAAAATTTCTGGTCAGATAGAAATTTAGCCTTGGAAGCTGTGCGGGTAACAGAAGCGGCAGCCCTCGCCAGCTTCGCATGGATGGGGAAGGGTCAGGAAAAAGAAGCTGATAGAGCTGCTGTAAACGCTATGCGCGAAGCATTAAACAGCCTGTCTATTGATGGTACCATCGTAATTGGTGAAGGTGAGCGTGATAAAGCACCAATGCTTTACATCGGGGAAAAAGTTGGAAATGCGGCAGGAACCGGCCCAAAAATTGACATAGCCCTTGACCCACTGGAAGGAACAACGATCTGTGCTAAAGGCACACCAAATTCGCTTACGGTTATTGCTATGGCAGAAAAAGGCGGATTCCTACATGCACCGGATGTTTATATGAGCAAAATCGCAGTGGGCGGCGGTCTGCCAGAAGGGGTAATTGACCTTGATAATTCACCAAAACAAAATCTAAAAAATCTTGCTAAAGCTAAAAAATGTGAAATTTCTGATTTGGTGGTAGTAATATTGGAACGTGACCGCCACGCCGATATGATTGCCGCCGTACGTGAATCAGGAGCGCGGATTCAACTAATCCCAGATGGCGACGTCGCAGGTGTAATTGCCACTTCCCGCCCTGATACCGGTATTGATATGTATATGGGCATCGGAGGCGCGCCGGAAGGTGTACTGGCAGCAGCAGCTCTACGTTCTACAGGCGGGCAGATGCAAGGACGTTTAATATTCTCATGTGATGAAGAAAAAGAACGCGCTAGGCGCATGGGAATTGATGATTTTAACCGCAAATATAACCTTGAAGATTTAGCTAAAGGCGATGTAATGTTTGCTGCCAGCGGTGTAACCGATGGCTCTATGCTACGCGGAGTACGCCGCTTTGCTGGTGGTGCAACAACTCACTCAATAATTATGCGCTCTAAAACCGGAACGGTACGCCTGATTGAAGCCCAGCACAACTTCACCCGTAAAACATGGGTGGGTGGTGTCTAAACCAGAAGCACAAAATTCTATTACTATTACCTCTCCATGCAATGGAGAGGTAATAGCCAATCTTACTGCTGATAATGGTCAGACGCTAGCTTATAAAATCAAACAGGCAATGGATGCGCAGAACAAATGGCTTCAAAATCCACGTCATGTTCGGGAAAAAATTCTTACCGGTTTCAGTGAAGCAATAACTGTAAATAAGAAAAATATAGTTGATTTGATTATTTATGATGCTGGAAAAACTGAAAAAGAAGCGATCGCTGAAGTAACAGGTGCAGCTGATATTCTAATAAAAACCATAGAAAATTCCAGACTTCCTGAATTTAATGGCATGGCTCGCTGTAAGGAACGTCCGCCAGTTGGTATAGTTGGGCTAATAACTTCTTTTAATTTCCCTTTGGCGGTAGCACACTGGACCATTGCCCCTGCCCTGCTGGCTGGCAATGCTGTTATCTGGAAACCATCCGAAAAAACTCCGATGGTTGCCATTGCTATCAAGGAAATTTTTGACAAGGTAGCTGGTGATTACTCTGATTTACTGCAAATAATTATTGGCGGGCGGGAGCTCGGCTCACGGCTGGTTTCCCACGAGCAGGTTGATATGATAAGTGCAACCGGCAGTGTTGCGATGGGACAAGGCATAAAGGCCGCCCTTAATAAGAAAAACAACAATAAAATTCTGCCAATTCTAGAACTTGGCGGCAATAATGGCGTAATTATTTCTGATAAAATCACTGATGAGCATTTGCGCTGGTCAATAAGCGCAATTATGAATTCATTTCTTGCCACCAGCGGACAACGTTGCACCAATACCCGCCGCCTGATAGTACAGAAAAATATTTATAATAAGACCATTGCGTTACTGGAACAAAACATCAAAGATTTTCTGGCTTCTAACGTTATTGTAAATCCGATTGGTAATCCTTCTAATGAATATGGATATGCTGCTCTTATTGATGAGGATGCATTCCAGCGTTTTGAAAGCGCGAAAACACAAGCAGTAAAAGAAGGCGGAAAAATTCTTTTTGGCAAACGGCTTCTTGCTAAAGAGTATTCACAGGCCTATTTTGTTGAACCATCTCTTGCCGTGATGCCAACACAATCTGCTATCATGTATAAAGAAACTTTTGCGCCACTCCTGTTTATTGTTCCTTACGATACATTTGATGAAGCCATTGAACTTGTAAATACTCCTGACAATGCAGGGCTGGTAGGCGGTATTTACACGCAAAACAAAGAGGAAACAGAAATTTTTGCCCTTAAAAATGGCGCAGGGCACACGCTGATTAATTCACCAAGAGGTACAGGCACACCAGCTTACGGCATGGGTTTTGGCGGCAATAAAGAATCAGGCACAGGGGAAATCTTAAACAATGCTGACCCCCTGCAAGCTTTCACTAAAGCAGATAAATTCAGCAGGATAGCAACAAATAGCTCCATAAAAATGGAATTGTAATTTAACTGGCTTTGAGTTCTAGGGAATATCTAGTCTAGCATATACTAGACTTACTTACGTCTTTTTTATTAAAAAACTAATATTCATCCCAAGCTTTTTTCTTAAGCGCAGCTGGATTTATCATATTATCCTTATTCATAGAAAAAGAAGGATTAGCCGAGTTAAGCATGTCATAAGTCGCTGACATTTCATTCTTTAATTCTTCGGAGGGAATACCTTTTCCGGATGCTATAATAGTTCCAAACTCGCTGGGAGCAAAATCTTTTCCTGAATTAAGTGCTGCGTATAATAATTTAATATTCGGCAGGGCGACCTTTACATAGCTGTAAATCATGTCACCAAAGGAATTTTTACCTTGCAATAACATAACGGCGTACTCGTCCTTAAACAGCTCATCAAAAGCATTTGTTGAGCCTCCTCCTCCACCAGTTTCATTATTACTAATTTCAGTATTCATGACGATAACAACGATCTATCAATTAACAAAAAGCCCCTTGGCAAAAACTGCAAAAATACAGACTATACCATTATTTAATATACTATATTTCTTACTAATAAGTAAATTAAAAAACTTTTTTGCAAATATTATAAATGTGTACGAATTATTTATTATTTATCAATATTTTAAGTGCGTGAGGATACAGCTTATGCTCCTGCTCGTGAATACGGTTATGTAATTTTTCTACCGTGTCATCAGCAAAAACCGGCACTCTAGCTTGTGCTATTATCTCCCCCGCATCCATTTCTTCTGTTACCAGATGGACGGTACATCCCACCTCTTTTACCCCAGCGGCAAGGGCATCACGCACCGCATGTGCACCCTTAAAATCAGGAAGAAGCGAAGGATGGATATTAAGCATCCTGCCGCGCCATTCATTTACAAAACCATCTGATAAAATCCTCATAAATCCTGCAAGACATACAAATTCTATGCTATACTGTTTTAGAATCTTATTCAATGTATTATCAAATTCTTCACGAGTGCTATAATCCTTATGGTTAATTACATGGGCAGCAATACCGGCATTTTTAGCACGCGTTACCCCATAAGCATCCGTTTTATTAGAGATTATCAGCATAATTTGAGCCGGATAATCTGGTTGGTTGGCTGCATCAATCAACGCCTGCAAATTGCTGCCATTGCCAGAGATAAGAACTGCTACACGATGTTTAATCAACTAAACAATCTCCACCGCTTCATTGGTGCGTGGGGCAAGTTCACCCAGCGTATAGACTACTTCTCCTGCATCGGTAAGCAGATTTTTAACCACCTCTGCTTCTTCTTTAGCCACAATTATGGTCATGCCGATTCCGCAATTAAAAGTGCGCAGAAAATCATGTTCCTCAACATTTCCTGCTTCTTTTAACCACACAAACACAGGCTGTAGATCCCATGATTTTTTATTGATTTTAGCACATAAAGAATCTGGCAATACCCGTGGTAAATTTTCCGGCAGACCGCCACCTGTAATATGAGCTAGAGCTTTAATTCCCTCTGGGAAAGCACGAATTGCTTTCAGACAATTTTTTACATAAATCTTGGTTGGTACAAGCAGCGCATCAGCAATAGTCTGTCCCTGCGCAAAAGGCGCAGGCGAATCAAACCTCAGGTTGTTCTGTTCTAAAATATAACGCACTAAGGAAAAACCATTGGAATGGACACCGCTGGAAGCCAGCCCCAGAACCACATCACCCGCTTTTAAGGTTGGAAGCGGCAGCAACTGCGTGCGTTCCACTGCCCCGACTGTAAAACCGGCAAGGTCATATTCGCCATCACCATACATTCCTGGCATCTCAGCAGTTTCTCCACCAATGAGCGCGCAGCCTGCCAGTTTACAACCATCAGCTATGCCCTTTATAACTTGCTCAGCCACATCAACAGAAAGTTTTCCGGTTGCAAAATAATCAAGGAAAAATAGCGGCTCTGCCCCTTGTACAATAAGATCATTCACACACATAGCCACCAAATCGACACCGATAGTATCATGCTTGCCCGCTGACTGTGCAATTTTCAGTTTTGTTCCTACCCCATCAGTTGATGAAACCAGTAGAGGATCAACATATCCGGCTTTCTTCACATCGAACAGTGCTCCGAATCCCCCCAGATCATCTACCGAACCAAGACGACGGGTGGCTTTTGCCAGAGGTTTAATCCGCCCTATCAGTGCGTTGCCTGCATCAATATCTACCCCTGCTTGCTTATAGCTTGTTTCTGTAACCGATTTTGCTGTCATAATCTATACTTTCGCTTCTATCCTTGCGCTGTTTTTAATAATTTAGTATAGGACTCTATGTACTTAAGCTAACAGCCTCCTTCAAGCATAATAATTATGAAAATAATATATTTATTAATAATGTTTATATTGTTACCAGTACAGGTTTTTGCTGGAGAATCTATCGTTAACAGCCAAATAGAGGTAGATGTTACCGGTAAAGATGCTGTTGATGCCCGTAATCAGGCTATGGAAAAAGGGGCTGTTGATGCTCTAAAAGATTTGTTGGACAAGCTTTCTCAGCCCGGACAAGCACAGGATATACTAGCCACCCTTGATTCTCGCAAAATCAACAAAATGGTAAAAGGCACAGAAGTTCTTGATGAAAAAATCAGCGGTAACCGCTATCATGCCCAGCTTATGATTAGCTTTGACGGTGAGGAGCTTTCAGCCTTAATTGATAAAATCAATCAACAAGCCATGGACGACAGGGGTAGTACTGTGAGTTCCTTTTTAATTATCCCCACCTATCAGGAAGGAAATCAAATAACCATATGGGATAAAAGCAACCCATGGCAAGCAGTGTGGAAAAATGTAGGGTTAGAAAATACCTCAGGTGATGTCATAGTTCCTTATGGTGACGCAAAAGATAATATGACAATTAATTCTGATAATATTTCCAGTGTTATATTTTCTTCTCTAGCCCCTCTTACCATTCGTTATGGTGTTACCGATATTGTTATTGTGCAGGCAAAACTTACACAGCAACCGGATATGCTATTAACTGTAACCAAAAAACGGATTTCACGGGGACGCAATGAAATTAATATTTTGAGCTATCGCGCCGATCCACAGGAGACAAGGGATCTATTGCTCACTCGTGCTGCCCGTGACATTGTCACCGGATTACAACACAAAAAGACTGAAGAACTCTCCGTAACTCAATCAGTGCGTGGAGGCGACCGCAATAAAATAATGATGCTCGCCAGCATTTCTACCATGCCGTCATGGACACAGCTACGTAAAAAGATCTCCGAGTTACCAATGGTAGATAGAATTGAAATGCTTGCTATTTCCCCTAAACAGGTAGATATGGTTGTGTATTACCGTGGCTCACCGGACTCTTTTGCACGCGCTATACTGGCAAGTAATTTAAGACTGATACAAAATAAAGATTATTGGGTGGTATCACGTGATTAAAACAAAAGATGATTATAAAATACATAATGGAAAGAGCTGGATATTCTGGCTTACTATTGGAATAATATTCTTGGTATTTATTTATTTAATCCGCAGTGTTTTACTGCCGTTTGTCCTTGGTACCCTTATAGCCTATTTTCTTGATCCGGCGGCAGATAAACTGGAGAAATATAAATTTTCACGTACCCTTGCTACTTCTACAATTATATTATCATTTTTTATAATAATCGGATTATTATCACTGTTAATAATACCAACTATTTTTAATCAAATATCAGGACTTGTTACTGATCTTCCCACATATCTAAAAGAAGTGGAAATAAAATATGAAAAACAACTTTTTAGCTGGCTGGGGACTCTACCTCACAACTATACGGAAAGCATCAAAAGTGCTGCCACTAATTTTTCCGGTGTCATGGTAAAGCTGGCAGGGGACATGGCAGGCGGGCTATTTCTCTCCGGAATGGCAGTTGTAAATATGTTATCACTGATTCTTATTACTCCGGTAGTAGCGTTTTATTTACTACGTGACTGGGATGTAGTAAAATTCCGCTTTTTCAACCTCCTTCCCCGCAAACATGAAGCAATAATCCACGAACAATTAATGCTTATAGATGCAACCCTAGCCGGATTTATCCGCGGTCAGATTAACGTGTGCCTGCTGCTTGGTGCTTTCTATGCAATTGGCCTGTCACTGGTTGGCTTAAAATTCGGTATATTAATTGGGATGGCAACAGGCATACTGGTTATTCTCCCATATGTTGGGTTATTGTTTGGTATGGCAACTGGTCTTACTATCGCTTTTTTCCAGTTCGGCACATGGGAAGGAGTAATACCTGTTTTGCTAGTATTCATAGCTGGTCAGGTTCTAGAAGGTAATTTTATAACCCCTAAGCTGGTTGGAGAAAAAGTCGGTTTGCATCCTGTATGGATTATTTTTGGGTTGCTTGCCGGTGCGGCTCTTTTTGGTTTTGTCGGAGTGCTTATAGCTGTACCAGTTAGTGCAGTTATCGGGGTGGTCATACGCTTTGCTTTAACACGCTATCTTGCAAGTCCATATTACCAAAGCGTTTAGGCTGTTAATTATTTCATATCATTCTTTAACCGTGCATTTATAAAAATCGGAAAATGACGCAATTATCGCTACCTCTTATTCTTCCTGAAATATTTTCAGCCGATAATTTTTTTATATCAAGCTGCAATAGCGAGGCTTATGATTCTGTCCTTAACAAAAGCAATTGGACAGCACACACGCTTTACCTTTATGGAGAAGCAGGCTCAGGTAAAAGCCATTTATCTTATATTTGGGCGCAAAAAACTGGGGCAACAATTGTTTCTCCACACAATATTAAGCCCGAGGAAATTACAGGAAATTGTTTAGTGGAAGACATTGAGCAATGCCATTACGAAAGAGCATTGCTCCATCTTTTTAACCACTGCAAAGATATAGGCGTACAACTGCTTATGAACTCTCACCTGCCCCCATCTGGCTTGCCTTTTACTTTACCTGACCTGACATCACGCTTGCGCGGCTGCCAGCTTGCAGTAATACACACACCTGATGATGAGGTTATTTCAGCTGTTTTGCACAAACAATTTGCTGATAGGCAATTACTCGTAGGCGAAGAGGTTATTTCTTATATCGCCACGCATACGGAACGAAGCCTAGAAAAAATAAAAGGGTTGGTAGATATTATAGATAAAGATTCTCTCATCGAAGGACGCAACATCACCATTCCTTTTGTAAAAAAATTTATATAATACAACAATATACAAATTGCAATACAATCTTAATATTATAAATAATAATTTTATTATATATTATTTTCATTATAATTTTTATTCAGGATAAGATTTATTATGGCAGCTAATATTCAACAAACTTCCAAGCACCCGCTACTATTAAATTTCAAAGTAGAAAATACTAAATACTACCTTCAGTATAAAGCTGAACAAGCTTTTCCTGATAAAAAAATTTCTGTTGAAGTTGAGCCAATTACTGAAAGAGATCCCATTGCATACGCAAATTCAGGACATGTCTTATTTTCCAAAGGAATAGCGGATAATAAAAGTGCTAGGTTTCATATCAATATTGAACATAAGCCAAATTCCGGTTTTACCAGCACAAACGATTTTATACAAAAACTGGAAAATGTTACGGGAGATAAAAATCGCGTATCATCAGTATCCGCCGATTCAGAACCAACTACACAAGTAACTGTAACAAGTTATGATATTGATAAATTGCATAGCAATATCATGCAAAATGATCTGGCTAATTTAAGAAACTCCAATAAACGTCAAATCACTCCAGCCTGATTAATCGCTTGGGGCAATCATCGTTTCCGGTTTTACCCAAGCATCAAACTGCTCAGAGGTAAGAAGGCCTAAAGCAATGCCAGCTTCTTTAAGTGAGGTGCCTTCTTTATGGGCTTTTTTGGCAATTTTTGCAGCATTATCATAACCAATATGCGGGTTAAGGCTAGTTACCAGCATCAGCGATTCATTCATCAGCTTGCTAATACGCTCGCGGTTAGCTTCAATTCCCACTACACAATTATCAGTAAAACTAACTGTGCTATCAGCAATAAGGCGGATTGATTGCAGCACGTTATAAATTATCACCGGCTTGAATACATTAAGCTCAAAATGCCCATTTGAACCACCAATTGTAACCGCCACATGGTTGCCCATCACCTGCGCGCAAACCATTGTCATAGCTTCGCTTTGGGTTGGGTTTACTTTTCCCGGCATAATGGAGCTGCCCGGTTCATTTTCAGGTAGTGAAAGCTCACCAAAACCACAGCGCGGACCACTGCCGAGCAAACGGATATCATTGGCTATTTTCATAAGTGAAACGGCTAGAGTATTAAGCATTCCCGATGTTTCCACCAGAGCGTCATGCGTTGCCAGTGCTTCAAATTTATTGGGTGCGGTAACAAATGGTAACCCCGTAATGTTAGCCACTTCTTTGGCAAAAGCCTCAGCAAAACCTTTCTTAGCGTTTAATCCTGTACCAACTGCCGTTCCACCCTGCGCTAATTCATATAGTGCCGGCAATGCTGATTTAGCACGACGGATTGCATTTTCCACCTGCCTTACATAACCGGAAAATTCCTGCCCTAGAGTAAGCGGGGTTGCATCCTGTAAGTGAGTACGACCGATCTTGATTATGCCAGAAAATTCTTCAGATTTTACTTTAAGAGCATCATACAAGCGCCTGAGGGATGGTAATAATTTCTCAGAAATTTCGCAAGCAGCCGCAATATGCATAGCCGTAGGGAAAGAATCATTGGAAGATTGCCCCGTATTAACATGGTCATTAGGATGTACAGGTTTTTTACTACCCATCACTCCGCCTGAAAGCTCAATAGCGCGGTTTGAAATTACCTCATTCACATTCATGTTAGTTTGTGTGCCGCTGCCGGTTTGCCATACCACCAAAGGAAAATGACCTGAGAGCTTATCGTCAATCACTTCCTGTGCCGCTGCTATAATTTTTTCGCCAATTGTTTTGTCAAGCACACCCAAATCCATATTCACTTTGGCAGCAGATAATTTCAAAATACCAAATGCACGGATAAGTGGCTGCGGCATTGTTTCACCACCAATTTTGAAATTCTGTAAACTACGCTGTGTTTGCGCTCCCCAATAACGGGTTGAGTCTACTTCTATATTGCCGAATGAATCTGATTCTGTACGAAAATTTGCCATGGTCTATATCCTAATTAATTTTGCCAAGTTAAAATAACGCCAGTCTTAGCAGCAAATTACCCTAGCGCAATTTATCATTTTTATTTTTATACTAGGAAGGCTAGGAATCAATGAGAATCTTATCCAAACTTAGCGAGCAAGGCATCAATCTCATCCTGTGATGAGCCTTTTCCTTCATGCTGAGGGCCATTTAATAAATCTTTGTCATCTTTTGGCACAATAATTTTACTAGGATCTTTTTCTGGCTCGACTTCAACCGCAACAGTTGGAGCAGCACCAAATATACCATTTAGCTTATTAACGCGGTCTTCAATATTTTCCAGCAAGGTGATTACTTTTTTAATACGCTGCCCAGTTATATCCTGAAAGGCGCAAGAATCATAGATAATGGTGGTTGCATCCATAATTTTCTGTTCTTTTTCACCACCTATACCGCTGGCAGCATTCTGCACGGCATCTGCCGCATCCATAATTTTATTGGTAGCTTCTTCAGTTGCCTTTACTACTTCTTCCAAATGCAATGACGCATCGCTAATAGCATCTTCAGCACGGGCATTAGTCTGAATAGCAAAAATCTCATTCTTTGCCTCACCGATGTAACTAGCCAGCTTGGCTATTTCCTGATGTACAAAGCTATCAACAACACTGTTGGAAGGATTAAGTGAAGCTGCCATATTGATAAAAATACCGCCCACATCCTGCAAGGTAATATTGCCCTTTTTTTCACGCGTTTTCACCATACTGGTCAACAGGGTCTTACCTAGCGTTGATTGCATATCACTCATTGTTTTACTCCCTATATTTTTTTAGAATTCCCCGATAACGCTGGTCATTTTTGTTTTTAGCGTTTCTGCGTTGAATGGCTTTACGATATAATTACTTACACCGGCCTGCTTGGCAGCGATTACGTTTTCCGGCTTACTTTCCGCTGTCACCATGATGAACGGAGTATTTTTTAATTTATCATTCCCGCGCACCAGCTTTAATAATTCCAAACCGGTCATCGGTTCCATATTCCAGTCCGAAATAACAAGACCGGCTGGTTTTTCTTGTAATTTTTTAAATGCCTCACCGCCATCAGATGCCTCATCAACATTTTCAAAGCCAAGCTGCTTGAGCAAATTTTTGATGATCCGACGCATAGTACTGTAGTCATCCACCACCAGAATATGCATTGCTTTATCTACTGCCATAATATTAACCTATTAAAATTGAACAAAACTATTAATCAAACTTATCATCACTCTAACCTAGATGTTTTAATGTAAAGTTAAAAATATAAAATTATCTTCTTTTTTTGCATTGCGAAAAAATCTACTAAAAACTTATAGTTAGCATGTTTATTTATATAAAATTAACTAATTATGTGATAATATAAAAACATAAGAGGTACGACATAATGTATAATTTTGTGACCGTTTCATTGCCAAAACAAAAAAATATGAAATTCAATTTTGATATCGGAAATGTTTACAGAAAAATCGTACACTCCATTACCCGTTTTATTTATCAGCCGCAATATATAGGACTGGAGAATATTCCCAAGAGCGGTGCAGCGATATTAATCAGCAACCATGTCTCTTTTGTAGATGGCCCTATAATTGACGCAGGGATTTTTGACTATTGCGGCCGCCATGTCCGCTATGTTATTGACGAGGATATTTATCATCTGCCCGCTGTGCATTATTTAATGAGCAAGGCAAAAGCAATACCCATATCTTCCAACCGCAAAAGTGTAGAAGCAGCGTTTGATGCTATTTCAGAGGGCTTACGCGCTGGGGATTTAATCTGTATATTCCCTGAAGGCTTTCTTACTTTTACCGGCGGACTCGGTCGTTTTCGCCACGGGATTGAGTGGATAATCCGCCGTGATCCTGTACCTGTTGTTCCAATATCGCTTTCTGGCTTATGGGGCAGTGTATTCTCCCGCAAATTCCTTGGCTCATGGAAGCGTTTTATACCACGCAAATGGCATCAGCCGGTTATTGTTAAATGCGGGATTTCAATCCCTCCGGAAAAAGTAGATGTCAACCATTTGCAGGAGATAGTGCTACGGCTTAAATATTCATGATTAATATTCAAATACTATTGTAGATTCTGCGACAATTTTTCTGTTTTGTCCGCAGGATTTCCAACAATAGTTGGGACAGGCTGGAATGAACCATCTTTGAATTTATTGTCATAGATTATTCCGGTGCTTCCGGCTTCGCTACGAACATTCTTCATAGCAATTGAAACCCGATCATTCACGCCATCACCTTTACCGCTTCCAATCTCGCGTTTTTCAAGCTCACCATTAGCACCAGTCCTAATTTTGCCTTCATCGCCCTTTTTATCTTCTTTTTTATTTCTGCTGTCCTGTTCTGGTTTTCCTGCTTCGGTACGACGCCCATTTTCAATAACAACCGTTTGCTCTTGAACATTCGTCCTCATAAAGGTTTTTACTCGTTCATCAAGACCTTCATACACTACGTCAGCAGATTTAGCAGCAGAAAGAATAGCTTTATACGCACCATCGCTAGCTTTAGAAAGCTCTTCTTTCATGGTAAGCGCAACTACATATTCTCTAATTTCTACTAGGTCATTAACAACTTTACCATAAGGTGCACCTTCTTTTTTGCTGCCGAGTTTTTCATTAGCAACTTTTTCAAAATATTTGTGCTCTGCATCAACGAAAGCTAAAGCATCTTTGAATTTACCTTCATTTACCAGATACTCAATCTTCTCCTTTGAATAAATTTCTCTGCGGGAGTCAGACCCTAATGCTCTCCCTAATGCGGTATTACCAGCAATAAAATCGCCTGTAGTAGCCAAACCACCCTCTATAAGATTCCACAAACCTCTGGCATCATCACTATCACGCAATGAACTTCTGGCAAAATTCGGTTTCTTAGCAGTAAGGCCATCTATGTTGTTTTCCAACAGTTTTAGTTTTTCTAATGATTTTGCATTTTTCCAAGCACCAGCACCGAACTTATCAGCTCCGTATCCCTCTAAGTCATCGGACAATGGCGGAAGTTCAAGTTTGATTTTAGAAGGGGTGATATTTACGCCATTAACGATTACTTGCCCTTGCGCGTCATACAGATGTGCATTTCTGGCTTCATATGCGTCAACTTCTCCATTCCAAAGCTGAATCATGCCCGCCACTCTTTTAGCATGATCCCGTTTTTTAATAATCTCAGCTTTGCCTTCTTTTGCGACTTTTTCAGATACGATATTTTTTCCCAATCTATCAAATTCCTGATAAACATTACCTAGAATTTCATTACCATCCGAATCTTTAAGAAGCTGGGATTTTGCTAAAGTTTGGGTAGGGGTTATAATCTCTATTTCCTCACCAGCAACTTTTACTTTTTTTGAAACAACCGCAGAACTTTTGTCAAGAGTACCTGTAATCTCACTAATTTTTTCTTTTCCGCTTTCAAATACATTTCCTACAGCATCGCCTAATTTGCTAGCATATCCGGCAGTATATTTATCTGCTGATTCCGCTAATTCCGAATTTTTATTAAACAAAAATCCTAACCCTACAACCGCAAGAGCTCCCTTAAGCCAACTGCCGATATTCCAGTTCAAAGGGTTTAGCTTTGACAGAAAACTTTCTTCCTGCACTGGCATCCCGTATTGATCATACTGCATAACTAACCTCTATAACTTCCCAAATTTCATATCTGGTTTTGTTGTAACACATTATTCCATATATAACATAATGCCATAAATTTACATTTTTTGTGTGAAGATTTTATGACTTTATATATGACAGTGCTGTAATTTTAGCAAACAATTGTATTTTAATACTATTTCATAAAAACTCGTTAGGGCGAAAGCGAAAACCGTTATTTCCGAGAACCGCAACGCAAGCGTACGCTTTGGTACATGCGTAGCGGAAGCGCAGGAAATAGCCGTTTGCAGCGAGCCATAGTAGAGTTTTACACCCGCTCCAGCACCGTAGCAATACCCTGCCCGCCACCGATACATTGGGTCGCCAGCGCATATTTTTTCCCATGCTTAGAAAGAAGCTGAGCGGCTTTTCCGGTAATGCGTGCGCCGGATGCACCCAGTGGATGACCAAGGGCAATCGCACCTCCATCAAGATTTATTTTACTTTCGTCCAGACCCAATTCCCCTATTACACCCAAAGCCTGCACCGCAAAGGCCTCGTTTAATTCAACAATATCAATATCAGAAACTGTAAGCCCAGCGCGGGAAATGGCTTTTTTTGTGGCTTCCACCGGCCCTAGCCCCATAATTTCCGGAGTAATTCCCGAGGTGGCGAAGCTTTTCACCCGCGCAAGAATGGGCAGGTTATGTTTTTTTGCATAATCCTCGCTACATACCAAAACAGCGGATGCGCCATCTGTGACAGGAGAGGAAGTGGCAGCGGTAACTGTACCGCTTACGTCAAAAGCCGGTTTTAATTCTGCCATTTTTTCCAATGTAGTTTCAGGGCGGATACACCCATCCTTGGTAACTATTCCTGTTTTGGTGGTAATTGGCACAATTTCGCCAGAAAAATCTGCTTTAGCAGCTTTCTGGTGGCTTTTTAGAGCGAATTCTTCCTGTTTAGCACGAGGAATAGATAGTTTTTTACAAACCTGCTCGGCAGTGAGCCCCATAGACATATAAGCAGCAGGCAGCGCGTTATATAAAGCGGGGCTAGGCAGAGGATTAAACCCTCCCATCGGCACACGGGACATAGATTCCACGCCCGCAGCTATAAACACCTCGCCTGCCCCGCAAGCGATTTTCCCTGCGGCAATATGGATAGACTCCATAGACGAACCGCAAAAACGGTTTACCGTAGCTCCGCCTACACTTACCGGAAGCCCAGCCAGAAGCGCCACCATCCGCCCGATATTCATCCCCTGCTCACCTTCAGGAAAGGCACAGCCAACCATCACATCCTCTATATCAGAAGGGTTTAACGTAACCTTAGCAAGCAGGCCTTTTATCACCTGCGCTAAAATATCATCAGCCCGAGTGCGAGCCAGTTCGCCTTTATTAGCTAAAGTAAATGGGGAACGAGCATAAGCGCATATTACGGCTGGACTGGTCATAATATTCTCTCCTGTTGCTAAAATAGTTTATAAACACTTGAGAAAGGAATTCTCCGAGAAAGGCAAGGCGAAGTGCGCAGTTTAGTACATGAGCCGAAGCCTGACAAAGGAAAAAACTTAAATCAAGTGTTTATAATAGCAAAAAACAATTACTTTTTCGTTAGTTTCTTGATAAAAGAGGCTAAAATATATTGAAATTATAGGTCTTCTGCTTTTCTATCGTACTAGAAAGGCGAAGCGAAGTGTACGATTCAGTACATGAGCTGAAGCCTGACAACGTACGAGAATAAATGAGAAGTGCTATAATGAATAATTTTGATACGGATATTGTAATAATCGGCGCAGGGCCTGTAGGACTTTTTACCATATTTGAGGCAGGAATGCTGAAAATGCGCTGCCATGTTGTGGATGCGCTGGAAGCAGTTGGTGGGCAATGCACAGCACTTTATCCTGAAAAACCAATTTATGACATTCCCGCCCATCCTTCCATTTTAGCACAGGAATTAATTGATAAATTAGAAACGCAAGCTGCGCCGTTCGCGCCAACTTACCATCTCGGGCAAACGGTGGATAAAGTAACCAGAACAATGGCAGGCAGCTGGCATGTTACCACCTCTAAAAACACCACCATAAACTGCAAAGCTATCATAATAGCTGCTGGTTGCGGCGCGTTTGGCCCTAACCGCCCGCCTATGGAAAATTTAGCGGAATATGAAGGTAAAAGCGTATTTTATCTAGTGAATAAGCGTGAGGATTTCCGTGATAAAAAAGTGGTTATCGCCGGTGGTGGTGATTCGGCGGTTGATTGGGCGATTTCATTATCCGAACTGGCTGAAAAAATTTATGTGGTGCATCGCCGCCCTAAATTCCGCTGCGCACCTGAATCAGCTGATAAATTACAAGCTCTGGCGGATAGCGGAAAGATTGAACTGGTGATACCTTATCATATTGTTTCATTAGAGGGCATTGAGGGCAAAATTTACTCAGTTATAGTTTCTACTTTAGAAGGTGAAAAGAAAGCGTTAGAGGCGGATATTTTACTGCCGTTTTTCGGACTGGCGATGGATCTGGGAGCAATTGCAAACTGGGGCTTAAACCTTGAGCATAACCACGTAAAAGTGACCACTCCCCATATGGCAACTTCTGAATCAGGGATTTTTGCTATTGGCGATATAGCCACTTACGAAGGCAAATTAAAACTTATACTTTCCGGTTTTGCCGAAGCGGCGCAAGCTGCCCATGCCGCGCGCACCCTCATCTATCCTGACGAAGTGTTACATTTTGAATATTCAACTACCAGCGGGGTACCGGCATGATAAGAATCATTAGAATATTTACTATCGCCACCTGCTTGTTTGCAAGCTTCAATGCTTGTGCATCGGCTGAAAAACCAACCTGCAAAGTAGGTGGATGCAGCAATCAAATATGCGAATCTACACTTAATGAACCAACAATAACTGATTGCCAAATGCGTGAAGAATATAGCTGCTATAATGCAGCAAAATGTGAGGTGCAAAAAGATGGTAAGTGTGGCTGGACAATAAGCAAAGAACTTACGCAATGCCTCAATACGATTAAAGAAAAAAGAAAACCATTAAACCCTACAGATTTCAAATGACTGAGACAAAAATAATTGACGGCAAAGCCTTTGCTGAAAATCTCCGCAAGGATATTGCGCTGCGTGTTACAAAACTGAAAAAAGAAAAAGGCATAATTCCGGGGCTTGCCGTGGTACTGGTAGGCAATGATCCGGCCAGCGAAGTTTACGTACGCAACAAAGGTAAGCAAACTATTGAAGCCGGAATGGAATCTTTTGAGTTCAATCTGCCTGTTGATACCAGTGAAGAAGAGTTGCTGAAAAAAATTGATGAGTTGAATAACAACCCTAAAGTTCATGGAATTCTGGTACAGCTTCCCCTGCCTAAACATATGAGTGAAGAAGCAGTGATAAATGCCATAGCACCGGAAAAAGATGTGGACGGTTTTAATATTATAAATGTTGGCAAGCTAACGATTGGCGGCGACGGCTTTGTTCCCTGCACGCCGCTGGGCTGCTGGATGTTGCTTAAAGACGTGATGGGGGATTTAAGCGGGAAAAATGCTGTGGTGGTTGGCCGTTCCAATATTGTAGGCAAACCCATG
>CAUJIB010000010.1 GCA_963205245.1 Pseudomonadota bacterium
ATTTTTCATACGCAATCACACTATAGGGATGGATGCAGGTGTCACGCCGACCTAGATGCGGCTTTCCATGGAATGTCTCTGACCACAAAATGATTATAAATACCAAATTAAATGGACGGGAAGGGGGATTTTGAAAAAAAAATGGTAAAAATATTTATAATGCATTTATTTTTGCAGCGATGATAAAATCATTTTTATGTAATCCACCGACATCATGGGTGGTGAGCCTGATTTTTACATAACCCCAGCCAAAGGCAATGTCTGGATGATGGTTTTGCTCTTGGGCGATAGTTGCGATTTTTCCCGCCAGTACAAATGCACTATCAAAATCAGTAAAACTATATTTTCGGAAAATTGCTTTGCCACCATGTGCTAAAGCCCAGCCTTTAACCTGTCCAAGCAGAGCTTTTGCATCTTTTTCTACAATTGCGGTTTCTCCCGCTTTAACCACGGTGCAATTCTGTTTTTCAAGCATGAGATTCTCCTTATGATGCTGGCATTATAATTGCTTATAAAGAGTTATATTACTTTGTAACTATAAAAAACATATAGATATAAATACAAAAATACTATATGTTTCTATTACATAGGCAATTTTTACCTATATTGAAAACAGGATGAGTGTATGGATTTTGTGGATATACCATTATTCGGTGCAATGAAAACCAAGCTTGGTTACTTATCAGAGCGTCAGGGTGTTCTGGCTCAGAATGTTGCAAATGCTGATACACCTAACTATCAGGCAAAAGATGTTAAAACCCCAGATTTTAAGCAGCATCTGGCAAATTCGGCACAGAAATCGCAAAAATTACAGCTTGCATCTACGGATGAAAAACATTTTGCCGGTTTGAATTCTTCCTCGTCTAGTTCACATATTATAAACCGTGATTCTACCTATGAGCGCAGCCCGAATGGTAATAACGTGGTGATTGAGGAAGAAATGGGAAAAATAGCAGAAAACCAAATGGAATATCAAAAAATTCTGAATTTATATCGTAAAACGGTGGATATGTTCAAAACCGCCATCGGCAAAACCAACGGTTAAGGAGTAGGGGATTATGCAATTATCTGATACGCTGGCGATAGCAGCTTCCGGAATGAAAGCACAGGGTGACCGTCTGCGGGTGGTGGCAGAAAACATTGCCAATGCTGATTCTACAGGGAAAACTCCAAATGAAGAGCCTTATCGCCGTAAATTGGTGGTATTCCAAAATGCACTGGATAAAGAGTTGGGGATCAACACAGTAAAAGTTGGTAGCCGTACCCACGATATGTCAGAATTCCGGAAAAAATACGACCCGACACATCCAGCCGCTGATGAGAAGGGCTATGTTTTATATCCGAATGTAAATAATATAGTGGAAATGATGGATATGCGTGAATCACGTCGTGGTTATGAAGCTAATATGAATGTAATAGAAGTCTCAAAGGCTATGCTTACACGAACCATTGATTTACTAAGATAAGAAAGGTAGGAAATTATGAGTGTTAACGCTTTATCCGCGGCCAATGCTTACCGAAACCAGCTTAAACTACAAGATGAAATAGGTGATGCGCTTCCGCAGGAGGAAACCAGTAAATCTTCCTTCTTTGATTTATTGAAAGAAGGGGCGCAAAGCGCAATTGATACTCAATATAAAGCCGAAGCCACTAAAATGGAAGCTATAACCGGCAAGGTGGATCTTGCTGATTTAGTAACATCAGTAAATAACGCTGAGCTTTCCCTGAATACTGTAATTGCAGTGCGTGATAAAATTATCGGTGCATATCAGGATATAATCAGGATGCCTATGTAATTGATATAGTTTATAAATACTAAAAAAATATATTTACAGGAAGTGAATTATGAGTCTATCGTTGAAAGCCAAGTTTTTTATTTTAGGTTTATCTTTAATAACAGTCTCATTGGCGGCATTCTTTCTAAATTATAAAAACAATCAAATGTCTGCCATACAGCAGCTTGCAATTGAAATTGAGCAGCGTCATATGGACGCAGATATGAAGCATGACGGTATACGCGGAAATGTGTATAGTGCTTTGCTTGCTTCTAAAACTGATGATAATGGATTATTAAAATCATCTAAAGAAGATGTTAAATCTATGTCAGATGAGTTTATAGAAGATATTAATAATAATTTGGCGGCTGATATACCGGATGATATAAGGGCGCAGTTGGAAAAAACTAAATTATCAGCTCTGAATTATATTAATTTTAGCTCAAGTATAACCGGAGCTGCTGATAATTTTGAAATCGCTCTTCCCATGCTGCCGGAATTTGAGAAATATTTTTCCCTTTTAGAGGAAGAACAGGAAAAAACCAGTGAAATGATTCTGGCATGGGCTAAGGATACTAAAAGCATATTGGATAATTTTAGCTCATACCTGCAAGTTTCACTTATAATTCTATTATCTGTTGCGGTTATTATTCCTGTCTTTGCAGTTGTTTCTATTTTTAGACCAATTTCCGGCATTATAAATGTTATGAACCAAATAGTTAATGGCAATATATCCCTTTCTATACCTTATATGTCTAGAGGTGATGAAATAGGAGATATGGCAAAATCTATAAATGTTTTTAGAAATAATGCTGAGAAAGTGGTGAAATTGATTGAGCAGCAGAAGGAACAGGAAAAAATATCTTCTGAAGAACGCCGCAGAGTCCGTATAGAACTTGCTGATAGTTTTGAATCCAGCGTTAAAGGCGTTGTGGATATGGTTGCCTCCGCTGCCACAGAGATGGATGCAACATCTAAATCTGTAGCAAGAATAGCAGAATCCAGTAAGATTAAATTAGATAGTCTTGCCACTCAAATTAATGGAACTGGCAATAATATAAAAACAGTATCTGGTGCTACGTCAGAACTGGCTTCTGCAATTAATGAGATAAGCAGCCAAGTAGCTAAAGCAACACATATAACCTCCAGTGCTGTTACTGATGCAGAAAAAGCAGATACTACTGCGCACAGCTTGAGCAGTGCATCGCAAAAAATAGGAGAAGTCGTTGCAATAATTAATTCTATTGCATCGCAGATTAACTTACTGGCTCTCAATGCCACAATTGAAGCTGCGCGTGCTGGCGATGCAGGTAAAGGATTTGCAGTCGTTGCTAGCGAGGTAAAAAATCTTGCTGGTCAAACTACTAAGGCCACAGAAGAGATTTCTCAGTATATAAGTGCTATCCAGAATTCTACAACAGAGACGGTTGGTGTTATTAAAAATATTGGCGGTAAAATTTATGAGATTAACTCTATTGCTAATACTATAGCTAGCGCAGTAGAAGAGCAAGGAGCAGCAACTAAAGAAATTGCCAGTAATGTTAATCAGGCTTCTGATGGCAATGAGAGTGTTGTTAGGAACTCCGAAGAAGTATCAAAATCATCTCAGGAAACTGGCGTTGCCGCCTCTCAGATGATGTCGGCTTCTGGTGAGTTGTCAAAGCAATCAGAAATTCTACGGGGCGAGGTTGAAAAATTCCTGTTTAAGATAAGGGCATAGTAACCAAGCTATCATTCTATATCCTTGCGGAATTCACAGGATAGAACGGTAATATCATAAACAGGATGTTCAAGGCCAGAAATGCTAGGGGATGATGAAAACATCCAGCCTAGGAAAATTTGCCTCGGTGCTTCACCGATTTTTATTTCCCGCACCTCTAGCAATGCTGCATTTTCCGGTTTTTCTTCTGGAAGTGATTTCCAGCATTTTCTGGCGATTATTTCTAGATTTTCAAAGTTGGAAACCGTACCTAGAGGAACCTCCAAAGTAGAGATCCTCCCGATAACTTTATTAAGCCCACGGAGTATAACCATATTATTTTCTGATGGTGAATTAACTTCTTGCGCAGCTTTCTTTCCAGAGTCTTTATCTGCTTGATCAGAATTAGCAGGTGCCTTCATTGTATCAGATGTTTCTATTGCCACATTCTCATCTTCTGATGATTCGCTGGCTGGAATATCTAATATCTTGGTTTCTTCTACTGCAAAAGCAAAAGAAGGTAGCAGTAAAAACAGTGCAAATAAAAAACTTTTAAGCATTGTAGAAATTATGGGGTTTGAGTAGAAGCAGCATCTTTCTTGCCTTTGTCTTTATCAACACCGCCGCCGCTAAACATAAATTTTCCGATTAGCTCTTCAAGATTAACAGCAGATTGGGTGAATTCAATTTTATCCCCGTCTTTTAGCATTTTTTCATCGCCTCCCGGTGTAACCTGTATGTATTTTTCACCAAGTAATCCGCTGCTAACTATTGATGCTGAAGAATCTTTAGGCAGTGCGGTGGCACTACGAATCTGCATAGAAACTACTGCTTCATAACTTTCTGCGTCTAACGACAGGTTGGAAACAGTACCAATTTTTATCCCGCCAACCCTTACATCGCTGCCAAGTGCAATACCGGAGGCGTTGTTAAACTTTGCATTTACTTTATAACCTGCCTCAATACGCATTCCGCTGCCTTGATAGGCAAACACAAAAAAT
>CAUJIB010000011.1 GCA_963205245.1 Pseudomonadota bacterium
TTTTCATTTCTGGTTTTGGCTTGGGTTTGAAAAACATGCGAACGCTCCCTCTTGAATTTAAGCAAGCGTCACCAATGGCAAAAAATGCAGATTTCCATGGTGACTGGGAGTTAAGAACCGCCAGTAGACGGCGCGACAATCTTTACCGCAAGGCTGAACATACATTGCCGCCTCCCAGCCAAAAGGCACGGAAAGGCAGCATCATGTTTCGGTTGATGCAAATTACCGCTACTGGAGAGGTTCTTAAGCCCCACAACACCAACTCAGTGTTGCAAAGCATACGCTAAAGAAATAATTGAAATTAGTCAATGAAATAGCTGGCTGTTAATCTATGAAAGAACGCCAATCTTCTAGGCGTTCATAGATAATTTGAAAACCTGATTTAGACTCTATTGTGCCGAATCTATCTACTGAACGAGCAAGCATATCTATCGCTTGGCGACGAGCGTTTGGTTTATCATCTTCTTGAAGAGTTTTATTGTCATATTCTACAACAATATCCGCACTTTGTTGTTTATTTTCTTCATTATCAGCATGTAAATTAAACGCTATAGCAGAAAAAACAATGTATCTTTTTCTGTCACTAGTGCCTGAGTAATTAAGGCTCAAAAGATATTCGTGTAATTCATTCGCCTTTATTTGTGCCAACCCAATTTTGTGGTAAATTTTTTGCTGTTTAATGCCTATTGCAATCAGCAAAACTGTTGCACCTAACCAGTTATCAGCAGCACGCTGCTTGCTATCATCTACCGCAATAAAATGAACCAGAATACGGAATAACTCTTGGATTTGGCGAGGGGTTAGGCTAAAAATTTTGCTAATTGATGCTATATTCCCAAGAAGATTATTGCGTCCTTGATTTTCAAAACAAAAATTTATTCCTGCAAGAATCTTTGCATCAAAATACTCTTCTCCAAGCTGCTCAATAAATCTATTAAGATCTGGATTTTTATTGCTGGTAAGTTGAATTTCACGAGTAATAAACCTGCGATAATAATTATCAAAATCTAAATTGCCATATAGTTGTTTTACTGAGCATTCTAGCTGCTCTCTATCAACTGCAAGAACAAAACAAATTCCCTTAATAGGAAAAATATGTTTTATGGCTTCAAGAAACTTGACACTGTAGTCTGGTCTAACGCGGTCAAGCTCATCAACTAGAACTATCAAAGGTTTATGTACTAGACTTTCAACATAGGTGGATAGTTTCTCTTTGAGCTGGCGATAAGCATTTAATTTGAAATTATAATTTTTATACAGTCCTTTTCCAATTTCTTTAAGATCGCTTTCCTTTAGGTCGCTTTCCACGCCTTTCATTGTTTTATAAACATCAATACCAGTAGCTTGTTCCAGAAATTTATTGCCGACAATTGCTGTTGCGCCTAAAGCCCCTCGTAAAGCACTTTTTGCTTTTTGTGAGCCTTCACCGACTTTTATATTATCAATAAGAGATGAGGTAATTGGAATTATTGGATCTTCGTCAAAATCAGTTTCCCATGCGTTCAAATATACAACGGAAAAGCCTTTTTTGCTAAGTTCGTGTTGCCACATTTTGAGGAAAGTGGTTTTTCCACTGCCAAATTTAGCGTTCAGGCTTAGAACATAAGCTCCATCAGAAAATTGATGGAATGTTGTTATGGCTTTGGTCAGCCTATACGCAAGTGCCTTGCGCTCAAATTTATCATAATTTTCAAAAGTAATTTCGGTCATTTATTGGATCTTTACAATGGCAGAAGTGTTTTCTTAGACTTTATAATCCAACAAAACTAAACGCTTTTTAATGGCAAGTAAAGAAGCCTCTAACCTGCTGCTGAACAACACCCCATAATCGCCATTATTTCGCTTTTTGCTGCCTGTTTTGCCTATGTCTGTGAGTTGCCTGCGTAAAACAAGCAAAAAGCGGTGTATGAGCGTAAAAACCGCTTTTTTGTAAATTTCCGCAAAAAATAAGGGGCAGCGATAACGCTACCCCATAAATTTTACTGTGCAATATGTTTAACCCCCTAGGGGTTGCACAAGTTGCACACTATAGTTTTGCTTCTGATTTCAGTTTTTTTATGCGATATTGCACTGTGCTTGCTGGTATACCAATTTCATCACCAATTTTGCGCACAGATTTTTTTTCTTTTGATAATTGAGTGATACGCTCCGCCACACCATCAATTATTGGCGTGCAGTGCCAAACAGCTTTTCCGTCCACCATTTCTAGCTCTACTTCAAAAGGCTCTGCTTCTGCACCAAAAATTCCGCGGGCTTTTTCATAGGTTACTGTAAATCTTGCACCTTCTTTTGGTGAATAATCCTTTGGGCGTTCAAGAGTTATTACCGTGTCCAAAATATCTTCCTTGCGAGATGTTCCGCGTTGCAATCCGCCTTTACCAGAATGATGCACGATTAACACCGCGATATTTCTAGAACGCAGCTGCAACAACCAGCCTTGCATTGAAGACCAACTATCAGCGTCATTTTCTTTGATGTCAGGGCATAGCGTGGAAAGATTATCAAGTATCAGCAAATCCACGCCATCAAGGCAGTTATTTACCATTTCCTGCCCCTCTGGTGAGTTTAGGCTTGGCATTGGCTCATCTTGAAAATCACGAGCAATAATCTGAAAATAATCAGCTTGCTCTGGCTTATTACCATTTGCTTTTTTTAATGCTCTTAATCGCATTTGCAGAGCATGCTCAGGCATTTCACCATCAACGAGTAGGACTTTTCGTGGCTTTTCCGCTTTCCAACATAAAAAATTTGTGCCAGTCGCAACAGCATAAGCAATACCCAGCGCAATATGAGTTTTGCCAATCCCACGATAAGCATGGATCATCACCGCGCCTTTTTCAGAAATAATTGGAGCTAATATCATTTCGCGTGGCTTAATATCTTTAAGCAAAAAATCATCAAGGGTAATTTTCTTCAAACCTTTATGTTGTTCGCTGATTTCCTGCCTATTGTTTAGCACAAAATCTAGGGTTCGTTTTTTAGTCCACCCTTCAGTGCGAGCATCAGCAGCATCCCATTTAACAGGAAAATCTTTGGGAATAGCAAGAATAGACACAGATTTTGCACCAGCAGACAACGCAAGATTTTTTACTTTTTGAGCGAATTTTTTACCTGCGTCATCATTATCGCCCCATACAATAACCTCTCGGTTTTTTAATGCGCTCCAATCGGATCTTTCAGGTGATTGTGCGCCAAATAATGGGGTGGTGCATACAAAATCAAGCAACAATCTTTGAGCTGCGTGTGCTGATTTACTGCCTTCGCACACAATAATTGTTGCATCCTGCTCATCATTAATGAGGTCAAGATTATAGATAGGATAGGGCTTTGGAATTGCCTTAGATCGCCAGCCACGCTTGCCATTTCCTAAATCACAATAGCTAATCGGATAAATCTGCTTCTGCTTTTTGCCGTCATCATCCTTATATTCCCAGCGTGCTTCATACATAAGCAAATCACCATTTGCATTGTGGTAGGCGTATAGTTTTGTTGGCTTGCCAAGCTCGCTATGAATAAAATCACATGGTGGTGCATCGCTAGGAACTGGAACTATTGGGTTATATTCTGGCTTTTGTTTGCTTGGTTTTTTAGAATGGTTTTTTGCCCTTACAGCTATCAGAGCATCAGAAACCTTCTTTGCAGCATTCACCATGCTATCAAACTCAAAAATGTATTTAGCATAGCTTATTAAACCAATACCTTTGTCACCATACTCCGCAAAATCAGCCCATTTTCCACTACGAACATTAAAACAGAAAGAACCACTTTCTTTATCTATACGAGTTGGATTGCGGACAATAAATTCTTCGCCTTCCATTATACCATCAGGCAACCAGTGGAACAAAATATCCTCCGCATAGGACATAGCATCTTCATTGATCTGGTTGAAATCTGGCTTGGTATTAGAAAAATCAATTCTTATTACATTATTCATATTTTTTACCATTTTTGGGAGATTTGAAAAAATAGGGCGACACTAAGGTCGCCCTAACACAGTTAGTTAAGCACTATTAATCATGCTCATGGTCGCACTCACCATCTTCACATCTGCAACCGTTATCTTCACCATCATCTGGAGGTGTCCTCTTAATGAAATCTAATGTCCAATTAAGAGCATCATAAAAATCAGCGTTTAATTGCTTTTGGATAAATTTGAGAAAGCTGTTGCTATCATCGTTGAAGTGAAAAACTTTCATTTCATTTTGCTCATCATATTCAACCATTCCCATTTTTATCATTACATCATAGTCAAAAACATACGGCTCATTTTTCCATTGTTTTGACCTGCTGAAAAGCGCGATATTGATACCCATCGCTACAAAAGTTTGCCAAACATCGTAGCGGTTCAAATTATCTTTGTTATTCAAATCAAGCATTCTTATTCTCCTTACGAATTAGTTTTATTTTGTTCTATAAATTTTATAAATTGATCCTCTAAAATATACACCCTTCGCCCCACCCTGCGAACGCATACGCTAAATCCGTTCGTGTCCTCATAAAATATAAGGTGACGAATAGATGCTTCCGTGAACGCAAGGTGTTTTTGAGCTAAAAGTTTGACGCTTAAGATATTTGATGACACATAAAATCCCTTTCTACCGACTGTTGTTTTTTTGTTCGGTAGTGGAATAAGAGCAGAGTTTTTTTGAATTGACTAAATCAACAATTAAGCTGTTTGATTTGTGGTTGTCTGATTTATTTTTGTATTATTTTTTTAGGGCGTCCTGCTTGTCGCCACTCTGGGCAATTCTTTGTTTCCTCGTCCCATACTACTCGGAAATTGTTGTTGGATAAATTTGGAAATAATGTTTTTGCATCATTCCAATAATCATTTTTTAATTTTTCTTTTTTGGATGCTTTTAGTAAATTGCGAAAGTAAACTCTAAAATCCTCAGATGATTTTGCTGTAGATATATTATGCGATATTTTTTTATTGTTTTTCGTTAAAAACAAGTCAGCATTTTTTCTTGTAATATATAAATCATTTATCGTGATATTTTGGGATTCAGACGAATAAAGATAATCATATTCTGCCAAATCACTTTCAAATTGATAGCATGAGATTTCTTTGTAGATTTCAAGTTCTGCTGCTTTTGGCTTAATTAAATTAACAAAGCCAGATATGTTTTTTCTTTCACAAAGAGCTGAATAAAAATCATTATCAACGGACTTTATTTTTCCATAAGCAAATTCTAATTTGTTGGAGTGAATGGATAATACTAAATCCCCATTAGCCGCTACATGTAATATATCTTCAATCGTGTAGTTATATTCTTTAGCAAATTGCTCAAGAGTGTAGTGATTATGTGTAATTTTTGGCATATTGATATTCCCTCAATGTTTGATTGAGTGGTAATTTTATAAAAATATGCCGTATTTGTCTTTGTAAAAAAGACCCAGAGAATGTTATGACAACATTAGGAAATATCCAGTTTTTACCCAAAAATCTTGTTATTCATGCGTTCTACAACGCTGCTGGTGTGGGCTTCGGAGAGGTGTGCGTATCTTTTTACCATAGCGAGGGTTTTATGTCCAAGCACTTCAGCGATTTCGGATGTTGTCGCACCGTTCATGGCGAGGTAGCTCGCAGCACTGTGGCGTAAATCGTGAAAGCGAAAATCTTTAATCCCAGCTTTTTCAACGGCATTTTCCCATGTCATGCGGATACATAGCGGGCGGTCGTGATGTGGCGAGGGGAACACATAATCAGAATGGTGCGAGCGAGCCTCATAATGCGATTTTAGTAGCGGTAAAACATGATTTGAAATAGGCAGGATGCGTCTTTCCCCATTCTTTGTGTAGTGCAGCGTGATAATCCTGCGCTCAAAGTCCACATCCTGCCATTTTATGCCTAGGATTTCGCCTTGCCTCGCACCAGTGCTAAGGGCGATTACAACAATTAGGTAGAGGTGCGGGCTGCGTGATTGCTGGCAGGACTCAAGTAAGTTCTTGCGTTCTTCATTGTTCAAAAATCTTACTCTGCCACGCGGTTCTTGCAGTTTGGAGATTTTCCGCATTGGATGATCTTCTATCCATTCCCATTCGTTAATCGCAATCGTAAAAGCATGGCTGAGGGCAGTCATAAAGCGATTTACGGTTGCTGGTTTGCGATCTTCACCATTTTTCTTTGGTGTGTTAGCCAGCTTATCGCGCTGCTCAATGATTACGGATTTTGATATATCAGCCAGAGTTTTATAGCCAATCTGCTTTTTCCACCATTCCAGTTTTTGTAAAATATCAGCTTCGCGTTTCGGGTGGCGTTTTAGGTAGTCGTTTTTGTAACGATCTATCATTTCGCCTAATGTGTGCTTTTGGCTCTTTGAAGTCTTAAAATACTTACCAGCACGCATTGCAGCTTCAGTGTCAGAAGCCCAATTTTTGGCATCGGTCAGGCGTTCAAATGTTGCGGTTTCTGGTGCGTGTCCTTTCATGCGGATTTTTACGCGATACGAAACTCGCCCAGTTTTTGCGGATTTTCTAGTAACAATCGTTGCCATGTGATGCCCTCTTTATCTTGTCTTTTTAGCGATGGATAACTCCATCTATAAAGACACATAAGATAGTTATCTGCATAACTCAATGGTCAACTAAACTTGTGATGTATATTTATTTTATCAATAAATTACAATTTGATAAACCACAGCAAATCACAATAATGGACAATAATTGGACAGTGAGCAGGACAAAACAAACTTTTTTGATGATTTTTTATCGTGAAATATGATTTCTAAATTTCCCCTGAGGAAAACACCCCCCTAGACTTTTCCAAGCCCCTGTAGGAGTTTCTATAATTTTGTGGCTAGCTGTTGTGGTTTACTGTCCCAAATTTGTCCCAAATCAATTTTTGGGGTGGTGGCGGAAGAAGTGAGATTCGAACTCACGGAGGAGTTGCCCCCTCGGCAGTTTTCAAGACTGCTGCCTTAAACCACTCGGCCATTCTTCCATACCAAAATGCCCTTTTTAGGGGGCTAAAAACTACTTACCTCATCGGTTTTCAAGACTGCTGCCTTAAACCGCTCGGCCACTCCTCCACAAAAAACGCTCAGTCGATTTACCGATCGTGGCACTTTATTAATGCTCCGCAGGTCTGGCACCCAGCCATTCTCTTGGAGTACAAGCTATATATAGCTAATAAATTAATACTGCAAGCATTAGCTTAAATTTTTTATTTCATTAGTATTTACAATCTTTTTTGCTGAAAAAACTCCTGCAACAGGCTACCACACTCACTTTCAGCAATACCGCCATAGATTTCAGGCTGATGATGGCAGGTTGGCTGTGAAAAAATACGCGCACCACATTCAATTCCCCCACCCTTTTTATCATATGCACCAAAATACAGGCGGCGGATACGGGCAAAACTAATCGCCAGAGCACACAACGCACATGGCTCTAAACTCACCT